>NZ_DATEJS010000106.1:0-6852 GCF_035277845.1 Microbacterium sp.
CCGACTCCCGCTTCGAAATCCGCCGACGGTGAAAGCCGGGTCCGCCCGGTGAAACTCTCAGGCCCATGACAGAGGGGGAGTGCAGGTGTCGATCGACGCCTGCGCCCGAACCCGTCTGGAGCCGCCATGTCAGAATCCCCCGCGTCGCGCGAGAGCGCGCCGCAGCCGAGCAGGTACACGCCCCTGCGAGACCGCCACGAAGCGCTCGGGGCATCCTTCACCGACTTCGGCGGCTGGATGATGCCCGTCCGCTACACGTCCGACCTCGCCGAGCACCACGCCGTGCGTCAGGCCGCGGGCCTCTTCGACATCTCGCACATGGCCGAGTTCGACGTCACCGGCCCCGAGGCGGGCGCCTTCCTCGACTATGCCCTCGCGGGACGGCTGTCCGCCCTGGCGATCGGCAAGGCCAAGTACTCGCTGGTGCTCGCCGACGACGGCAGCATCATCGACGACGTCATCGTCTACCGCCTGGGCGACGACCGGTTCCTCGTGATCTCGAACGCCGGCAACCGCGACGCCGTCGCGGCCGCGTTCACCGCCCGGGTGTCGGGCGACGTGGTCGTGGAGGACGTCAGCGACGCGTACGCCCTCATCGCCGTGCAGGGGCCCCGCGCCGAGGAGATCGTGCGCGCGACGCCGGACCTCTCCATCCCCGAGCTCGACGACCTCAAGTACTACGCCTGGGTGCCGGGTTCGTTCGGCGCGGAGTCCGTGCTCGTCGCACGCACCGGCTACACGGGCGAGGACGGCTTCGAGCTGCTCGTGCCGACGGCGGCCGCGGGGGCGCTCTGGGACGCGGTGCTGGCCGCCGGCGAGCCCTTCGGCCTGGTCCCCGCCGGCCTCGCCGCGCGTGACACGCTGCGCCTGGAGGCCGGGATGCCGCTGTACGGACACGAGCTGTCGCGCGACATGAAGCCCGCCCAGGCCGGACTCGGCCGTGTCGTCGTGGACGCCAAGGACGCCTTCGTCGGCAAGGGCCGCACCGAGCCTGCCGCCGACGCTCCCGTGCTCGTCGGACTCGTCGCCGAGGGCCGACGCGCCGGCCGTGCCGGATACGCCGTGACCGATGCGGACGGCAACGCGGTCGGCGAGGTGACGAGCGGCGCTCTCAGCCCCACGCTCGGCCACCCCATCGCGATGGCGTTCGTCCAGCCGGCGTTCGCGACCGGAGACCTTCCCCTGTTCCTCGACGTCCGCGGCACGCAGATCCCCGCGGCCGTCACCGCCCTGCCCTTCTACCGGAGAAGCAAATGACCGACCTCACCGCCCTGTCCTACACCGCCGAGCACGAGTGGGTCGCCGCCGACGGCGATGTCGTGACCGTCGGCATCACCGACTTCGCCGCCGACAAGCTGGGCGACGTCGTCTACGTCGACATCCCCGCGGTCGGCACGGACGTCACCGCCGCCGAGGTCTGCGGCGAGATCGAGTCGACCAAGTCGGTCGGGGAGCTCTACGCCCCGGTCTCGGGCACGGTCGTCGAGGTCAACGACGCGGTCGTCGACGATCCGTCGCTCGTGAACGCGGAGCCCTTCGAGGGCGGCTGGCTGCTGCGCATCCAGGTCGCCGGGGACGCCACCGCCGGCCTCCTCGACCGCGCCGCGTACGAGGCGCTGACCGGCGGCGACGCGTGAGCGCCGCTTTCACCGAACGCCACATCGGGACGGATGCCGCCGCCCAGCGCACGATGCTCGACGCCCTCGGCTACGACAGCGTCGACGCGCTCGTGCAGCGCGCGGTGCCGGCATCCATCCACGCCGCGCCGCGCGCGACGAGCACCATCCCGGCGGCGGCCACCGAGGCGGAGGCCCTCGCCGAGCTGCGCGACCTGGCATCCGCCAACCGCGTCGCCCGCCCGATGATCGGACTCGGCTACTACGACACGTTCACCCCGTCGGTGATCGCGCGGAACGTGCTCGAGAACCCGTCCTGGTACACCGCGTACACGCCCTACCAGCCCGAGATCTCCCAGGGACGGCTCGAGGCGCTCATCAACTTCCAGACGATGGTCACCGACCTCACCGGTCTCGCGACGGCCAACGCGTCGATGCTCGACGAGTCGACCGCCGTCGCCGAGGGGATGCTGCTGGCCCGCCGCGCGTCCAAGTCGACGTCGAACGTGTTCCTCGTGGATGCCGACGCGCTGCCGCAGACCAAGGACCTGCTCGCGCAGCGGGCCGCCGCCGTCGGCATCGAGCTGCACGAGACCACGTATCGCGCCGACCCCGAGCAGCTCGAGGCGTTCGGGGCGTTCATCCAGTACCCGGGCGCGTCGGGCCGGGTGTGGGATCCGTCCGAGGTCGTCGCGGCGGTGCACGCGCAGAGCGGCCTCGTCGTGATGGCCGCCGACCTGCTCGCGCTCACCCTGCTGCGCTCGCCCGGGTCGCTGGGGGCGGACGTCGCGGTCGGCACCACGCAGCGCTTCGGCGTGCCGCTCGGCTTCGGCGGCCCGCATGCCGGCTACATGGCCGTGCGCGCGGGACTCGAGCGCCAGCTGCCGGGGCGCCTCGTCGGCGTCTCGCAGGATGCCGCGGGCCACCCCGCCTACCGCCTCGCCCTGCAGACGCGCGAGCAGCACATCCGCCGCGAGAAGGCGACCTCGAACATCTGCACCGCCCAGGTGCTGCTCGCCGTCATGGCCGCGATGTACGCGGTCTACCACGGCCCGGACGGTCTGCGCCGCATCGCGAGCGAGACCGCGCAGAAGGCGCAGGCACTGGCCGAGCGCCTCCGCTCGTACGAGCTGAACGTCACCGAGGAGTCGTTCTTCGACACCATCCGGGTCGTCACGGCGGGTCCCGCGCAGCGCGTCGTCGACCGCGCGCGCTCGAAGGGCTACCAGCTGCTGCTCGTCGACGACGCGACGGTGGGTGTCTCGGTCGATGAGACCACCACCGCCGACGACCTCGCAGCCGTCGCCTGGGCGTTCGGGCTGCCGGAAGCCGACGAGCGCGACGTGCGCGACCTGCCGTACGGCGACGCGACCCCGATCGCCGGCGTTCCGGACCGGCTGCGCCGCGCGGACGCCTACCTCGAGCATCCCGTGTTCAACACGCACCGCTCCGAGACGGCGATGATGCGCTACCTGAAGCAGCTCGCCGATCGCGACTACGCGCTCGACCGCGGCATGATCCCGCTCGGCTCGTGCACGATGAAGCTCAACGCCGCCACCGAGATGGCCGCGGTGTCGTGGCCGGAATTCTCGCGGGTGCACCCCTTCGCGCCGGAGCACGACGTGCACGGCTATCTCGCGATGATCGAGCAGCTGGAGTCCTGGCTCGCCGAAGTCACCGGGTACGACGCCGTGTCTCTGCAGCCGAACGCCGGCTCGCAGGGGGAGCTCGCGGGCCTTCTCGCCATCCGCGGGTACCACGACGCGAACGGCGACGAGGACCGGCGGGTCTGCCTCATCCCGTCGTCCGCGCACGGAACGAACGCGGCATCCGCCGTGCTCGCGGGCATGCGCGTGGTCGTCGTGGCGTGCGACGATGCGGGCAACGTCGACCTCGACGACCTGCGGGCGAAGATCGCCGAGCACGCCGACGCCCTCGCCGCGCTCATGATCACCTACCCGTCCACGCACGGCGTGTACGAGCAGGACGTGGTGGAGATCACGCAGGCCGTGCACGATGCCGGCGGCCAGGTGTACGTCGACGGCGCGAACCTCAACGCCCTGCTCGGCTTCGCCCGCTTCGGCGACCTCGGCGGAGACGTCTCGCACCTGAACCTGCACAAGACGTTCGCGATCCCGCACGGCGGCGGCGGCCCGGGCGTCGGCCCCGTCGCCGCCAAGGCGCACCTCGCGCCGTTCCTCCCGTCGCACAGCCTCGCCCAGCGTGCCGACCACGCCGGCGGGTACGTGTTCGCGGGCGGGCCGATCTCGGCCGCCCCGTACGGCTCCGCGGGCATCCTGCCCATCTCCTGGGCGTATGTGCGGATGATGGGGGCGGAGGGACTGCGGGATGCCACGGCCGCCGCGGTGCTCGCCGCCAACTACATCGCCTTCCGGCTGCGCGAGCACTACCCGGTGCTGTACGCGGGCGCCGACGGACTCGTCGCGCACGAGTGCATCCTCGATCTGCGTCCGCTCAAGGACGAGACCGGGGTCACCGTGGACGACGTCGCCAAGCGGCTCATCGACTACGGCTTCCACGCACCGACCATGTCGTTCCCGGTGGCGGGCACGCTCATGGTGGAGCCGACCGAGTCGGAGGACCTCGCCGAGCTCGACAGGTTCGTCGACGCCATGATCGCGATCAAGGCGGAGGCGCTGGAGGTGGCTGCGGGCACGTGGGCCGCCGACGACAACCCGCTCGTGAACGCGCCGCACACCGCGCAGTCGATCGCGATGGGGGAGTGGACGCACGCCTACACCCGCGAGGTCGCCGTCTACCCGGTGCCCACCCTGGTGCGCACGAAGTACTGGCCGCCGGTGCGTCGCATCGACCAGGCGTACGGCGACCGCCATCTGGTGTGCGCCTGCCCGCCGCCGGAGGCCTTCGAGTAGAAGAGCGAGGCCGTGCTCTGGCCGGGGTCAGGCGAAGACCCGCGGCCAGAGCACGACCGCGAGCGGATATCCGACGAAGGACGCGATGTCCAGGAGCGCGTGGGCGACCACGAGCGGCGCCGTCCGACCCCAGCGCCGGTAGCACCAGCCGAACGCGACGCCCATGACGAAGTTGCCCACGAACGGCCCGATGCCCTGGTAGAGGTGGTAGCTGCCGCGCACGAGCGCCGACGCGATGATCATCGACCAGGACCCCCAGCCGAGCTGGCGCAGTCGGGTGAAGAGGTAGCCGATCATGATCACCTCCTCCTGAAGACCCGCACGCACGGCCGAGAGCACGAGCAGCGGCACGGTCCACCAGGCGGCGCCGAGGGGGGATGCCTGCACGGCGACCGTGGCGCCCAGCACGCGCCCGAGTGCGTACAGCGCGATGCCGGGGATGCCGATGCCGAGGAACAGGAGCGCCCCGGCGCCGATGTCCTTCGCGGGCCGCGCGGCGTCGAGCCCGATGCGGCGGAAGGAACTGCAACCCGGCTGCCAGAGCAGGTACACGACCAGCGCCACGGCCATCAGCGAGAAGACGACGTCGAGCAGCTGGTACGTGATGTTCAGCCACGGCACGGGGGACAGCGAGGTGTTCAGCGCCGTGCTCTGCCGGCCGAGCGGCGTCGACGACGACAGCCGCTGCACGATCGTGAGGATCGAGTAGACCGCGGCCTGTCCGAGCGACAGCCCGAGGACGATGGCGACCTCCCACCAGAGCGCCGCGCGTCGCGTGGCCGGGACGACGTCTTCGTGGGGGTGCGGCATCCGTCTCGGATGCCTGACCGCAGTGTCGCTCATCCTTGCATCCTCCCACCGCTTCGGATGCGTTCCACCCAGCTGCGCAGCGGCGCCGCAATCTGGACGCGGCATGAGACTCAATCGCAAAGAACCTGGGACTGCGTATCATTTGGCCTAAAGAGGTCACCATCCGGTAACGGCTATGCGATGTGTGTTGCAGGGGGCCTGAACCGCGCTTACCTTGTATGTAACTCGCGTGGACGAAGCCGAGGCTGGCGTCGTGCATGCCCACCCCACCAGGAGGAAAAGTGAAAATGAAGCGAACCGTCGTCGCCGTCGCAGCCGTGGCTGCAACGGGCGTCGTCCTCGCTGGCTGCTCCGCACCCAAGGGCAGCTCGATCAACGAGAAGACATCGCTGTCGATCGCATCCAACTCGGCTGTCACGTCGCTGAACCCGCTCGTCTCCGAGCAGTACAGCACGTACAACTCGAACCCGAACTACATCATGAACGGGGTCGGCTTCAACTACTACGACAACTCTCCCAAGCTCGTCGACAACACCAAGTACGGCACGTACAAGAAGATCTCGGACAACCCGCTGACCATCCAGTACACGCTGAGCGACAACGCGAAGTGGAGCGACGGCGACCCGATCAACGCGGCCGACATCCTGCTCCAGTGGGCGTCGAGCATCTCGAAGTACAACGCGCCCAAGGGTGCCGTGAACTTCGACTCGATCAACGCCGGCACCGGCCTCGACGGCATCACCAAGGTTCCGACGATCTCCAACGGCGGCAAGACGGTCACGGTCGTCTTCGACCAGCCCTACGTCGACTGGCAGCAGAGCCTGCTCACACCGCAGCTTCCCGCGCACATCGTGTACCAGGAGGCCTTCCCGGGCAAGAACCTGTCCAACGCCGACGCCGACAAGGCGGTGATCACGGCCCTCCAGAACAACAACACGTCGGAGATCGCCGCGATGGCGAAGGCGTGGAGCACCAAGTGGGTCGTCGATTCGATGCCGAGCGACAAGAAGCTGCTCGTCAGCTCCGGCCCGTACCAGGTGACGGCGTTCGTCAAGAACCAGTACATGACCCTCACCAAGAACCCGAACTACAAGGCCGGACCGGAGCCGAAGGTGGACAGCATCACCGTCCGCTTCATCACCGACCCGACCGCGCAGATCCAGGCCCTCCAGAACGGTGAGGTCGACATCGTCTACGGCCAGCCGACGACCGACACCCTCGGTTCGATCAAGAAGGCCTCGGGCATCAAGTACACGCAGACCAGCGCCGCCTCGTACGAGCACGTCGACCTGCACATGAACAACGGCGGTCCCTTCGACCCGGCCTCCTACGGCGGCAACGCCCAGAAGGCCCTCGAGGTGCGTGAGGCGTTCCTCAAGACGATCCCGCGCCAGCAGATCGTCGACAAGCTGATCAAGCCGCTCAACCCCAAGGCCACGCTCGACGAGTCGACGATGTTCCTGCCGGGCGCCGCGGGCTACGACATGTCCGTCCAGAACAACGGCATGAGCGCGTACGACAACGTGGACATC
>NZ_DATEJS010000107.1:0-4696 GCF_035277845.1 Microbacterium sp.
CATCCGATCGGCCGCGCGATCGCGGATGCCGCCGGGCACCCCGCGCCGGTGGACGGCTTCCGCTCGTATGCCGGGCGCGGTGTCGCCGGCACCGTCGACGGGGTGGCCGCGTTCGCCGGCAAGCCGGACTTCGCCGTCGACTGGGCCGCGCCCATCCCGGCCGAGCAGCGCGGCACCGCCGTCGTCGCCGGATGGGCGGATGCCGCCGGCGCCGTGCGGGTGCGTGCGGTCTTCGCGGTCGCCGACGGCATCCGCCCGGACAGCTCCGCGGCCGTCGCACAGCTCAGGGCGCTCGGCGCCGACGTGGTGCTGCTCACCGGCGACAACGAAAGCGTGGCCCGGGCCGTGGCATCCGTCGTCGGCATCGACACGGTGATCGCGGGCGTGCTGCCGGAGCAGAAGCTCGCCGAGATCGAGCGGCTGCGCGCCGAGGGGCGCCGGGTGGCGATGGTGGGCGACGGCGTGAACGACGCCGCCGCGCTCGCGACCGCCGACCTCGGCGTCGCCATGGGCGGGGGAGCGGATGCCGCCCTGCACGCGAGCGACATCACCCTGGTGCGCACCGGGCTGTCCGCCGCGGTCGACGCGCTGCGCCTCAGCCGCCGCACGATGGGCATCATCCGCGGCAACCTGTTCTGGGCGTTCGCGTACAACGCCGCGGCGATCCCGTTGGCTGCGCTGGGCCTGCTCAGCCCCATGATCGCGGGTGCGGCGATGGCGTTCTCCAGCGTGTTCGTCGTGCTCAACAGCCTGCGGCTGCGGCGCGCGGTCTGAGCGCCGGGACACACCGGTTCGGCCGGTCGCGGCGCACAGGGCGCGGCGACCGGCTAGACTGGTGCGCGGGGATCGTCGCACATCGTGCGCGCCGTGTACCAGGATGTTGCAGTTGCCGCATCGGCTGAGGGATGCGGCATCCCGCTCTCCGCGCTGACATCCGCGGAGGATGCCCACTGGACCTTCCCATGGTCCGGTCTTTCCGCTCAGGAGGAGCATGTCGACCACGGTCGAATCGGCTTCGAAGCAGGCCACCGCCAAGTCCGCGCCGCGCCGGCGCTCGTCGTCGCGCCGTGACGACGAAGCGCCGCTGATCCCGATCCTCGCCCGCAAGGTGCGCGAGGTCGAGGCCAAGGCGCAGCGCGGCAAGCTCGGACCCACCAACCGGGTGAAGTTCCAGGTGATCGCCTTCCTGGTGCGTGAGGAGCGCGCCCGGGTCAAGGCCGACCAGCAGCTGACGGACGCCTCGCGCGCCGAGCAGCTCAAGCGCCTCGACGGCGTCGCGACCATCCTCGCCAAGACGGCCGCCCGCGACACGTCCCTCATCCAGCTGCTCGAGGTCGACCAGGCGACGTCGCCGGTCGCCAAGCGCATGCGCCGCGACTGGCTGATCGAGTCCGGTGCGGAGCTGGCGCCCGACGAGCTCATCATCACCGACACGGCCCCGGCCGTCCCGACCGTGGTTCCCGCCGCGCTCGCGGAGCGCCAGGTGATCCCGCCGCGCATCGAGGCGCGCCGCGAGTCCAACCCGTTCCTCGCCCCCGACCTGACCATGCGCACCGCGGCCCCCACGCCCCGGCGGCGCCTCGACGGCTGGGAGCTCATGGGCCCCCTGTACAAGGCTTTCGAGACGGGTGCCGGCGGCGGCGCGGCCACGATGGACCTGCCCGGCCTGCCCGAGTTCGACCGTCTCTCGCCCAAGGGCCTCGAGATCATGGCGCACCAGTCGCGGTTCCTCGAGTCGGTGCGCCAGGGGCACCGCGCGTTCCTGCTCGCCGACGAGCCGGGCCTCGGCAAGACGGCGCAGTCGGTGCTCGCGGCATCCGTCGCCGAGGCGTACCCGCTGCTGGCCGTCGTGCCCAACGTCGTCAAGATGAACTGGGCGCGCGAGGTGGAGCGCTGGACGCCGCACCGCCGCGCCACCGTGATCTCCGGCGACGGCGACGACATCGACGCGTTCGCCGACGTGTTCATCGTCAACTACGAGGTGCTCGACCGGCACTTGTCGTGGCTCGGCGACCTGGGCCTTCGCGGCATGGTCGTCGACGAGGCGCACTTCATCAAGAACCTCACCTCGCAGCGCTCGCAGAACGTCCTCGCACTCGCCGGGCGCCTGCGCGAGCAGGTGCGCGACCCGCTGCTGCTCGCCCTCACCGGCACCCCGCTCATCAACGACGTCGAGGACTTCGACGCGATCTGGCGGTTCCTCGGCTGGACCAACGGCGAGAAGCCGGGCCCGGTGCTGATGGAGCGGCTGGATGCCACGGGCCTCACGCCCGCCGACAAGGCCTTCTACCCGGAGGCGCGTGCCGCGGTCATCTCCCTGGGGATCGTGCGCCGCAAGAAGAAGGATGTCGCGGCCGACCTCCCGGACAAGCTCATCGCCGACCTGCCCGTCGAGCTCGACGACGAGTACGGCCGGTCGATCCGCCAGGCGGAGCGCGAGCTCGGCCAGCGCCTCGCCGACCGCTACCGCCGCATCGTCGCCGCCCGAGGGGATCGGTCCCCGAGCGAGAGGGGCGCGCCCGGCGAGATCGACGACGACATCGTGCGCCTGGTCGCCCACAACGAGCTCGAGGAGTCGAAGGCGGCCGGCACCGGCAGCGAGAACGTCTTCACGATGGTGCGCCGCATCGGCCAGGCCAAGGCGCAGCTGTCCGCCGACTACGCGGCGCAGCTCCAGCGCTCGGTCGGCAAGGTCGTGTTCTTCGCCAAGCACATCGACGTGATGGATGCCGCCGAGGCCCACTTCGCGGCATCCGGCATCCGCACCATCTCGATCCGAGGCGACCAGACCACGCCTGCCCGCCAGCAGGCGATCGACGCGTTCAACAACGACCCCGAGGTCGGGATCGCGGTGTGCTCGCTGACCGCAGCGGGCGTCGGACTCAACATGCAGGCCGCGTCCAACGTGGTGCTCGCCGAGCTGTCGTGGACCGCCGCCGAGCAGACGCAGGCGATCGACCGCGTGCACCGCATCGGGCAGGACGAGCCGGTCACCGCCTGGCGCATCATCGCCGCGCACACGATCGACACGAAGATCGCCGAGCTGATCGATTCGAAGCAGGGACTCGCGGCGCGGGCCTTGGACGGCGACGCCGTCGACCCGCAGTCGAGCGATTCGGTGCAGCTGTCCGCGCTCATGCACCTCTGCCGGCAGGCGCTGGGCGCCGAGTGAGCGCCCGTCGGCGGGGTCGCGTTTGGCGGGGGAGCGGCATCCGGCGATAGTGTCGTCTCAGGCGACGTCGCCGACCTCTTGTTTCTCTGCTCTCTGAACCGGCAAAGGACACCCTCCCCTCATGAAGATCGGCATTCTCACGTCCGGCGGCGACTGCCCCGGACTCAACGCGGTGATCCGCGGCGTGGTGCTCAAGGGCTCCACCGCCTACGGACTCGAGTTCGTCGGCATCCGCGACGGATGGCGCGGCGTGGTCGACGCGGACTTCTTCCCGCTCACCCGCCACGAGATCAAGGGTCTGTCCAAGGTGGGCGGCACGATCCTCGGCACCAGCCGCACGAACCCCTACGAGGGTGCGCGCGGCGGGGCGGAGAACATCAGCAAGACGATGTACGGGCACCGTCTCGACGGCATCATCGCGATCGGCGGCGAGGGCACCCTCGCGGCGGCCGACCGGCTGTCGAAGGACGGCATCAACGTGCTCGGCGTGCCCAAGACGATCGACAACGACCTGCGCGCCACCGACTACTCGTTCGGCTTCGACACCGCCGTGAACATCGCCACCGACGCGATGGACCGCCTGCGCACCACCGGCGACTCGCACCAGCGGTGCATGGTCGCCGAGGTGATGGGCCGCCACGTCGGCTGGATCGCGCTGCACGCGGGCATCGCGGCCGGCGCGCACGTCATCTGCATCCCCGAGGTGCCGATGTCGATCGACGACATCTGCGAGCAGGTCTCCAAGGCGTATGACCGCGGCCGCGCGCCCCTGGTCGTGGTGTCCGAGGGCTTCACCCTCACGGGCATGGACGAGGCGTACAGCGACAAGGGGCTGGATGCCTTCAACCGTCCGCGTCTCGGCGGCATCAGCGAGGTGCTCGCGCCCGAGATCGAGCGGATCACCGGCATCGAGACCCGCGCCACCGTGCTCGGCCACATCCAGCGCGGCGGGTCGCCCTCCGCGTTCGACCGTGTGCTCGCCACCCGACTGGGCCTGGCCGCCGCGGATGCCGTGATGGACGAGGCCTGGGGCCAGATGGTGGCCCTGCGCGGCACCGACATCGTGCGCGTGAGCTTCGAGGACGCCCTCGGCGAGCTCTCCTCCGTGCCCCGCTACCGCTACGACGAGGCTGCTGCCCTCTTCGGCTGATAGGGAGCTCGCGGCATCCCGGATGCGTCGCCGAGTTCAGGCGGGTCGCCCGATTCAGGCGAATCCAGCGCGATTCGGCCTGATCCCGGCGACGCGCCTGATCTCGGCGACGGCGACGGGTCAGGATGCCCGGTGCAGCTGCTGCGCGATCGCGAGTTGGATCGTCTCGACCACGTACCCGGGGTCGAAGAACACCTGCTGGTAGTCGAACCGCAGCACCGTGTAGCCGCGCAGGACCAGCCTGGCGTCGGCGCGGATGTCGCGGCGCCGGTCGGCCGCCTGATGGAAGGCGAAGCCGTCGAGCTGCGCGATCAGGGCGTCGCCGATGAGCGCGTCGACGGGCCGGCCGTCGATCCGCACCTGCTGGCGGATCG
>NZ_DATEJS010000108.1:0-6272 GCF_035277845.1 Microbacterium sp.
GGGCGCACGCAGGCGCGCAAGTCCCCGACGCCGACGAGCGAGCGGGATGCCGCGATCGCCGCGGCGCGCGGAGCGGTGCTGCGGTTCCGCCCCGGCGTGCGCTACCTGCTCGGCCCCGGCGGCACCATGGCCGACGCCGCGCGGCTGCTCGGACTCGAGAAGAGTCCGCTCGGGGTCGACGTCGTGCTCGACGGGCGGCTCGTGCGCCGTGCGGCCGGCGAACAGGAGCTGCTCGACGAGATCGCGAAAGGTCCCGCCCAGGCGGTGGTGACCGTGATCGGCGGCCAGGGGTTCCTGCTCGGCCGCGGCAACCAGCAGCTGTCCGCCCGGGTGCTGCGGGCCCTCGGGCCGGATCCCCTCCTGGTCGTCGCCCCGGAGTCCAAGCTCATCGAGCTGCGGGGGAGCCCGCTGCTCGTCGACACCGGCGACCCGGAGCTGGATGCCGCGCTCGCCGGCTTCATCCGGGTGATCACCGGCCCGGGGGCATCCAGCTTCTACCCTGTCCACGCACCCGAACTCGAAGATCCAGCACTTCCCGAACCAGAAGGAGAACTCCATGCGCCTTGAAGGCAAGAAGGCCATCGTCACGGGCGGAGCGGGCGGCATCGGCCGTGCCACATCGCTCGCATTCGCCGCGGAGGGCGCATCCGTCGCCGTCGTCGACCTGAACGGGGAGGCTGCGCAGGCCGTCGCCGACGAGATCCGCGCCGCCGGCGGCACCGCCATCGCGATCGCCGCGGACGTCTCCAGCGAGGCCGACATCGAGAGCGTCGTCGCCGGCGTCCAGCAGGAGTTCGGCGGCATCGACGTCGTCTTCAACAACGCCGGCATCATCCGTCGCACCACCGCCGTGGAGACCACGGTCGAGGAGTGGGACCGCGTGTTCGGCGTCAACGTGCGGGCGATCTTCCTCATGTGCAAGCACGTGGTGCCGATCATGGCCGCGGCGGGCGGCGGCTCGATCGTCAACACCGGCTCCGGCTGGGGCCTCAAGGGCGGCGGCCAGGCGATCTCGTACTGCGCGTCCAAGGGAGCGGTGGTGAACATGACCCGGGCGCTCGCGATCGACCACGGACCGCAGGGAATCCGCGTGAACTCCGTCAACCCCGGCGACGTCGACACCGGGATGCTGCGCGACGAGGCCCGCCAGCTCGGCCAGGACCAGGCCGGCTTCCTCGCCGAGGCCGCCGAGCGGCCCCTCAACCGCATGGGCCAGCCCCGGGAGATCGCCGCGGCCGTGGTCTGGCTCGCCAGCGACGAATCGTCGTACGTCACCGGCTCCGCTCTCGTGGTCGACGGCGGCGGCATCGCCTGATCGGGTGGGATGCCGGGCGCAAAGGGCGCCCGGCATCGTTCTCTAGACTTGATCCGTGGTCACCCGTCTTTCGAACTTCTTCCTCCGCACCCTTCGCGAAGACCCCGCCGACGCCGAGGTCACGAGCCACAAGCTGCTCGTGCGCGCCGGCTACATCCGGCGTCAGGCGCCGGGCATCTTCGCGTGGCTGCCGCTGGGGCTGCGGGTGAAGGCGAGGCTCGAGCAGATCATCCGCGAGGAGATGGCGGCGGCGGGTGCGCAGGAAGTGCATTTCCCGGCGCTGATGCCCCGCGAGCCCTACGAGGCGACCGGCCGCTGGGAGGAGTACGGCGACGGCATCTTCCGCCTGCAGGACCGCAAGGGCGCCGACTACCTGCTCGCCCCCACCCATGAAGAGGCGTTCACGCTGCTGGTCAAAGACCTGTACTCCTCGTACAAGGACCTGCCGCTGACGATCTACCAGATCCAGGACAAGTACCGGGACGAGGCGCGGCCCCGCGCCGGGCTCCTGCGCGGTCGCGAGTTCACCATGAAGGACGCCTACTCGTTCGACTACACCGACGCGGGCTTGGACGACAGCTACATGGCCCAGCGCGATGCGTACGAGCGGATCTTCCAGCGCCTCGGCCTCGAGTACGTCATCGTGCAGGCGGATGCCGGTGCGATGGGCGGTTCCCGTTCCGAGGAGTTCCTGCACCCGACCGCCGTGGGCGAGGACACCTTCGTGCGCTCCGCCGGCGGCTACGCGGCCAACGTCGAGGCGTTCTCGACGATCGTCCCCGATGACGTGGCGTACGAGACCGACGGGTCTCCGGTGATCTTCGACTCGCCGGACACCCCCACGATCGATACGCTCGTCGCGCACTCCAACGCGGTGCTGGACGGTCCTGAGGACGGCGGCGAGTACACCGCCGCGCACACGCTGAAGAACGTGGTGCTCGCCCTCACCCACCTCGACGGCAGCCGCGAGGTGGTGGTCGTCGGCGTGCCCGGCGACCGTGACGTCGACGACAAGCGCGTCGAGGTGGCGTTCGCGCCCGCCGAGGTCGAGCCCGCCACCGAGGCCGACTTCGCCAAGCATCCCCTGCTGGTGAAGGGCTACATCGGCCCCTGGAGCGAGCAGGGCCAGGTGCTCGGCGAGGAGTCCGCCACCGGCATCCGCTACTTCCTCGACCCCCGCGTCGTCGACGGCTCGTCCTGGATCACGGGCGCCAACATCGACCAGAAGCACGTGCACTCCGTGGTCGCCGGTCGCGACTTCGGCTCCGACGGCTTCGTCGAGGTCGCGAGCGTCCGCGAGGGCGACCCGGCGCCGGACGGCTCGGGTCCCGTCACCCTGGCCCGCGGCATGGAGATCGGCCACGTCTTCCAGCTCGGCCGTAAGTACGCAGACGCGCTCGGCCTGCAGGTGCTCGACGAGAACGGCAAGCTCGTCACCGTCACGATGGGCTCGTACGGCATCGGCGTCACCCGCATCCTCGCCATCATCGCCGAGCTCAACAACGACGACAACGGCCTCGTGTGGCCGGCGTCGGTCGCGCCGTTCGATGTGCAGGTGGTCGCGACGGGCAAGGACTCGACCGCGTTCGACCTCGCCGAGACGCTGTCGGCCGACCTCGAGAAGGCCGGATTCGACGTCCTGTACGACGATCGCCCCAAGGTGTCGCCGGGTGTGAAGTTCAAGGATGCCGAACTCGTCGGCGTGCCGAAGATCATCATCGTGGGCCGCGGCGCCGCCGACGGCGAGGTGGAGCTGTGGGACCGCCGCTCCGGCGACCGCCAGGTCGTGCCGGTCGGCGACGCCGTCGCGCATCTCGTCGCGCCCCGCTGACGGCCACGGTCAGAACAGCGGGGCCGGCAGCGCACCCTCGAACTCGAGCAGCCGGCGCTTCGTCGCGCGCCCCTGCCCGCGCTCCCCGCCGGAGTAGCCGCCCAGGCCGTCGCCGGCGAGCACACGATGGCAGGGGACGATGAGGGGAACCGGGTTGGCGCCCATGATCGCGCCGATGCCGCGCGCCGGGATGCCGGTGCCACTGCGCGCGGCCAGCTCTCCGTACGTGATCGTCTCACCGTGCGGCACGGTGTCGAACAGGCACGTGAGCACGGAGCGGGTGCCCGCCGAGAGCTCTCCGAGGTCGACGGGCACATCGAACTGCCGCAGGTCGCCGGCGAAGTACGCCGTCAGCTGAGCGAGGGCCTCGACGAGAACTGGGTCGGCGTGCTCCGCGGCATCCGCCGGGCGGGACATGCGCCACCCGACGGCGCTGACCGCGTCACACCCCGGCTGAGGACGCCGAGCCGTCCCACGGGCGTGTCGAGGGTGCCGAACGAGACCATGAGCTGAGGCTACCGCGGGCCCCGGACAGTGGCGCCCGGACGATCGCGGGCTCCGCGCCGTTCACCGGCAGGCCACGTGCCGGTGACATGCTGGGCACATGATCGACGACGAAGAGTTCGACAGACTGATCGCCGACGCCGAGATCCCGGCGAACCGCAGCCTCATCCGCCGCATCCTCCGCGCCGGCATCGAACTCGGTACCGACCGCACCACGCGCCTCGACCTCAAGATCACCGCGGCGGCCATCGAGGAGATGCGGGATGCCTTCCGCCTCTACGCCCCGTACGCCGACATCCCGAAGGTCACCGTGTTCGGTTCCGCGCGCACGCAGCCCGGCACCCCGCTCTACACGCAGGCACGGGACATCGCAGCCTCCCTCGCCGCCCAGGGGTGGATGGTCGTCACCGGCGCCGGTCCCGGGATCATGCAGGCCGCCACCGAGGGCGCGGGCCCCGGGCGATCGGTCGGCATCTCGATCCGGCTGCCCTTCGAGGAGAAGCCCAACGAGGCGGTCGCCGACGAGCGGCACGTGTCGATGAAGTACTTCTTCACCCGCAAGCTCATGCTCATGAAGGAGTCCCGCGGGTTCGTCAGCCTGCCCGGCGGCTTCGGCACCCTCGACGAGACGTTCGAGCTGCTCACGCTGCAGCAGACCGGCAAGGCCGAACCGATGCCGATCGTGCTGCTGGACCGCCCCGGCGGCACGTTCTGGACCGGCCTTGCCGACTACGTGGAGGAGGAGCTCGCCGGGTCGGGCACCATCGCACCCGACGACATGCAGCGCGTGCTGGTCACTGACTCCGTCGTGGAGGCCGCTGCCCACGTCGAAGGCTTCTGGCGCAACTATGATTCGCTGCGCTGGGTCGGCGACCGGCTGGTGCTGCGGCTCAAGCACGCGCCGACCGATGCCGAGGTCGCCTCGCTCAACCGCGAGTTCGCCGGGCTGCTGGCGACCGGGTTCATCGAGGCCTCCGGCCCGCTGCCCGTCGAGACGTCCGACCACGACAAGACCGACCTGCCGCGCCTGGTGCTGAACCTCAACCAGTACAAGGTCGGTGAGCTGTACCAGCTGATCGGCGCCGTCAACGCCCTCGGCACCGCCCGCGCCTGAGCGGCCCTCTTCGGCCCGGATACAGGTGGTTCCGGCATCCGGTAATGTTGTCTGGATGCCGGGAAACCGGCGAAAGCTGAAGAAGGAGGACCGACGTGGACATCGACCTGGGACTTTTGCGGACCGTCGAGCGTGAGCGGGAGATCCCCTTCGACGAGCTGGTGCACATCATCGAGCAGGCGATCCTGACCGCGTACGCGAAGCACACCTCGCCGACCGGCACCCTGCCCGAGGGCACCCGCTCCCACCTCGACCGCAAGAGCGGACACGTCTCCATCTACGTGCCGCTGATGGACGAGGACGGCGAGGTCATCGGCGAGGAGGAGAGCACCCCCGAGGGGTTCGGTCGCATCGCCGCGTACGCCGCCAAGCAGGTCATCAGCCAGCGGCTGCGCGACATCGCGGACGACGCGGTGCTCGGCGAGTTCCGCGGCAAGGAGGGCGACATCGTCGCGGGCGTCATCCAGCAGGGGCCGAACCCCCGCATGGTGCACGTCGACCTCGGCACCGTGGAGGCGATCCTGCCGCCTGAGGAGCAGGTGCCCGGTGAGGACTACACCCACGGCAGCCGCATCCGCGTGTACGTGACCTCGGTCGCCAAGGGCACCAAGGGCCCGGCGATCACCGTGTCCCGCACGCACCCGGGCCTCGTGCGCAAGCTCTTCGCGCTGGAGGTGCCGGAGATCGCGTCGGGTCTCGTCGAGATCGTGTCCCTGGCCCGCGAGGCCGGCCACCGCACCAAGATCGCGGTCAAGGCGAACGACCCGTCGATCAACGCCAAGGGCGCGTGCATCGGCGAGCTCGGCCGACGCGTGCGCGCCGTGACCGAGGAGCTCGCCGGCGAGAAGGTCGACATCGTCGACTACGACCCGGAGCTGGCGAAGTTCGTCGCGAACGCGCTGTCGCCCGCCAAGGTGACCTCGGCCTTCGTGCTCGACCCCGGCACCAAGGCCGTCCGCGCGCTCGTGCCCGACTACCAGCTGTCGCTCGCCATCGGCAAGGAAGGTCAGAACGCGCGCCTGGCCGCCAAGCTCACCGGCGCCAAGATCGACATCCAGCCCGACAGCATCCTGGAGTCGTGAGCGCGACGACCGGCGCCGGTCGGCTTCCGGACAGGTCGGCGGTGTAAGATGGATCCAGTACGAACGTGCGTCGGTTGCCGCACGCGTGCTTCCCGATCCACCCTCGTCCGAGTGGTGGCCATCGATTCCACCCTCGTCCTCGATGAGCGTGCGTCGATGCCCGGGAGGGGCGCGTGGGTGCACGACACACCCGAGTGCATGACCGCCGCTCTGCGGCGGCGGGCATTCGTCCGTGCGCTGCGGGTATCGGGTTCGCTCGACACGCAGACCATCGAAGAACACCTCCAGCGAAAAGGCTGAACGGCTATGGACAAGAAGTGAACGGCTCGAAATGAGACCCGTCCGCATCTGATGGTCCGCCCTGTCCTGGGGTGGGCCCCAAGACAGGAGAACTGTGGCAAACGCAAAACCACGCGTGCACGAGAT
>NZ_DATEJS010000109.1:0-5198 GCF_035277845.1 Microbacterium sp.
AGCGAGCCGAAACGCAGTCACTTCCGCGCGTCCCTCTTCTCCCGGTCGTTGAGCGAGCGAAGCGAGCCGAAACGCAGTCACGATCCGCAGCCCGTCGGCCGCGAAGGCCGCAACCGGGTCAGTCCGTGATCTCCGCCGTCCCGGTCACCGTGATCCCGCCCTCGACCGGGATCTCGACCCGCAGGATGCTGGGCCGCCCGACGTGCCGGCCCTGCCGGATCGTCAGCCGAGCCGGGGGAGCGACCGCACCGATCGCGCGAAGGTATGCGCCGAGGGATGCCGCCGCCGACCCGGTCGCCGGATCCTCCGTGATCGCTCCGACCGGGAACAGGTTGCGCGCGTCGAACTCGTCGGCGGCATCCGACAGGGCATGCACGACCGTGACGGTCCCCGTCCACCCGCGGGCATCCATCAGCTCGCGCATCGCGAGCGGATCGAACGAGAATGCATCGAACACGGCCTGATCGCGGATCGCGACGATCGGATGCCAGTTTCCGGCGAACGACTCGCGCAGCGGCAGTCGCGGATCGAGGTCCTCCTCGCTCAGCCCGAGCAGGCCGAGAAGCTCCGCCTGAACCCTGACATCGAGGTCGCGGAGCTCCGGGTCGACGCTCGTGAACGAGGCCGTGATCCGTCCGTCGGCTTCCGCCGTGGCGATGACCACCGGACCGACGTTCGTCTCGAACGTGAATTCGCCCGGCCCGCGCTCGCCGGCGAACCACACCGCGGTCGCGATCGTGGCGTGGCCGCAGAAGGGGATCTCCGCGCCGGGGGAGAAGTAGCGCAGCCGCGCGCGACGCGGGTCGCCGCCCACCGCCGGGTCGACCACGAACGCCGACTCGGGGTAGCCGAGCTCCGCCGCGATGTGCTGCATCCGCTCATCGGACAGGGCGGATGCGTCGGGCACGACGCCGGCGGGGTTGCCGCCGCCCGGCTCGGCCGCGAAGGCCGCCATGTGCAGCACGCGCACGTCGTCGTCCATGCTCTCGCCCCCGGTCTCAGTGCTCGCCGGCGATCGCGTCCGCGATGCGCGCGGGCCAGGCATCCTGATTCGAGCGCCCGGATCGCTCCATGCCGTCGGCCATGCCGTACGCGGTGTAGATCGCCTGGACGGCCGTCCAGCGGAGGGGCTCCGGCTCCCAGTTCTTGGCGCGGTGGTTGACCCACGGCAGGCGCACCCGCTCCGTGTCGTTGCCGAGTACGAGATCGGCGAGGGTGCGCCCGGCGAGGTTCGTCGCGGTGACGCCCGTGCCGACATAGCCGCCGGCATGGCCGAGTCCGCGCACCTTGTCCCATGACACGGTCGCCGACCAGTCCCGCGGCACCCCCAGCACCCCGGCCCACGCATGGTCGATCGGCACGTCGGCCGCGGCCGGGAAGAACTCCCGCAACAGCCTCGTGAGCGACGCGATGGTGCGCTGCTGGGTGCGGCCGTCGCTGTCCACACGCGACCCGTAGCGGTAGGGCACACCGCGTCCGCCGAACGCGACGCGGTCGTCGGCCGTGCGCTGCGCGTACATGTACACGTGCGCCAGGTCGCCGAGGGTCTCCCGGCCGTGCCAGCCGATCTCCTCCCACACCGCGGCGGGCAGCGGGTGCGTCGCGATCATCGACGAGTTCATCGGCAGCCAGGTGCGGTGCTGATCTTTGAGATCGGCGGTGAACCCCTCGGTCGCGCGGATGACGGCATCCGCCCGCACCGTGCCGCGGTCCGTGAACGCGAGCCCGGGCTGGATCTCGGTGACACGCGTGTCCTCGTGGATCACGACCCCGAGCCGCTCGACCGTCGCAGCGAGGCCGGAGACGAGCTTGCCGGGATGGATGCGGGCGCAGTGCGGATGCCACGCGGACGCGATCGCACCGGCGATCTTCAGGTGCGACGCGGTCTCGGGTCCGTTGTGCACCTCCCAGTCGGTGTGCGGCCAGGCCGCCTCGGACTCGATCATGGCGCGCAGCCGGGCGAGCTGGGCAGGGTTGCGGGCCACGGTGCGCTCGCCGCCCTTGACGATGTCGGCCTGGATGCCCTCGCGCTCGGTGACGGCGATGACCTCGTCGACCGCGCCGTTGAGCGCGACCTGCTGGGCGATGGCGGCCTCCCGCCCGTGGGTCTTCGCGTACCGCCCGCGCCCGCCGGTGACCGAGTTGGTGAGCCAGCCGCCGTTGCGGCCGGATGCCCCGAACCCCGCGAAGCGCTGCTCGAGCATGACGATGCGCAGATCGGGCTGCAGCGTCTTCAGGTAGTACGCCGTCCACAGGCCCGTGTACCCCGCGCCGACGATGCACACGTCGGCGTCCGTCGAGCCCGCCAGTGCCGGCCGCGGCTTCGGCGCACCGCCGAGCGTGCGCCACCAGAAAGAGACCTCACCGTTGATCGTCGTCACCGCCCCAGGCTATCCAGGGGACCCAGGACGCGTGCGGGGCAGGCTGTCCGGCATCCGCCCCGCGACGGACGGACTGTGGACGGTCCTTCGGTTCACTCCGGCTGCGGGGAGTCCACCTGCAGTGCGGCCCACAGCTCCGCGCGTGCGGGGAACGTGCCGAGGTCCACGCCCAGCAGTCGCTGCGCGAGCGCGACGCGGGCCCGGACCGTGTGCCGGTGCACGCCGAGCACCTCGGCGGCGGCGTCGTAGCGGGCATCCTGCTCGAGCCAGGTGTGCAGCGTCTCGACGAGCGACGTGCCCTCCTCGTCGTCGTGCCGGCGCAGCGGCTCGATCGCGGCACGGGCGAGCGAGCGCCCGTCATCGTTGCCGAGCGCGGAGAGGATGCCGGATGCCGCCACGTCCGCGAACCGCGTCACCGAGCCGGCCGAGATCGATCCGCCGCGGCTGCGGGCGACCCGCGCCTGACCCACGGCGCGGCTGAACTCGTCGTATCCGGTCTCGTTCGAGACGCCGACGCGGGCGCCGAAGGTCGCCGCGAGATCGTCGAGCACGGCGTTCCGGTCGGCCGGGACCACGAGCACCACGCCGTCGTCGGTGCGGGCGAAGAAGAGCGCCCCCGGGGTCTCGTCGGCGCGCAGTTCGAGCCACTCGGTCGCGGTGTCCGTCAGCGCGGTGGCATCCGTCGCGGCGACGGTCACCGGCTCCGGAGGCATCCCGCCCCACATCTGCGCGGCAATGCGTTCGGCGAGGGTGGGGTCGTCGCTGAGGAGCGACTGCAGCACGCCGGTGCGCAGCAGCGCCCGGGCGCGCTGCAGTCCCTCGTTCTGCTCGAGCGCGAGCCCGGCCATCGCGATGACGGCGGTGACCACGCCGCGACCCTCCTGGTCGAGGGCACCCGCGGCGATCGCGATGACCCCGCGCAGGTGCCCGCCGCGGCCCAGGGTCTGCAGCGTGAACGGGGTGTCCCCGATGCGCAGGGACGAGCCGGCCCGAGCGCCGCGGCGCAGCACGCGCCCGACCTCCTCGTCGAGTCCGGCGCGGGTGACGGCGTCCAGCGTGCCGGCGGGGTGCTCGTTCACGAGCGCGCCGGCCGGATCGTACAGGCCCACCCAGGTCTCCAGCTGCCGGGCGAGCTCGGCGAGGGTGGCGGTCAGGCCGTTGGGGCGGAGGGCGGCCAGCGAGATCGCCCGCTGCGCCGCCAGGGCCCAGCTGCGCCGGGCGAACGTCTCGGCGGCGATGGCCTCCGCGTTCGCGCGCGCGACGGCGATGAACGGGGTGCGGTAGGGAACCTCGAACAGCGGCATCCGCGTCTCCCGGCACGCCGCCACGAGCAGGGGCGGGATGCCGTCGCGCACCACCTCGGTGCCGAACCCGAGCGCCACCACGCCGCGCACCGACAGGCGGTGCACGTAGTCCTCGAACGACCGTCGCTGCCACTCGGTCATCTGGGTGCCGGTGGTCAGCAGCACGAGGCCGTCGGAGAGGAAAGGCGTCGGGTCGACCAGGTCGGAGTTGTGCACCCAGCGGATCGGGGCGTCCCACGCGCCGTCGGACAGGTGCTCCTCCGCGATTGCGGGGGTCAGATGCAGGTCGCGTCGGGCGAGCAGGGCGCGCAGGGTCGGGGCGTCCATCACAGCCATGGGTTCTCCTGTACGTCGCGTACATGAACAGTCGAAGAATGTACGCAAAGTCTAGTGCGGGGGCGGGATACCGCGCTTACTGTCGATCACATGACCATCGCTGACACCACTACGCCCGTGGGCGGACCGACCCTCCCGCAGGAGCGTCGCCTCGTCACGGCCATCCCCGGCCCTCGTTCCCAGGAGGTCCTGAACCGCAAGTCCGCCGCCGTCGCGGCCGGTGTCTCCAACTCGGTTCCGATCTCCACCGTCGCCGCCGGCGGCGGCGTCATCGTCGACGCGGACGGCAACTCGCTCATCGACCTCGGTGCCGGCATCGCCGTCACCACGGTCGGCAATGCCCACCCGAAGGTCGTCGCCGCCGTCCAGCAGCAGGTCGCGCAGTTCACGCACACCTGCTTCATGGTCTCGCCGTACGAGCAGTACGTCGAGGTGGCCGAGGCACTCAACAGGCTCACCCCCGGTGACCACGCCAAGAAGTCGGCGCTGTTCAACTCGGGCGCCGAAGCGGTCGAGAACGCCATCAAGATCGCCCGCAAGTACACCGGCAAGACCGCCGTCGTCGCGTTCGACCACGCATACCACGGCCGCACCAACCTCACGATGGCGCTCACCGCCAAGAACATGCCCTACAAGGACGGCTTCGGGCCGTTCGCGTCGGATGTCTACCGAGCCCCGCTGTCGTACCCCTACCGTGACGGCGGACTCTCCGGCGCCGAGGCGGCGAAGAACGCCATCACCATGATCGAGAAGCAGGTCGGCGCCGCCAACCTCGCCGCGATCATCATCGAGCCCATCCAGGGCGAGGGCGGCTTCATCGTCCCGGCCGAGGGCTTCCTGCCGGCGCTGGTCGACTGGTGCCGCGCCAACGGCGTCGTGTTCATCGCCGACGAGGTGCAGACCGGCTTCGCCCGCACCGGCACCATGTTCGCCAGCGAGCAGTTCGGCATCGTGCCCGATGTCATCACGACCGCCAAGGGCATCGCCGGCGGCATGCCGCTGGCAGCCGTCACCGGCCGCGCCGAGATCATGGACGCCACCCACGGCGGCGGCCTCGGCGGCACCTACGGCGGCAACCCGGTCGCGTGCGCCGCGGCGATCGCCTCGATCGACGTGTTCGAGAACGAGGACGCCTCGGGCCGTGCCCGTGAGATCGGCGACATCCTCATCCCGCGTC
>NZ_DATEJS010000110.1:0-3188 GCF_035277845.1 Microbacterium sp.
CCTGGGCGAGCAGACGGGTGCGCTCGGCGGGGTCGGATGCCACGGCTGCCGCGGCCGCGGCCAGGCCGTAGGCGGCGTCGAGCACCGCGGCATCCGCTCCCGGCGTGGCGCCCGCGGCGGTGAACCCGGCGGTGTGGTGCACGGCCCTGGCGAGGTCGTACCCGATCATCGGGTGGATGCTCGGCACCCGATGCGACACGTTGCCCATGTCGGTCGAGCCCGCGGGCGGCCCGTCGAGGTCCACGTCGCGCCCGATCTCGCCCAGCGCGTCCGCGTACGCCTGCGCCAGCCCGGCGTCCTGGCGCAGGTCCGCGAAGGGATGCCCCACCGGCTCGATCGACAGCGTGCAGCCGGTGGCGAGGGCGCCGGCCTCGTAGCAGCGCCGCACCCGCTCCCAGACGGCGTCGAGCTGCTCCTTGAGCGGGGCGCGCAGCTCCACCCGGGCGGTGGCGCGGGCCGGGATGACGTTCGGCGCGGAGCCGCCGTCGACCACGATCGACGACAGGATCACGTCGCTCGGCAGCTGCTGGCGGGCCAGGGCCGTCGCGGTCTGCGCGATCACGATCGCGTCGAGGGCGTTGACGCCCTCGGTCGGCGCGGCGGCGGCGTGCGCGCCGCGCCCGTGGAAGGTCATGTCCCAGCATCCGAGGGCGAGCGACGACGAGCCGACGTTGTCCTCGCCCGAGGCGTGCGCCATCATCGCGACCGCGACGCCGTCGAAGAACCCGGCCTCGATGAGGTCGATCTTGCCGCCCCACGACTCCTCCGCGGGGGTGCCGAGCACGAGCACGGTGAGTCCCAGCCGGTCGGCCAGCGGCGCGAGGGCGAGCGCGGCGCCGACGGCGGATGCCGCGTTCACGTTGTGCCCGCAGCCGTGGCCGATCTCGGGCAGGGCGTCGTACTCGACGCACAGCGCGACCGTGAACTCCCCGGTGCCGTACGACGCGGCGAACGCCGTGGGCTGCGCGGGCTGGCGGCGCTCGAACGAGAACCCGGCATCCCGCAGCACCTCGGACACCCGGGCGACCGCGCGGAACTCCTCGCCCCCGAGCTCGGGGTCGGCGTGGATCGCGTGGCTCAGGCCGAGCAGGGTGTCGCGGTGGCTGTCGACGGCGGCGCGCACCTCGTCGCGGACGGTGGTCTGGAGCTCGGTGGTCATGCTGCTGCCTCCTGCAGGGTCTGCCGACGGGGGTACCGGAGCGCGACGATCCCGGCGAGGGCCGCGGCGACCAGCAGCGTGACCCAGATGCCGACGATGCCGCTCATCGCGATGTGGCCGTCGGATGCCACGAACGCGGTGGACATGAGCTTCACGGCCGCGGCGCCGATCGCGACGCCGACCGACAGGGCCAGCTCGTTCAGGCCGGCGGCGGTCGCGGTCTCGTCGACCGGGACGCCCTCGACGCTGAGCGTGCGGGTCGCGGCCTGGTAGGCGCCGATGCCGAGATAGAACACGCTGAACCCGGCGATGTACCCCGCGGCGGTGCTGTGCAGCACCGCCATCAGGGCGAAGCCGACCGCGAGCAGCGCGGCGGCGGCGAACAGGGCGGCGCGCTCGCCGGCCCGGCGCATGAACGGGGGCAGCGCGAGCGACGAGCCGAACGCGAGCACGGAGGTGGCGGCGAGCACGACGGCGATGTCGAGCGGGTTCATCCCGAAGCCGTACGAGGTCGCGGCCGCATCCGCGTGCAGGAAGATGCCGTTGGTTCCGAAGTAGCTGATCGACGCGAAGCCGAACAGGAACGTGACGACCGTGACCACCCGCACGCGGGGGATCGACAGCATCCGCAGATCGATGAACCGGACGGCGTGCTCGCGGCGGTCCAGGCGCCACCACAGGCCGAGCAGCACGACACCGCCGATGCCGGTGACGAGGGTGAGCGGCGACGCCCAGCCCCAGTCGCCGCCCATCGACAGCGCGGTGACGAACCCGATGAGGCCCACGGTGCACAGCGCCAGCGGCAGCGCGGCGACCGGTTCGCGGGTGCCCTCGAGGCCCTTCGGCAGCACGAACGAGGCGACGAGCGCGATGACCGCGAACGGCACCGCCACCCAGAACCCGAGCGTCGGGCGCTGGGCTCCGACGACACCTGCGAGCAGGCCGCCGATGCCGACGGTGATCATCAGGGTGCCGATCATCGCGCCCACGCCGGTGCGGGTGGCGGCGGCATCCGTCGCACGCAGGATGCCCATCATCAGCGGGATGAACCCGACGACGCACGTGAGCAGAACGACGCCGATCGTGACGGTGAGCAGGGTCGGCCACAGGGCCATCGAAAAGACGCCCACGGCGACGATCGCGGCGGTGATGCGCAGGATGAGGCGGCAGCCGAGGCTGTCGCCGAGACGCGAGATGACCGGGGTCATCACGGCGAACGCGACCGAGGAGACCAGGAACAGCCCGTTGATCGTGGGGTCGTCGATGGCGAGCTCGGGGCCGAGCGCGGGCAGGATCGGGTTGAGGTAGCCCTGGGTGATGCCGGACAGGGCTTCGATGAGGGCCATCGCGACGATGACCCCGGCCATCGGCGCGGCGGCGCGCGGCCGCGCGGCGGTGGGAGCGGGAGCGGATGACATTGCGCGGATTCCTTCGGTGGAGCGGCGGGAGCGAACACGGCTTCGTGAACGGGCCAACGGTATGTTTCGCGGAATGAGCGCGTGGCAGAATGCAGGAATCGGACAGAACGGGATGCAGGATGCCGGAATCCATTGATCCGTCAGAGGTCGATCTGGCCCTGCTCGGCGCTCTCGAGGTGAATCCGCGCGCGGAGTGGACGGCGGTGGGGGCGGCGCTCGATCTCTCCGCCACGACGGTCGCGCGCCGGTGGGCAGCCCTGTCGGAGGGCGGTGAGGCGTGGGTGACCCCGGCACCGGGACACCTGTTCGTGGCCGAGGCGGGATGCGCGTTCGCGTTCCTCGCGGTCGACCCGGCGCAGCTCGAGGCGGCGATCGCCGCGCTGGGGCGGAACCCCGTCTTCGCGACGATGTCGCGCGTCACCGGCGACTTCGACCTCATGATCGACTGCTTCGGAGCATCCCTGACATCGCTCCTCGACGAGATCGGCACGGCGCTCGCCGCGGTTCCCGGCATCCTGCGCAAAGAGGTCGTGGTGACCACCCGCGTGCACCGGCACGGCACGCAGTGGCGGTCCGGCACGATCGCGCGCGACCAGGCCCGCACCCTCCGG
>NZ_DATEJS010000111.1:0-4906 GCF_035277845.1 Microbacterium sp.
GACGGCGAGCGCCGTGAGGGCGGTCCGCGTCGTTTCGGCGACAACCGTCAGGGTGCACCGCGCCGCTTCGGCGACAACCGTGAGGGCGGCCCGCGTCGTTTCGGGGACAACCGTGAGGGTGCGCCGCGTCGTGACGGTGAGCGTCGCCAGGGCGGCCCGCGACGCGATGACGACCGCCGGCCCTCCGGCGACCGCGATCGCCGCCCGCACCACGGCGATGCGCCCCGCCGCCCGTCCCGTCCGCCGCAGGACGAGCGTGCGAAGCGTGCACCTGAGCCAGAGCTGCCCGAAGAGGTCACCGCGCGGGATCTGCATCCCGCGGCCCGGAACGAACTGAAGACCCTCAGCAAGGAGAACGCCGACAGCGTGGCCCGTCACCTGGCGATGGCCGGCATGCTCATCGACGAGGACCCCGCGCGCGCCCACGAGCACGCTCTGGCCGCGAGCCGGCGCGCCGGCCGCGTCGCGGTGGTGCGCGAGACCGTGGCGATCACGGCATACGCGGTCGGCGACTACGCCCTCGCGCTGCGCGAGCTGCGGACGTACCGGCGCATCTCCGGAAACGACGACCAGATCGCTCTCATCGTGGACAGCGAGCGTGGAGTGGGACGCCCGGAGCGCGGCCTCGAGGAGGGGCGCGCCGTCGACCGGGCATCCCTGCCGATCCCCGTCCGCGTGCAGCTGGCGATCGCGATGTCGGGCGCTCGCCTCGACCTCGGCCAGCCCGACCGTGCGCTCACCGAGCTCGACATCCCCGAGCTCGACCCGGATCGCGCCTTCGAGTGGAGTCCTGCGCTGTTCCTCGCAAGGGCCACCGTGCTCGAGGAGCTCGGCCGCGACGACGAGGCCGCCGAGTGGCACCGCCGCGCCGACATCGCGGCGGAGGCATTGGATGCCGCGGCCGGCGTCGGCGAGGACGAGACCATCGTGGTCGAGGAGCTCGAGGACGACACGGACGAGACGGACGAGACGGACGACGCCGACGAGCTGGACGAGGCCGACGAGATGATCGTCGTCCAGGAGATCATCGAAGACGAGGACCGGTGATGGGGCTGTTCCGTCGTGGGGCATCCACGTCGGACCGCTCACCGGCGGACGCCCCGCTGACGGGCGTCGATGCGCTGCTGGCGGACCTCGACGGCGTCGTCTACGCCGGCGCCGGTTCGCTGCCGTACGCCGTGGAGAGCCTCAACCGGGCCGCCGCCGACGGCATCGGCCTCGGCTACATCACCAACAACGCCGCGCGCACGGATGCGACGGTCGCCGCGCACCTGCGTGAGCTCGGGCTCGCGGACACCAAGCCCGACGACGTCGTCACGAGCCCGCAGGCGGCCATGCGGCTGCTGCGCGACCGCATCGCGCCCGGCTCGACCGTGCTCGTGGTCGGAGGCGACGGCCTCGTCGTCGAGGTGCAGAAGGCCGGCTTCACCGTGACCCGCAGCGCGGACGACGCGCCCGCGGCGGTGGTGCAGGGCTTCGCGCCCGAGGTCGGCTGGAAGGACCTCGCCGAGGCCGCGTACGCACTCGCCCTTCCGGAGGACGAGGGCGGCATCCCCTGGATCGCCACCAACACCGACTGGACCCTCCCGCAGTCCCGCGGCATCGCGCCGGGCAACGGCACGCTGGTCTCGGCCGTGCACACCGCCGTCGGACGTCTCGCCACGGTCGCGGGCAAGCCGGAGACCCCGATCTTCCACGAGGCCGTCGCGCGGTTCGGGGCGCAGCATCCGCTGTTCCTCGGCGACCGGCTCGACACGGACATCGCCGGGGCGCAGGCCGCCGGCATCCCCTCGGCCCTCGTGCTCACCGGAATCGACCGCCCCAAGCACCTGCTCGCGGCGCCGGCCCACTCGCGGCCGACGTACATCCTCGAGGATCTGCGCCAGCTGTTCGACCCGTACCCGGAGACCGTGGTCGACGGCGACGTGACGCGCGTGCGCGAAGCGGCCGTGCGGATCGACGGCGCAGACCTGCGACTCGTCTCGGCCGGCGCGCAGCCGATCGACGTCGTGCGCGCCGCCGCCGCGGCGGTGTGGGCGTCCGGCCGCGCGATCTTCGGATTCCGGGTCGACGAGGCGCTGTACGCGGATCCCTTCCATCGGCCGTGAGCGCGCGCTGAGGCCCGCGATGTCGGGGCGGTGGAATACCGTGGAGTCATGAGCCAGGACACGGATGCCACCGAGCCGGCCGAGGCCGAAGGCGAGCTGATCCCGCGTCTGCGCGTCATCGAGCAGCAGCCGCTCTCCGAGCGCGCGACCGCGTACGCGGCCCTGCACGACGAGCTCGCCCGCCACCTGGAATCCGGCCCCACCGGATGAGCGAACGTCTCGACGTCGTGCTCGCCGTGCGCGGCCTCGCCCGCTCCCGCACGCATGCGGCATCCCTCATCGCCGCCGGAACCGTGACGGTCGACGGGCGCGCCGTGGTCAAGGCGGGCGCGAAGGTGGACGACGACGCGGTGATCGAGGTCGCCGGAGCCGACCACTACGTCAGCCGGGCGGCGCACAAGCTCATCGCGGCCCTCGACGCCTTCGCCGTGGATGTCGCCGGGCGCAGCGCCCTCGACATGGGCGCATCCACGGGCGGGTTCACGCAGGTGCTGCGCGAGCGCGGAGCGGAACCTGTGATCGCCGTCGACGTCGGGCACGGCCAGCTCGCACCCGAGATCGCGCTCGATCCCGCCGTCGTCGCCGTCGAGGGGTACAACGTGCGGCACATGACACCCGCGAACCTCGCCGAGGCGAGCGGCATCCGGATCGTGCCGCAGGTCGTCACCGGCGACCTCTCCTTCATCTCGCTGACCCACGTGCTGCCGGCGGTGCGATCGGTGTGCGCCGACGACGCCGACGTCGTGCTGCTCGTGAAGCCCCAGTTCGAGGTGGGCCGTCAGGGCGTGCGCGAAGGACTCGTGACCGACCCGCTGCTGCGCGTGGACGCCGTCAGCGACGTGCTGTGGGCGGCCTGGGACCTCGGGTTCGGATGCCTGGGCGTCATCGCCTCGCCCGTCGTCGGCACGCACGGCAACCGTGAGGCGGTCGTGCATCTGGCACCGGGCCGGGGGAGCGATCCGTCAGAATGGTGGGGCACCGTGAACGAGACGATGGGGACGCGATGAGCAGACCGCAGCGCAACATCCTGGTCATCGCGCATGCCATGCGCGACGACACGGTGCGAGCCGCGGAGCGCGTCGTGAGCGCGCTGCACGAGGCCGGCGCCCAGGCCGTCGTCGCCCTCGACGACCGCAGCGACCTGGCCGCCGCCCACCCGGCGTTCGCGACGCTGCCCGCGCTCGGCGAAGAGGTCGCGATCGCGGACATCGAACTCGCCATCGTGCTCGGCGGAGACGGCACGATCCTGCGCGCGGCCGAACTCGTGCGCGGCGGCACCGCCCCCGTGCTCGGCATCAACATGGGGCATGTCGGCTTCCTCGCCGAGATCGAGCGGGACGACATGGACGCCGCCGTCCACCGTGTCATCGACCGCGACTACACGGTCGAGGAGCGCCTTGCGATCTCGGTGCGCGTCAAGGATGCCGCCGGCGCCGTCATCTACCGCACCTGGGCGCTGAACGAGGCCACCGTCGAGAAGGCGAGCCGGGAGCGGATGCTCGAGGTCGTCATCGAGATCGACGAGCGCCCGCTGTCGAGCTTCGGATGCGACGGCGTCGTCGTGTCCACGCCCACCGGGTCGACCGCGTACAACTTCTCCGGCGGCGGACCGGTCATCTGGCCCACAGTCGAGGCGATGACCGTCGTGCCGCTGTCCGCGCACGCCCTCTTCGCCCGTCCGCTCGTCGTCGGCCCGGAGGCCGCGATCGCCATCGAGCTGCTGCAGCGCACCGACGGGGCGGGCATCCTCTGGTGCGACGGCCGCCGCTCCCACCCCCTGCCGCCCGGTGCGCGCGTCGTCGTGCGCCGCTCGGACGAGCCCGTGCGTCTCGCGCGCCTGCATCCCGCCGAGTTCACCGATCGGCTGGTGCGCAAGTTCCAGCTGCCGGTCGCGGGCTGGCGTGGCCCGGACGCGCACCCCGATGTGCGCGCGTCGAACGGAGTCGCCCGGTGATCGAGCAGATGCGCCTGCGCGACCTCGGGGTGATCGCGGAGGCGACCCTCGACATCGGCCCGGGCTTCACCGCCGTCACCGGCGAGACCGGTGCGGGCAAGACCATGGTCGTCACCGGCCTCGGGCTGCTGCTCGGTCGGCGCGCCGACTCCGGCGCGGTGCGTGCGGGGGCATCCCAGGCGTCCGTCGACGGCGTGTGGATCGTGCCGGAGGCGGGTGCCGTGGCCGAGCGGGTCCGTGAGGCGGGCGGAGACCTCGAGCCCATCGGCGGCGGGGATGCCGAGCTGTACATCGGCCGCACGGTCTCGTCCGAGGGCCGCGGGCGGGCCTCCGTCGGCGGCCGCGCGGCGCCGGCCGGTGTGCTGGCCGACCTCGCCGACGAGCTGGTCGTCGTGCACGGCCAGTCCGACCAGCTGCGGCTGAAGTCGCAGGCCGCCCAGCGCGACGCCCTCGATCGCTATGCCGGAGAGCCGGTGGCATCCGCCCTCGCGGTCTACCGGGAGGCGTACGACGCATGGCGCGCCCTCGAGGCGGAGCTCGAGACCCTGACCCGGGACCGCGACGCCCGCGCCCTCGAGGCGGACGCCCTGCGCGAAGCCCTCGCGCACATCGAGCAGGCGGACCCGCAGCCGGGGGAGGACGCCGAGCTCGCCGAACGGGCCGAGCGCCTCGCCAACGCGGAGGAGCTGCGGGATGCCGCGGCATCCGCCCACGAGACGGTCTCCGGCGAGGGCGACGCGCCCGACGTGCTGAGTCTCGTCGCCGAGGTGCGGCGCGGTCTGGAGCGCGCCGCCGACCCGGCCCTCGCGGCCCTCGCCGCGCAGGCCGAGGACATCGGCTACCG
>NZ_DATEJS010000112.1:0-3145 GCF_035277845.1 Microbacterium sp.
GCCGACCTGTGCGGAGGATGCCCCGGTGGCGTACACGAAGACGGCATCCGACGCAGTGCGGGCGGTGGCCTGCGGGCCACCGCTTCCCGCCGTCTGCACGACGAAGCCGTCGAGCCCTCCGGTCGGGTACGACGCGGTCACGACGCCGCGGGTCAGCACCGCCTTGCCGACGTAGGGGGAGGTGTCGCCGGTGCCCTGGATCTGCGCGATCGTCAGCGGTTCTGCCGGACCCGGGTCCGTTCCCGGATCGGTCGACCCGCCGCCCATCGGCGTGGGGGCGCCGACGGTGAAGTCGGCGGCGTTGTCCGAGGTGTTCGCACCCGTCGCGGTGCGGGCGACGGAGGTCGCGTTCGTGGTCGCGGGTGCCGGCGAGCCGGCGGCATCCGATGCGGCGCCCCACCCGACGAAGTCGATGACGTGCGGCTGCGCGGGCACCCCCGACGCCCCCGACAGGGCCGTCGTGGCATCCACCAGCGCCACCTTGCCCTGCGTGCCGCTCAGGGCGATGGTGCCGTCGACGTCGGGTGCGAACGACGGCAGCGCGGTGTTCGCGCCGAGCGCCTCCCCGACGAGCAGACGGGCGCCGGCGGGCAGCGAGCGGGCGCCCAGGGGAGTCACCTGCCAGCTGGCTCCGCCCGCGGCTGCGTACTGCACGCTCCAGCCGCTCAGGTCCACGGCATGCCCGGAGGTGTTCTGCAGCTCGATGAAGTCGCGGTTGTACGGCGCTCCGCTGTTGCCGCCGCCGCCGTACACCTCGGCGATGACGACGGGAGCGTCCGGCGAGACGGCGGCGTGCGCTGCGAGGGGCGCGCCGAGCCCGGCGACGGCGAGTGAAGCGATGGTCAGCGCTGCGGGGATGCGTGCGCGGCTGGGTGGGTGGTGGGTCACGGTGATCTCCTGTGATGATGCGGCCCGGGGTCGGGTCCACCCGACCCACCCTGGCCCTCTCGCAAGAGAAAGGAAAGAATCAGCTGGGAACCGGAGGTGAATCGTGGATGGCCGACCGCCCGCGCCGGGCGGAGGTGCGGGACGTCGGCGCCCCGTAGAATCGAGGGGACATGTCACCGCGCGCCCTCCAGCCTCTCCAGCCCGCCGCCACGCCGCCGGAGCTCATCCGCAACTTCTGCATCATCGCCCACATCGACCACGGCAAGTCGACGCTGGCCGACCGCATGCTGCAGATCACCGGCGTGGTCGCCGACCGCGACATGCGTGCGCAGTACCTCGACCGCATGGACATCGAGCGCGAGCGCGGCATCACGATCAAGTCGCAGGCCGTGCGGATGCCGTGGCAGACGGATGCCGGGACCTTCGCGCTCAACATGATCGACACTCCCGGTCACGTAGACTTCACGTACGAGGTGAGCCGGTCGCTGGCCGCGTGTGAAGGCGCGATCCTGCTGGTGGATGCCGCTCAGGGCATCGAAGCGCAGACCCTCGCGAACCTGTACCTCGCGCTCGAGAACGACCTGCACATCATCCCGGTGCTGAACAAGATCGACCTGCCCGCCGCCGACCCGGAGAAGTACGCGGCCGAGCTCGCCGGGCTCATCGGCGGCTCGCCGGACGACGTGCTGCGGGTGAGCGGCAAGACCGGCATGGGCGTGGAGGCGCTTCTCGACCGCATCGTCGCCGAGATCCCCGCGCCGAAGGGCGATGCGGATGCCCCGGCCCGCGCCATGATCTTCGACTCCGTGTACGACTCGTACCGCGGCGTCGTGACGTACGTGCGCATGGTCGACGGGCAGCTCTCGCCCCGCGAGCGCGTGCAGATGATGTCGACCAAGGCGACCCACGAGCTGCTCGAGATCGGCGTCTCCAGCCCGGAGCCGGTGCCGACGAAGGGACTCGGGGTCGGCGAGGTGGGGTACCTCATCACCGGCGTGAAGGACGTGCGCCAGTCGAAGGTCGGCGACACCATCACGAACCTGCGCAAGCCGGCGACCGTGGCGCTGCCGGGCTACACCGACCCGAAGCCGATGGTGTTCTCGGGCATCTACCCGATCGACGGCAGCGATTATGCGGACCTGCGTGAGGCGCTCGACAAGCTGAAGCTGTCGGATGCCTCGCTCCAGTACGAGCCCGAGACCTCCGTGGCCCTCGGCTTCGGCTTCCGCTGCGGGTTCCTGGGCCTGCTGCACCTCGAGATCATCACCGAGCGCCTGGCTCGCGAGTTCGACCTCGACCTCATCACGACGGCGCCGTCGGTCACGTACGAGGTGATGACCGACACCGGTGAGACGGTGACGGTCACCAACCCGAGCGAGTACCCCGACGGGCGCGTGGCGGAGGTGTCGGAGCCGGTGGTGAAGGTCGGCATCCTGCTGCCGAAGGACTACGTGGGCACCGTCATGGAGCTGTGCCAGTCGCGGCGCGGGTCGCTCCTCGGCATGGAGTACCTCAGCGAGGACCGCGTCGAACTGCGCTACAACATGCCCCTCGGCGAGATCGTGTTCGACTTCTTCGACCAGCTGAAGTCCAAGACGCAGGGCTACGCGAGCCTCGACTACGAGCCCGCCGGCTCCCAGACCGCCGACCTCGTCAAGGTCGACATCCTGCTGCAGGGCGACAAGGTGGATGCCTTCAGCTCGATCGTGCACCGCGACAAGGCGTACGCGTACGGCACGATGATGACCGAGCGCCTGCGCAAGCTCATCCCGCGCCAGCAGTTCGAGGTGCCGATCCAGGCCGCGATCGGCGCGCGCATCATCGCCCGCGAGAACATCCGCGCGATCCGCAAGGACGTGCTCGCCAAGTGCTACGGCGGCGACATCACCCGCAAGCGCAAGCTCCTCGAGAAGCAGAAAGAGGGCAAGAAGCGCATGAAGATGGTCGGCCGCGTCGAGGTCCCCCAGGAGGCCTTCATCGCCGCGCTCTCCGGCGACGTGGAGTCCGCCAAGAAGTAGCGGCGAGCGGCGAGCCCCGCTCGTTGCGTTTCGTCTCGCCCGGCCTTCGGCCGGGCTCGCTCAACGACCGGGGGAGGAGCCTCCCCGCCGGTCGTCGAGCGAGCGGAGCGAACCGAAACGCGCCTCCCTCCCGGTCGTTGAGCGAGCGGGGCGAGTCGAAACGCGTCTGCCTCCCGGTCGTTGAGCGAGCGGAGTGAGTCGAAACGCGTCTGCCTCCCGGTCGTTGAGCGAGCGGAGCG
>NZ_DATEJS010000113.1:0-10399 GCF_035277845.1 Microbacterium sp.
CGGCCAGGACCCGTTCCCGTTCACGCCACGCGTGCGAACTGCTTCGCCTTGGCGAGCAGCTCCTCGCTCGCGTGCTTCTCCTGCTGGAGGTTCCGGGTCAGCAGGTCCACGACCGTCGCCTGCCCCATCCCCTCGGCCGCCGCGATGAGCGCCTCGTACGCCGCGATCTCGTAGTGCTCGGTGCCGAGCGCCGCCGAGACCGCCACGGTGTCGATGACGTCGTCGCCCGCCTTGCGCAGCAGCGACGCGCCCTCCTTCGCGAGTCCCCTCGTCGTGGGGCTCGGCTCGGACTCGGCGGAGATGCCGAGCTCGGTGCAGACCGCCTGCAGATTCTCGATCTGCCCGCGGGTCTCGGCGGCATGGTGCCGGAACATCGCCTTGAGCTCCGGCGACGCCGCCGCGGATTCGAGGTCGCCGAGCATCTGCAGGGAGTCGTCCTCCATGCTCATCGCCGATCCGAGCTGGTACTCGAAGAGTTCTCGGGGTGTGTCGAAGTGTTCGAACATCCGCATCCACCTTTCTGGTCAGGTCCGACGACCCTGCCACCGCGCCCGCCCTGTCGCGTCCCCCTTGACAAAATCCGGTGCGAGCCCGACTCTGCGCGTCTGGTGCAGTCGGCGGCGGATGTCAAGGGGGGAGGCGTCCGCGGCGATCGCGTGCATGATCGCTGGGACGAGACGAAGGGATTGGACACCTCATGTCGACCCAGCTCCACGATCCCCGCCAGATGCACCGACCCGAGGGGTTCGGCGGCCAGGAACAGCAGCAGCCCGGCGACGTCGACGAGACGCGCCCGGAGCCCGACCACGGCGAGAAGACGTACGTCGGCCACGGCCGGCTGGTCGGTCGGCGCGCCCTCATCACGGGTGGCGACTCCGGGATCGGGCGCGCCGTCGCGATCGCCTATGCGCGGGAGGGCGCCGACGTGGCGATCGTCCATCTGCCGGAAGAGCAGCAGGACGCGGACGAGACGGTCGGGCTCATCGAGGATGCCGGGCGCCGCGGAGTGTCGCTGGCCGGAGACGTCTGCGACGAGGCGTTCGCGGCATCCGTCGTGGGCCGCACCGTCGACGCGTTCGGCGGACTGGACCTGCTCGTGCTGAACGCGGGCTACCAGAAGGACCGCGAGAGCCTCGCGACCCTGGCGACCGAGGAGTTCGACCGGGTGTTCCGCACCAATCTGTACGGCCTGCTGTTCACCGCCCGCGAGGCCGTCCCGCACCTGGAGCCCGGGGCATCCGTCATCGTGACGTCCTCCATCCAGGCGTTCCATCCGTCGCCGTCGCTGATCGACTACGCCATGACGAAGGCGGCCCAGGTCGCGTTCGTCCGGGCGCTCGCCGAGGAGCTCGGTCCCCAGGGCGTGCGCGTCAACGCCGTCGCCCCGGGACCGATCTGGACGCCGCTGATCCCCGGCACCGGGTGGGATGAGGAGCGGCTCGCGTCGTTCGGGCAGGACACGCCGCTCGGCCGTGCCGGGCAGCCCGCCGAGCTCGCCGGCGCGTACGTGTATCTGGCCTCCGACGACGCCTCGTACGTCTCCGGGGCGGTGCTGCCGGTCACCGGGGGGAAGGCGCTCTGATGCTGCGGAGGGATGTGTGATGGCCGGTCTGCGACGGACGGGGAGGCGCGCTCTGCCGGCCGCGCCCGAGCGGCTGATCGACGATGTGCGGCACGGCCGGTTCGAACGTGCCATGTCGGCGTGCGCCGCCACCGGCGCGCTCGTCACAACGGCCGAGATCTACTTCGAGCACGACAAGGCGAGCTTCGGCGACCCCTGGATGTGGGTGCCCATCGCGCTCGGGCCGGTGCAGGCCGTCGCGGCCACGGCCGGCTTCTTCCGCAAAGGGGCGGCGAAGACCGTGCTGCCGGTGGCATCCCTGCTGGTCGTCGCCAACGGGCTGCACGGCACGTATCTGCATGCGCGCGGCATCGGCCAGAAGCCGGGCGGCTGGCGCAACTTCCGCTACAACATGGAGATGGGGCCGCCGCTGTTCGCGCCCCTGCTGGTGACCCTCGTCGGCGGGATGGGACTGCTCGCCGCGATCCTGAGGCGCGAACGATGAGCATCGCCCGCCCCTTCGAGAACGAGCCCCGCTTCCCCGGATTCCACCCGCTGACCGAGGAGCAGCGCTGGGACGAGGCGACCCGGGATCGCGTGCGCTGGCGGACCGACCCGCCGCCCCCGCACTTCTTCACCTCCGAGGAACAGCGCACCGCCGGGGCGCTGCTCGACCGCCTCATGGGCCAGCCTCCGGGCCCCGACGGACGGCACGTGCCGCTCATGGCGATGGTCGACGTGCGCCTGACGCACGACCAGACCGACGGGTGGGCGTACGACACCATGCCGGCCGACCGCGACGCCTGGCGTTGCAGCCTCGCCGCACTCGACGAGGACGCCCACGACCGCGCCGGCTGCTCCTTCGACGCCCTCGACGAGACCGCGCAGTGCGAACTCATCGAGGCCGTGCGAACCTGGCCCGGCGATCGCTGGCACGACCTCCCGCCGGTGCAGCTGTGGAGCCTGTGGACCCGCTACGCGGCCACCGCGTTCTACTCGCATCCGGGAGCGTGGGCCGAGATCGGCTTCGACGGCCCCGCGTATCCGCGTGGATACCGCAACCTCGGCATCGACCGCCTCGAGGGCATCGAGGTGCGCGACGCCGACCCCGACGCCGGTGCGCGCTCCGCGGAGGCCGGATGACGGTGCGCAGGCGCAACGGCTCCGCCTGGCTGCTCGACGGCCGCGGCGCGATCACGCCCGAGCTCATGCGGGGCATGCGCCGGTACTCCGACTCCGAGGAGCTGGATGCGGTCATCGTCGGCGCAGGGGCCGGAGGCGCCACGATGCTGCAGCGGCTCGCCCGCCACGGCTGGCGGGTGGCGGCGCTCGAGGCGGGGCCCTTCTGGAACCCGGAGACGGACTGGGTCAGCGACGAGGCGGGCGCCCACGACATCTACTGGACGGAGCCCCGGGAGATCGGCGGCGACGACCCGGTGCCGCTCGGCTCGAACAACTCGGGCCGCGGGGTCGGCGGGTCGATGATCCACTTCGCCGGCTACGTGCCGCGGCTGCACCCCAGCGACTTCCGCACGCACAGTCTCGACGGCGTCGGCATCGACTGGCCGCTGTCGTACGACGACCTGCGTCCCTACTACGCCCACCTCGAGCAGGAGCTGCCGGTCGCCGGCGACACGTGGCCCTGGGGCGACCCGCACCCGTACCCGCAGCGGCCGCACCCGGTCGGCGGCAACGGCGAGATCTTCCAGCGGGGCGCTGCAGGTGCCGGCATCCGCGCCGCGGTCGGCCCGGTCGCGATCTCGAACGGCCGCTTCGGCAACCGCCCGCACTGCATCTACCGCGGGTTCTGCCTGCAGGGATGCAAGGTCAACGCGAAGGCGTCCCCGCTCATCACCCACATCCCGGATGCCATCGCGAACGGGGCCGAGGTGCGGGCGGACTGCATGGTCACCCGGATCGAGGTCGACGAGCGCACCGGCCTCGCGACCGGCGTGCGGTACTCCCACGGCGGACGCGAGTATTTCCAGCGCGCCCGGGTCGTGATCGTCGCGGGCTACTCGATCGAGACTCCTCGGCTGCTGCTGAGCTCCACCTCGCGGCGGTTCCCCGACGGCCTGTGCAACGACCACGACCTCGTCGGCCGGTACGTGATGGTGCAAGGCGCCCCGCAGACGGCCGGGCGCTTCGCCGAGGAGATCCGCATGTTCAAGGCGCCGCCCCCCGAGGTGAGCACCGAGCAGTTCTACGAGACCGATCCGGCCCGGCCGTGCAAGCGGGGCTTCAGCATCCAGAACGTCTCACCGCTTCCCATCACGTGGGCGGAGCACGTCATGGCCCAAGGGCACTGGGGGCACGAGATGCGACAGCGGATGGCGGACTACGTGCACTGGGCCTGCCTGGGCGCGCTGTGCGAATTCCTGCCGCTCCCGGACAACCGGGTCACGCTCACGGACGTGGAGGGCCCCGACGGCATGCGCATCCCGCGGTTCGCGTACAGCCAGTGCGACAACGACCGGATGCTGGTCGAGGCGGCGGAGCGGGTCATGCGGGAGATCCTGCACGCGGCCGGCGCGACCGAGACCATGACGATCCAGCGGTTCGCGCACCTCGTCGGCGGGGCGCGCATGGGCGAGACCCCCGAACAGGGCGTCGTCGACCGCGACTGCCGGGCGTTCGCCGTGCGCAACCTGCTCGTCACCGACGGCAGCGTGCTGCCCACGCAGGGCAGCGCGAACCCCGCCCTCACCATCATGGCGATCGCCGCGCGCGCCGCCGATCGCCTCGCGGCCGCGCCCGGCGGCCCGGTGCCCGGGTGAGCCGACCGGACATCGCACAGAGAAAGGGAACATCATGACCAGGACAGTCAGCGATCTCGTGATCGAGCTGCTCAAGGAGTGGGGAGTCACCCGCATCTACGGGTTCCCCGGCGACGGCATCGGCGCGTTCGACGGAGCGCTCGGCGCGGACGACCGCCGCGACGACGGCCTGAAGTACGTGCGCCCGACGCATGAGGAGATCTGCGCGCTGATGGCGACCGCGCATGCCAAGTTCACGGGAGAGGTCGGCGTGTGCGTCGCCACGTCCAGTCCGGGTGCGTTCCACATGCTCAACGGCCTGTACGACGCGCAGATGGACAACCAGCCCGTCGTCGCCATCGTCGGCCAGCAGGGTCTCGCCGCGCTCGGCACGGCCAATCAGCAGGAGAACAACCTCGAGCGGGTGTTCCAGGATGTCGCCTGCTATGTGCAGACCATCGTGAGCCCGGCCCAGGTCGAGGCCGTGGTGGATGCCGCCTTCCGCACCGCGAAGCTGCGGCTGCAGCCCGCGGTGGTCGTGCTGCCGCACGACGTGCAGGCGATGCCCGCGCCGGAGGCGCCGCGCGCGCACTGGGTGTCGCGGTCGAGCTCCGCCGCGCCGTCCGCGCAGGTCGTGCCGTCGCACGCGCAGCTGCAGCAGGCCGCCGACCTCATCAACGCCGGCGAACGCGTCACCTTCCTGGTCGGCGCCGGGGCGTCCGGCGCCACCCACGAGGTGCTGCGCGCCGCGGAGCTGGCCGGGGCCGGCATCATCACCGCGCTGCGCGGCAAGGACGTGGTGCCCGGGGACGTGCCGCACCACACCCAGCAGCTGGGCCTGCTCGGCTCCCTGCCGAGCCTGCATCAGGTGGCGCGCTGCGACACGCTGGTGCTGCTCGGCACCAACTACCCCTACGGCGAGTTCCTGCCGCCGAGCGGGTCCGCGCGCGCCGTGCAGATCGACCTGCGGCCCGAGCAGCTCGGCCTCCGCTATCCGACCGAGGTGAATCTCTGGGGCGACGTGCGCGCCACCCTGCAGGCCCTGAACCCGCTGCTCGACGAGAAGCGGGACCGGTCGTGGCAGGCCGAGGTGGCCGCGGAGATGCGGGACTGGGAGGAGGAGATGAAGGCGCAGGCGTACGTCGCTTACGACGACGGCGCGAACCCCCGCCGCTTCTTCCACGAGCTCAACACGCGCCTGCCCGACGATGCGATCGTCACCGCCGACGCGGGCACCACGGCGGACTGGTACGGGCACCACATCCGCCTCCGCCGCGGGATGCGCGGCGACCTCTCCGGCCGCCTCGCCACGATGATGGCCGCCATGCCGTACGCGGTCGCCGCGAAGTTCGCGTACCCCGATCGGACGGTGGTGTGCACCATCGGCGACGGCGCGTTCCAGATGCTCGGCATGAACGAGCTCATCACCATCCGCAAATATCAGCGCGAATGGACGAACAAGAAGCTCGTCATCCTCGTCATGCACAACAACGACCTGGCCCAGGTGTCGTGGGAGATGCGCACCGAGGACGCCGACCCGGTGTGGCGGGGCGCGCAGGACGTCGAATCGGTCGACTACGCGGGCTACGCCCGGCTGCTCGGGTTCCAGGGCATCCGCGTGGACGACGACGAGCAGGTCGGCGCGGCGCTCGACGAGGCGTTCGCCCACGACGGCGTCACGCTCATCGACGCATACGTCAGCCGCAACGTGCCGCCGCTGCCGCCGCACATCACGAAGGAGTACGCGAAGAACGTGGGCAAGGCCCTGCTCGAGGGCGACCCGTTCGAACGGGACGTCATCAAGGACTCGGCACGGGCCATCGCGACCGAGGCCGTCGAGCGCGTGAAGGGCGCCCTGCACGTCGGGCACCGGGATGAGTGAGGGCCGGGCGCGGGTGTCCCGCGTGCAGGCCGGCACCTACCGCATCCCCACCACCCTGCGCGGCCGGGTGCGCCCGGAGTCGGACGGTACGGCGACCTGGGACCACACCGACGTCGTGGTCGTGATCGTGCACGCGGCGGGGGAGACCGGGCTGGGCTACGCGTACGCGTCCCCGGCGGCGCTCACCGTCGTCCGGGACACGCTGGCGCGCGTCGTGCTCGGCTCGGATCCGTTCGACACGACGCACACGTTCTGGGCGATGGCCCGGGCGGTGCGCAACATGGGCTGGCCGGGCATCGCGGCGGGGGCGATCTCGGCGCTCGACGTCGCCCTGCACGACCTGCGGGCGCGGCTCCTCGGCGTGTCGCTCATCGACCTGCTCGGAGCAGCGCGCCCCCGCGTGCGCGCCTACGGCAGCGGCGGATTCACCGACTACTCGGACAACGAGCTCGCCGGGCAGCTCGCCGGCTGGGCGGAGCAGGGGATGACAGCGGTGAAGATGAAGATCGGCTCCGACCCGGCCGACGACTCGCGCCGCACCATGGTCGCCCGTGCCGCGATCGGCAACGACGTCGAGCTGTTCGTCGACGCGAACGGGGCCCTCGACCGCAAGCCGGCGCTCGCGCTCGCCGAGCGGATCGCGGCGGATGCCGGGGCCACCTGGTTCGAGGAACCGGTCTCCAGCGACGACCTGGCGGGGCTGCATCTGTTGCGTCAGCGGTCGCCCGCGACCATGCAGATCGCGGCCGGGGAGTATGCGTACACGCCGGCATCCTTCCGCCTCCTCATCGACGCGCAGGCCGTCGACACCCTGCAGGCGGATGCCACGCGCTGCGGCGGCGTGACCGGGTTCCTGGGGGCTGCGCAGCAGTGCATCGCCGCCGGCATCCCGCTGAGCGCCCACACCGCGCCCGCCCTGCATGCGGTGCTCGGATGCGTCGCGCAGCCCGTCGTGCACATGGAGTCCTTCCACGACCATGAGCTGGTCGAGGCTCTGCTGTTCGACGGGGTCAGTCCGCTCGTCGACGGATGCCTCGAGCCGCGCCGTGACCGGGCCGGCCACGGTCTGCGCCTCGGCGACCGCGGCACGGAGTACCGCACGGCCTGGGAAGATGAGGCAGGGAACCACGACGAGTGAGGGAGCGATGGGCAAATTCATCTACGACCAGTCGGTGAAGGCCGAATTCGAAGACCGCGCGTTGGCGCATCTGCTCGTTGTGATCGGCGCGAAGCTGCGCCGCGGCGAGGCGTTCCACTTCAGCTGGCGCGAGGACCTCAGCGTCGGCGGGGGACGCACCACGGTCTGGATGCACCCCGGGGTGTCGCTCGTCTACAAGTTCGCCGGCAGTCGTCGGCCCACCCTGAATCGTGCATGGGTGGACGCGCTCGCGATTGCGGCGAACTCCCCTGGCGGATTGTACCTCGTGCCCGAGCCCGCGCTCGACGACCCCATGGACAACGACGCGGCCGGGGCGCTCCCGTGAGCGCCCCGGCCGCCGGTCGCTGCTCCCTGCTAGAGAGAGATCTCTGCGAGCGCCTCGCCGGCATCCTGGGGTGACGCCCAGCGGGCCACATCCGCCTGACTGATGATGCCGACGAGGTCGTGCCCGTCCGCGACGAGCAGCCGGCGCACCTGATTCCGGCTCATCGTCTTGAGCACCTGATCGACATCGTCAGCGACCTGCACCATCACGAGCGGCCCCTGCGCCAGATCCCCGGTGCGGGTCGTGGCGGGGTCGCCGTTGCGCGCGATGCAACGCACCACGATGTCCCGGTCGGTCAGCATCCCGATCAGCGTGCGGTCCGCTCCGCAGACAGGCAGCGCCCCCACGCTGAGCAGGTCCATGGCCTTGGCCGCGTCGACCAGAGTCTGATCCTCATCGATGCACTGTGGCGCCGATGTCATGATGTCTCGGGCAGCGGTCATGATCGTCTCCGTTTCCTCGACGTCCGGCCAAAGTAGGAGTCTTCGGATCGAGCCGCGAGGGGGTTGACAGATGACGCCATCTCTGGGCGCTATGAGACCGGCTCCACGGCGTCGTCCTCATCGAGGGACCGGGAGAGCTCGACGACCTCCGCGGCAGCCGGAGCCTCATCCGGATCCGGCTCGGTCGTCGGGACGTAGATGGGCGTGGTGTCGAAGTGCTCGGGCACGAGCTGGATGCCTCCGGAGGTGTTCGCGGAGTGCGCGAGCTCCTCGATCCACTCCCGGCTCAGCTGCGGTGCCACCGGCTCGTCGAACACGAAGCGCAACGGGATGGACGGATGCAGCCAGATCGTCGTGCGGCCGCGCGGCTGATCCTCGGGATGCCGCCACGACAGGGTGAAGCTCTCCCGGCGCCGCAGCTTGGTCGCGATGACGATCTTCAGGTGCGCAAGGGCTCGGTCTTCGATGTCGATCGGGGTTTCGCCGCCGCCGTAGTAGATGGTTCCCATGTCGTTCTCCGCTCACGCGCTGTCATGTCTGTCGGATGCAAATGCGTGTACTGCGGTGGGGCAGGCGTCGACGTGCAGCGCCGCCCGGGCAGTTGACCATTGTCTCGCGAGCATCTGGAGATCCTCTGCCGCGTCGGGCTCGGCCAGGCCACGAACGCGGTCGCTCCGGTGTTCCGGACGCACGGGCGATCCGCGGAACAGGCCGTTGACCTGGGATTGTCTCGTCTGCAACGGTTCCTCTCACGTACATAGCGACGCATCGATCCGTTTGTCAACCCCCTCGGTGTCCGTGCCGCGGCCGCTTAACGTCGAAGCTGATCCACCCAGGAGATCCACCACAGAGGAGATCCACCACAGACGGGAGTCGAGATGACAATCCTGATCATCATCATCGCCATCCTCGCGGTCATCGCGCTGATCACCGGAGGAGTCGTGCACGCACTGAACTTCCTCCTCTGGATCGGAATCGTGCTGGCGGTCATCGCGATCATCGTCTGGCTGCTGCGGGTGATCACCGGCCGCAGGGCGTGATCACGGGCCCCGCAGGGCCGACCGAAGACTCGCGCTTCGCAGCCCTTCATCGCAGCCGGAGGGCGTGCGGAGCGTGACAGGGGAAAACAAGGGGAAGCGGACGCGGCGTGGGGCACGCCGCGTCCGCTAGTTTGTGCGGGTGGTCGAAGCGCAGGATGCCGTCGAGCCGTTGCACGTCGTGGCGGCGATCATCGCCGACGGACCGCACGTGCTGGCGTGCCGGCGCCGGGCGCACAAGGACGCCGGCGGCCGGTGGGAGTTCCCCGGCGGCAAGGTCGAACCGGGGGAGTCGCCCGGCGACGCCCTGCGTCGCGAGATCCGCGAGGAGCTGTCGGCCGAGATCGACGTCGTCGGCGAGCTGACCACGGACGACACCCGCGTCGGGTCCCGCGTCATCCGGCTGACGTGCCTGCGGGCCCGGCTCACCGGAGCCCGCCCGGTGCGCAGCACGGATCACGACCGGCTCGTCTGGCTGCCGCCCGCCGACCTCGGCGCGCTGGATTGGGCGGAACCCGATCTGCCCGCCGTCCGGCTGCTCGCGGCATCCGCGGAGTGACCGCATGAATCGGGCGTGGTCGCGGCCCGACGCCTGCGACCACGCCCGGGACTGACCCCGGCCTACGCCTCCGCGTCGTCGGGTTCGTCCGGGTCGTCCCCGTGCTCGGCGGCGAGGCGGTCCGCCTCCGCGCTGTCGACGTCGTCCGCATTCGCGTCCGGGTCGAGCACCGGCGTGCCGTCGACCTCGACGGTGTCGGGCTCGTCTTCGTCGCCCAGGGGCAGGGGGAGGTTGTTGGGGTGCTGGTTGGACATGGTGGCTCCTCTCGCCGATTCGAGGTCGACGGTAGAAGGGGTGCGGCGGGCGGTCGACGGGGTTGACAGGGCGCCGGATCGCACGCCGTACCCGCCGCGGCGCGCGCCGGCAACCCCCTTACCCGGGCGGACCGCACCGGGTGGCATACGACCAGGCAGGATGCCGCAGCGAAGGAGGGACCGTGCCGAGACTCGTCCGTGTGCGCCCCGGCGTCGACCCGGGCTTCCGGCGGGTGCGCGCCGGCGCCGGCTTCCGGTACCTCGACGCGCACGGCGCCGACGCGCCCGAGGCCGTGCGTCGCCGCATCCGCGCGCTCGTGATCCCGCCCGCGTGGGACGACGTGTGGATCTCGGCGGAGCCGCGCGGGCACATCCAGGCGGTCGGCACGGACGACGCCGGGCGCCGCCAGTACCTGTACCACC
>NZ_DATEJS010000114.1:0-4296 GCF_035277845.1 Microbacterium sp.
CGCGTGCAGGATGCCATCGACCGGCTGGGCTTCGTGCGCAACGACGCCGCCCGGCAGTTGCGGGCCGGCCGCAGCCGCACGATCGGGCTCGTCGTGCTCGACCTGCACAACCCGTTCTTCAGCGACGTCGCCCGGGGCGCCGAGGAGCGCGCCGAACGGGAGGGCCTCAGCGTGCTCGTCGCCAACAGCGACGAGAAGCAGACGCGCGAGACCGCCCACCTGGATCTGTTCGAGGAGCAGCGCGTCGTGGGCGTGCTCGTCACGCCCGTCGGCGACGACATCCGGCGCCTGCGGCGCATGCGCGAGCACGGCATCCCCGCGGTGCTCGTCGACCGCGAGTCGCAGGATGCGGCGTTCGCGTCGGTTGCGGTGGACGACCTCGAGGGCGGGCGCCTCGCCGCCGAGCATCTGCTGCAGCTCGGGCGGCGGCGACTCATGTTCGCGGGCGGCCCGATCTCGCTGCGGCAGGTGTCCGACCGCCTGGAGGGCGCCCAGCGCGCCGTGGCCGGATGCCCGGGCGCGACGCTCGAGTTCGTCGGCACCGAGGCCCTCACCGTCGAGGACGGACGCCGAGCCGCCGAGCGCATCACCGCGCGGGATGCCGCCGGCCGCCCCGATGCCGTGTTCGCGGCGAACGACCTCATCGCCCTCGGCCTGCTGCAGGGACTGCTGCAGACCCGGGAGATCCGCGTGCCCGACGACATCGCCCTCATCGGCTACGACGACATCGAGTTCGCCGCGGCCGCCGTGGTGCCGCTCAGCTCCATCCGGCAGCCGGCGCAGCTCATCGGGGCCACCGCCGTCGAGCTGCTGCTCGGACTGGAACCCGAGTCGGCGGCCGACGGTGAGCGCCGCCATGTGGTGTACCGCCCCGAACTGGTGGTGCGGGCCTCCACTGCCGGCTGATCCCGGCGCCGGCTGCGTCGGGCCCGCCGAGAAAGGCTGGGCGCGCAGGGCCGGCTGCGTCGGGCCGGCCGAGAAGGGCTGGGCGCGCAGGGCCGTTGTCACCGAGCGGCGCGGCTCGTAGGGTCGGGGGCATGCTCGTCGTCGGTTCGGTCGTCATCCGCGTGCAGGACCTGGAGCGACAGCTCGCGTTCTGGAGCGCCGCCCTGGACTACGTCGTGCGCGAGCCGCGCGACGACGACTTCGCCGTGCTGCGCTCCCGTGACGGACGCGGACCGAACGTGTCGCTCGATGTGGCGCGGTCGACTCGCACCCTGCCGCCGCGACTTCACCTGGACCTCTACGCGCAGGACCAGGCGGCCGAGGTGGAGCGCCTCATCGCCCTCGGCGCGACCGCGATCGAGTGGGACCGCTACCCGGCCGACGCGGACTACGTCATCCTCGAGGACCCGGAGGGCAACCGCTTCTGCGTCATCGACGCCCGAACCTGGCCGGGCTGGAGCCAGCGGGTCGCCGCAGGCTGAACACGGGGCGGGGTGCTGAAGAGGGCTCCGCGTCAGGGCGGGCGGGCGCGGGCCATGACGGAGCCGCTCACTCGACCGAGGCGAGGTCGTCGTCCGCCAGCGCGGCGGCATCCGCCCAGTCGAGCACCCGCGTGCCGACGAGCGTCAGCCACTTCGACGGCTCGCCCGCGGGCGCGTCGACATCGAACCACGTGCGCCCTGGCAGCGGCTTCGCCTGCAGCCACCGGCCGTCGGGCTGTCGCGCCGCCCGCACCGCGGCGACCGCCTCGGTCATCCGGGGAGCGGACGGGTTGCGCTCGCCGGCATCCCGGAAGTGATCCAGTGCCGCGAGCGCGCTGTAGCGCCACCGGTTCGGGGCCACGAACTCCGTCGCGAACCCGCCGACCGGCTCGCCCGTCGACGCGCGGAACAACAGCCGCCGGGACAGCAGGTACTCCTCTCCGCCCTGCCGGGCATCGTGCACGCTCGTGTCGCCGGTGTACCGCTCGTACGCGAGCAGCCCGCGTGCGGCGTTCAACGTGGAGTGGAACGACGACCGCGTCGAGTTGCCCTCTTCGGCCTCGCAGTTCCAGCCGCCGTCGTCGAGCCGGTGCGTGACGAACCAGTTCGCGAGACCGGACACGTCCGCCCCGAGCCACGCCCCCGAAGCGAGGGTGAACGAGTTGATGCACACGTCGATCTCGCCGCCCCAGTACGGCAGGTCGTCGTACTCCCACCGGCTGTTCGCGGCGAGCCGCACCGCCGTGTCGCCGAGCACGGATGCGTCGACGCCCCACTCCCGCAGATCCTTCAGCGCCCAGGTCGTCGCGACCCACGGCTGGCCGGGCTCATCCGCCTCGGCGCTGCCGAAGAACCCGGCCGGAAAGAATGCGCCGCCGGCCCATTGACCGTCCGCATCCTGCTCGGCCAGCAGTCGTGCCCCGAATCCCTCGGTCGCGACGCGGCGCCTCGTCGCCTGCCACGTCTCCGGCGGAGCGTGCGCGAGATCGCGCTCCACCTGCCAGCGGAGCGCTGGGTCGGAGTCGAGCAGCCATGCGAGCACTTCACCGTCGGTCGCCATGCCGCACACCTTAGTGCGGGCCTCCGACGTTGAGACTGGTAGTGCCTCGCCCGGCGTCTGACTCGGCCTCCGACTGGCCCTGGTGCCTTTGCAGTGATCCGTCGGCGTGGGCGGGGCTCCAGTGGTCGCCGACCAGGCGGACATGACTTCATAGGAGCCTGGGCGAACAGGCCCCCATCAACGTCCTGTCTGCCCGCCCGGTCGGTTGCCGATCCGAACTAGAGAAGGGCACCACCATCATGACAACACCTGCTGTGGAAGTCATCGCCGGAGTCGACACGCATGCCGACACCCACCACGCCGCGGTCATCGACGCGGCCGGGCGGAAGCTCGGCGACCGCCAGTTCCCGACCACCGAGGCGGGCTACCTCGCGCTGATCGCCTTCATCGTCTCATTCGGGGTGCTGCTGCGCGTCGGCATCGAGGGGACAGGCTCGTACGGGGCCGGTCTCGCCCGTGTCCTGCGGGATCACGGCATCCTCGTGAGTGAGGTGATCCGCCCGAACCGGCAGATCCGGCGGATGCGGGGCAAGTCCGACCCGATCGACGCGTACGCGGCCGCCGCGACCGTCCTGGCGGAGACCGATCTGCCGGTGCCGAAGACCGCGGACGGGCCGGTCGAAGCGATCCGCAACGTCCTCGTCGCCCGTCGCAGCGCGGTCAAGGCGCGCACCGCGGCGCAGGTGCAGATCAAAACCCTGCTGGTCACCGCGCCGGAGAAGATCCGCCAGAAGTATCGGGGCATGACCGATAAAACCCTGATCACCACCCTTGCCGGCACCCGCCCAGCCGACGCGCTCGACGTGACGACCATCGCCGCCCGCACGCTTCGGTCCCTCGCACGCCGGCACCAGCAGCTCAGCGAGGAGATCACCGGTCTCGAGGTGCTCCTGGACCGCCTCACTCGGGAGGAGAACCCGGCCCTCGCCGCTACAAAGGGCGTCGGTCCGGTCATCGCCGCGCAACTGCTCGTGACCGCCGGAGACAACCCCGGGCGCCTCCGCGGGGAAGCATCGTTCGCGGCACTCTGCGGGGTCAGCCCGATCCCGGCATCCAGCGGGAAGACCACCCGCCACCGCCTGAACCGAGGCGGCGACCGGCAAGCGAACGCGGCCCTGCACCGGATCGTGCTGGTCCGGATGACCTACGAGCAGCGCACCCGCGACTACGTCGCCAAGAAGCAAGCCGAGGGTCGATCAACGCGGGAGATCATCCGCAGTCTGAAACGTGCCGTCGTCCGCGAGATCTTCACCCTGCTCACCAAGCACGTCGAAATCCCCTGCGTCGACGATCTCCGTCCCCTCCGTCAGGCCCGCGGCATCAGCCTCGAAACCGTTGCTCGCCACTTCGGTGTCTGGCCCATGCACATCTCCACCGTTGAACGAGGCAAACGCCGCGACGACGAACTCGCCAACCGCTACCGCGCATGGCTCCTCACAGCTTGACAACCAATAGGAGCATCACCGGCGGTTGCGCTGTCGGACCCACGCGATAGCCTCAACGCGGCGCGAATCACGATCGCAATTAGAAAATAAATCTGAAAGTCCTGCTTGCCTCGGTCAACCCATAGGCGTAGACTTCTTCCATGGCGCAGCCCGTGGTCGATCATCTGACTCCTCTCGTGGAGGCGGTCGACCGTGTGGATGCGCAGTGGATCACAGCTCTCGGCGGACTGTGTTCGAGCGCGGTGATCGACGATGACGTCGACGCGATGTCGGATGCCGGACTCCTGGCGCTCAACGATGCGCTCGCCGCGGTCGTCCGCTCCGCCCACGCGCTCCATGCCCGGATCGCGAACGGCATCAGCAA
>NZ_DATEJS010000115.1:0-2200 GCF_035277845.1 Microbacterium sp.
CGGCGAGGGTCGCCTCGGCCTGACGGCTCGGCGAGTTCTGGCCCCACGGGCCGTAGCCGTCCGCGGCCGCCCGGCGCCAGCGGCGCCCGACCAGCAGGAAGACGACGATGATCAGCACGATCCAGAAGACGGGGATCAGGAAGAACCACGGGAAGAAGAACGGGCCGCCGGCCCAGTGGGCGACGACGGGGGCGGTGGACAGGAGAGCGGACATATCAGCCTCGATCGGACGTCGATGCGTCGTTCGCATCTGACCCTTCGAGCACACTCCGATCGGAGCCTCGGGGCATCCGCCGGGAGGAGTCATCTGCGCTGCTTCCCGGGGAGCAGGCTCACTGCCAGCCGGGGTTCACCTGGCCGGTCTCATACGCGAGGATCACCAGCTGCACCCGATCGCGCGCCTGCAGCTTCTGCATGATCCGGGAGACGTGCGTCTTGGCGGTGAGCGGCGAGAGGAACAGCTCCGCGGCGATCTCGTCGTTGCTGAGACCCTGCGCGACCAGGCGCAGCACCTCGCGCTCGCGCTCGGTGAGCACGTCGAGACGGGCATCCGCCACCGGGGGCTTCAGGCCCTCGGACGCACGCGTCAGCAGGCGTCTGGTGACGCCGGGGGACAGCAGGGCGTCGCCGGATGCCGCGACCCGCACCGCGCGGATGAGGTCGGTCGGCTCGGTGTCCTTCACGAGGAAGCCGGAGGCACCCGCGCGAACGGCCCGGATGACGTACTCGTCGAGCTCGAACGTCGTCACGATGACCACGCGGACGTCGGCGAGGGCGGCATCCGCGGCGATCTGCTCGGTCGCCCAGAGACCGTCGCCGTCCGGCATCCGGATGTCGACCAGCGCGACGTCGACCGGCGTGCCGCGCAGCAGCGCCAGCAGCTCGCCGCCGCCGGACGCCTCGGCGACGACGGTGATGTCGGGCTCGGACTCGAGCAGCGCCCGGAACCCGGCGCGCACGAGCTGGTGGTCGTCGGCGATCGCGACGCGGATCATGAGGTCTCCAGGTGCCAGGGGAGCACGGCGTGCACGACGGTGCCGCGCACCTCGCCGCGAGCCACGGTGAGGCGCCCGCCGAGGAGAGCGGCGCGTTCGCGCATGCCGCGGATGCCGGCACCTTCGGGGGAATCGCCGGCCCCGGTGCCGTCATCGGTGACGGTGACGACGAGTGCGTCGGCGGTGCGATCGAGCACGACCCGCGCCGTCGCCGCGGCGGAGTGGCGGACGATGTTGGTCAGCGCCTCCTGCACGATGCGGTAGGCGGTCGTCTGCACGGCCGAATCGGGCGCGTCGCCGCCGAGCCGGTCGTCGAGCACGATCTGCAGTCCGAGGCCGGACCGGCGCGCGGTGAGCTCGGCGACATCCGCGAGCACCGGCTGGGGGCTCAGCGGCGCGGCGTCGTCTCCGCGCAGGAACGACAGCACCCCGCGGACCTCGTCGAGCCCGGTCGCGGCCAGCCCGCGGATGTTCGACAGCGCCTCGCGCGCCCGCTCCGGGTCGCGGTCGAAGAGGTGCAGGCCCATGCCGGACTGCACGGAGATCTGGCTGAGCGAGTGCGCGAGCACGTCGTGCAGCTCGCGTGCGATGCGGGTGCGCTCGTCCTGCTCGGCCGCCCGGCGCCGGGCGTCGATCCGGGCGCGGAACGCCGCGGCGCGCTGGGCGCGGGAGCGGATGCCGGCGCCGATCGCGAAGCACAGGGCCAGCGCGAGCGTGGTCGCGATGACCGGGAACGGATGCCACATCGTGCCGCCCGCCGCGGCGACGCCGATCGCGATCGTCCAGCCGGCGGCGACCGCGGCGACGGCCCACCAGACCCGCTGGCGCACCACCGCGCCGATGATCGCGAACCCGACGGCGATGATCGGCGGCCCGTACCCGGGCGGGATCAGCACGTATCCGGTGGCGAGGGCGGCGGTGACGGCGACAGTAAGCCCCGGGAAGCGCCGTGCGGCGAGCAGCACCAGTGCGGCCGCGGCGGCCAGCAGGGTGCGCAGCACGACGAGGAGGTGCGGTGCGCCCCACGCGTACCCGATGAACGCCGTGCCGGGGACCTGCACGAGGAAGGAGAGCACCACCGGCACGACGAGGACGACGGCGGCGGGCGGGCGGAACGGCGCCCGGCCCTCCCGCATGTCGTCCGCCATGCCACGATGCTACGCGGCAGGGGTCTGCTCGCCGTCGGCCGGCGGAAGCATCCCGCC
>NZ_DATEJS010000116.1:0-12669 GCF_035277845.1 Microbacterium sp.
AGCCCGAAGGGCACCACCGAGCGCGCGATCGCCGTGCTGCAGGATGCCCACCTGGACGCCGTGTTCGCGGAGGCGACCGATGCCGCCCTCGCCCGGGCCCGCGAGCTCGCCGCAGAATCCGGTCGCTGAGCGAGGCTCCTCCTCCCGCCGGTCGTCGAGCGAGGCTCCTCCCTCCCGCCCGGTCGTTGAGCGAGGCTCCTCCCTCCCGCCCGGTCGTTGAGCGAGGCTCCTCCCTCCCGCCCGGTCGTTGAGCGAGCGAAGCGAGACGAAACGGAGTCGGCGCGGGGGAGATGCGTTTCGTCTCGCTCGCTGGCGCTCGCTCGCTCAACGACCGGAGGGGCGGGGTGGCGCTCGCTCGCTCAACGACCGGAGGGGTGGGGTGGCGCTCGGTCGGCCGACGACCGGGGGCGAGGTCAGCGCGGCAGGGAGGCGAAGCGGTCGACGTCGCGGTTGGTGCCGGAGACCACGATGATGTCGTGGTCGGTGACGATCGTGCCGGCCTCGGCGTAGTGGAACGGCTTACCCGGCGACTTCACGCCGACCACCGTGACGTTGTACTTCGAGCGCACGCCCGATTCCGACAGCGCAGCGTCGCGGATGAACTTCGGCGGGTAGAGCTTGGCGAGCACGTAGTCGTCGTCGAAGCGGATGAAGTCCAGCATCCGCTCACTGACGAGGTGCGCGACGCGCTCGCCGGCCTCGCGCTCGGGGAAGATGACGTGGCTCGCGCCGACCCGCTCCAGGATCTTCGCCTGTGCGGGGGTCATCGCCTTGGCCCAGATCTGGGGCACGCCGAGGTCGACGAGGTTCGCGGTGATGAGCACCGACGCCTCGATCGACGAGCCGACCGCCACGATGGCGACCGAGAAGTCCTGCGCGCCGATCTGCTTGAGGGCGTCGATGTCGCGGGCGTCCGTCTGCACGGCGTGGGTGACGATGTCCGCCCACTTCTGCACGCGGTCCATGCTGTCGTCGATGGCCAGCACATCGCGGCCGAGGCGGGTGAGCTCCTCCGCGCACGCGGAGCCGAACCGGCCGAGTCCGAGCACGAGGACGGGCGCGTCGTGGCGCAGCTCTTCAACCAACGATCGGCCTTTCCACGGGCAGTTCGAACAGCCGCTTGCGGGAGGTCGCCGCGACCGCCGCGGCGAGTGTCACTGTACCAACGCGCCCCATCACCATGGTCGCGGCGAGTACGTACTTGGCGGGGTCGTCGAGCTCGGCGGTGACCCCCGTCGAGAGCCCGACGGTGCCGAACGCGGAGATCACGTCGAACAGCACATCCTCGACCGGCAGCTGCGTCAGCTGGGCGATGGTGACGGTCGACACCGCGACGATCGTGGCGCCCCACGCGACGACCGAGAGGGCGACGCGCAGCACGTCGCTCGGGATGCGGCGGCCGAACGCGTGCACCGAGCTGCGCCCGCGGGCCTCGGAGACGACGGCGAGGGCGAGCACCGCGAGGGTGGTCACCTTGATGCCGCCGGCGGTGGACGCCGAGCCGCCGCCCACGAACATCAGCATCGAGCCGACGACGAGCGACGACCCGTGCAGCTGGCCGACGTCGAAGGTGGAGAATCCGCCGGAGCGGGTCATCGCAGACAGGAAGAACGACTGGAACACCGTGTCCGCCGCGCCCTCGCCGCCGAGGGTCTTCGGGTTGGACGCCTCCAGCAGCAGCAAGACGAGCCCGCCGAGCACGAACAGCAGCACCGTCGTGATGAGCGTGAGCTTGGTGTGCAGGCTCCACCGGCGCACGTGCCACCGGAAGATCATGAGGTTGCGGATCACCGGGAACCCGATCGACCCGAGGAACACGCCCAGCATGATGAGCATCAGGAAGTAATAGTCGTGGGTGAAGGGCGCGAGACCCTCGCTGTTCGGGGTGAAGCCCGTGTTCGTGAACGCCATCGCCGCGTAGTACGGCGCCTCCCACAGTGCGACGAGCGGCTCGACCCCGCCGGCGAGCAGCGCCGGGTACAGCAGCACGGCGAGGGCCGCCTCGATGATGAGGGTCGACAGGGCGACGGTGGCAAGCAGGGCGCCGACCTCGCCGAGGTGCACGGTCTGGCTCTCGTTGACGGGCCCGGCGTGGGCGCGCATCGGATTCGAGTCGCTCGCCGCGATGAGCCGGGCGCGCAGCCCGAGGCGCTTCGAGATGACGAGGCCGAGGATGGAGGCCATCGTCAGCACGCCCAGGGCGCCGATGTTCACCCCGAGATAGATGAGCACGTGACCGAACGGCGACCAGTGCGCGCCCATGTCGACGGTGGCGAGGCCGGTGACGCAGATGGTCGACACCGCGGTGAAGAGCGCGTCCGCGAAGTCGGTCGCGACGTGATCGGCGGACGCTGCGGGCGTCGCCAGCAGTGCCGTGAAGATCGCGATCAGGGTCATGAAGACGATCACCGCGAAGCGGGACGGGGATGCCGTCGTCATCCGCCGCAGCCAGTCGCGGACGGAGGCGAATCCGGCGGTGACGGGGGATTCGCCGCGGTGCAGGTGCGACCCGCCGCGCTGCGGCATCCTCGCATCGCCCCCGTTCTGCGCCACCCCGTCATGCTAGCCCGGCCCCGGGGAGCCGACGATGCACCGGAGCGGGCGCCCGGCTAACCTGTCCTCATGGCGGATATCTTCGACGTGATCGCGGACGGCACGCGTCGCGACATCCTGCGCCTGCTGCTCGATCGCAGTTCTGCTCACCCCAGCGGTTCGAGCGTCTCGCAGATCGTCGGCGAGCTGGGGGTCAGTCAGCCGACCGTGTCGAAGCACCTGCGCGTGCTGCGGGATGCCGGATTGGTGGCCGTGCGCGAGGAGGGCCAGCACCGGTACTACTCGCTGTCCACCCACCCTCTCGATGAGATCGACGCCTGGCTGGTGCCGTTCCTCGAGACCGACGATGAGACGCTCGCCGCCGCCGCGACCGGGGCCCTGCCCGAGCAGGCCGTGCACGCCGCGGACGTCGTCGGGCGTGCTGCGGCATCCGCGAAGCACGCACTCGACAGCGTGCTGCGCAACCTGCCGGGCCGGCCCTGACGCCGGCATCCGCCTGCACGGCGCGATCCGCCGTGCCACCTCGACGAATCACAGGAGTCACGCGGGTTTACACAGGTCCCGCTGACACCATAGAGTGTGCTCAATCGACTGGGGAGAAGGACCGAATGTCAGAATTCGCCGACGTGCGCTTCCTGACCGTTGCCGAAGTCGCCGCGCTGATGCGCGTGTCGAAGATGACGGTCTACCGCATGGTGCATGGGGGAGAGCTCCCCGCCGTCCGCTTCGGACGCAGCTACCGCGTACCCGAGTCCGCTGTCACCGAGGCACTGCAACGTCCGGTCAGCGACGTCGGCTAGACTGTTCCGAGGCATTTTTTCCGTTTTGCCCGATCCCGGACGCGATCGCCGCGTCCAGACCCCGACTTAGTGAGGTTTTCCGTGGGTTCTGTCATCAAGAAGCGCCGCAAGCGCATGGCGAAGAAGAAGCACCGCAAGCTGCTTCGCAAGACTCGCCACCAGCGCCGCAACAAGAAGTAAGCGGCACCGACACCGAGCGCCTGTCCTCCCGGACGGGCGCTTCGTGTTTGCCGTCGCATCCCGTCCCGATCAGGAGGATCCATGAAGTCGATCACCGTCCATCAGCTGCGCGAGCGCGAGGACGTCCCGCTCATCGACGTGCGCGAGGCCGACGAGTTCGCTGCCGGGCACGTGCCGGGCGCCGTCAACCTGCCGATGTCGGTCATCGGCGGGCGGCTCGACGAGCTGCCCGACGGGGCGTTCGACGTGATCTGCCAGGTCGGCGGCCGCTCCGCCCGCGTCGTGCAGGCGCTCGAGGCGCGCGGCTACGACGCCACGAACGTCGACGGCGGTACCGGCGAATGGGCCGCCGTCGGGTTCCCGATCGAGTTCTGAGCGCGATGACGACGCTGACGATCATCGGCAAGCCCGACTGCCACCTGTGCGACGTCGCGCACGAGATCGTCGACCAGGTGCTCGCCGACCTGCCGGAGGAGCGCGCGGACGAGATCCAGGTGGTGGAGGCATCCATCCTCGACGACCGCGCGCTCTACGAGCAGTGGTGGGAGAAGATCCCGGTGGTGCTCATCGACGGGCAGCTGCACGCGCACTGGCGGCTGGATGCCGCGCGTCTGCGCAGCGCCCTCGCCGGCTGACCCGGCCCGGGTCAGGGACGCACGTTCTCCGGGTGGAGACGGCCAGGGCCTCCTCGGGGCTGCTCGGCGAGCTGGGCGAGGATGCCGCAGGGGTCGAACCGGTCGGCGAGCTGCCGACCATGCACTGACGATGCGCCGCCGTGTCGGATTCAGCACGATCATCCCGAATCAGCAAGGATCCGCATGGATTGTGCTGAATCGGGGCGATCCGACTGAATCGGCGGATGCCGCACGGAACGACGAAGCCCGCCGCCCTCGAGGCGCGGCGGGCTTCGCGGCATCCGGAGCCTACGGGGCGAGGCGGGTGGGCCCCCGGAACAGGTACGTCACCTCGCGGATCGAGGACTCGCCGAGCAGCAGCATCAGCAGGCGTGCGAGGCCCATGCCGAAGCCGCCGTGCGGGGGCACGCCGTAGCGGAAGAAGTCGAGGTAGTGCTCGAGGCCCGCGGGGTCCAGGCCCTTCTCGACTGCCTGCTCCTCGAGCACTTCGACGCGGTGCTCGCGCTGCGCTCCGGTGGTGATCTCCGTGCCGCGGTAGATCAGGTCGTAGCTGTTCGTCATCCCCGTCTCGGGGTTGCGCATGTGGTAGAACGGCCGGATCTCGGGGTGGTAGTCGGTGACGAACACGAAGTCGTGGTCGTACGTCTCCTTGACGTGGGCCGCGATCTGGCGCTCGCCCTCGGGGTCGAGGTCGCCGTCGGTGCGGGGGATCTGGTAGCCGCGGGCCTCCACGATGCGGTGCGCCTCGGCGAGCGGGATGCGCGGGAACGGCAGCGTCGGCACGGTGACCTCGAGCCCGAAGAGCTCCTCGATCTCGTCGCCGTGCTTGTCCTTGACGGCCTGGAAGGCGGCCTGCAGCAGCTCCTCCTGCATCGTCGCGACGTCTTCGTGCGAGTCGATCCAGCTGATCTCGGCGTCGATCGACGTGAACTCGGTCGCGTGGCGCGACGTGAACGAGGGGTCGGCGCGGAAGGCGTCGGCGATCTCGAACACCTTGCCGAAGCCGGCGGCCTGGGCCATCTGCTTGAAGTGCTGCGGGCTCTGCGCGAGGTAGGCGGTCTGGTCGCCGAAGTACTCGAGCTGGAAGAGCTCGGCGCGCGACTCGGACGGGCTCGACATGAGCTTCGGGGTGTGGATCTCGATGTAGTCGCGGTCGATCCAGTACGTGCGCATCGCGTGCTCGAGAGTCGTCTGGATGCGGAAGATCAGGTTGTTGCGGCGCGTGCGCAGGTCGATGAAGCGCCAGTCCATGCGCTTGTCCATGCTCGAGTCGGCCGCGATGGGCGTCTCGGGGAGGGATGCCCCGGCCACCTGCAGGTCGCCGATCTTGATCTCGACGCCGCCGAGCTTGACCCGCTCGTCGTGCTTGAGAGCGCCCGTGACGGTCAGGAACGTGCCGTGCGCGAGGTTCGAGATCACGTCGGTGAGGGCGAGGGCGGCGGCATCCTGCTCGGATCCGTCCTCGGCGGGACGCGTGGCCGGGTTGACCAGCTGCACGGCGCCGGTCTCGTCGCGGAGGATGACGAACTGCACCTTCTTCTGATCGCGGACGGTTTCGACCCATCCCGAAACGGAGACGGGGCCGTCTTCACGGGCCTTCAGCTGGCTGACCAGGACGCGTTCACTCACGAGGGTCGAGTCTACCGGGGGCGTAGCCTGCGACCATGCCCCACGACATCCCCACCGATGACACCTGGTCGGGCGACGTGCTCGCGGACCGGTTCCTCGATGCGTACGACACCGCCAAGGGATACGTGCGCACCGCGGTGATGCACCGGCAGCTGATGGAGCACCTGCCACCCGCACCGGCGACCGTGCTCGACGTCGGCGGGGGAGCGGGCACCCAGTCGTTCCCGCTGGCGGCCGCCGGCCACGAGGTCACCCTGCTCGATTCGTCGCCCGCGATGCTGGACCGCGCGCGGGAGCGGCTCGCGCGCCTTCCGGATGCCGCCGCGGGCCGGGTCACGCTGCTCGAGGCGGACGGGACGGATGCCGCGGCATCCGTCGACGGCCGCACCTTCGACGCCGTGCTGTGCCACGGCGTGCTCGGCTACCTGGACGACCCCGCGGCGATGGTCGACCAGCTGTGCCGGTGCACGGCGCCCGGCGGCATCGTGTCGATCATGACCGGCAATGCCCGCGCGTCGGCGGTGCAGCCCGCGCTGGAACAGCGCTGGGCCGATGCGCTGGCCGCGTTCGACGAGCGCGAGGGCGTCGGCGTGCTGGGCGTGCGCGGCCGCGCGGACACCGTGGCGGAGCTCGGCGAGCTGCTGCGTGCGGGCGGCGTCGAGCCCCTCGACTGGTACGGCGTGTGGCTGTTCGCGGACTGGCTCGAGTTCGGCGGCACGACGGTCGACGTGTCGGACCCGGAGCGGCTGCGGGCGATGGCGGAGGTGGAGTTCGAGGCCGCGCGCCGCGACCCGTACCGGCAGCTGAGCCGCGTCTTCCACCTGCTCGGCCGCAAGGGCTGAGCGGCCCCGCCCGGCCGGACTGGGAGCCCGGTGGGACGTTGTACAGGGGAATTCGGCCGGATCGGCCCCGGCCGGCCGGGGCCGTGACGATCCGCCCTGGGGAACGTCCCGGAACCGGGCCGGCCGCGCGCGTCGCGCGGGCCCGGGGCCGACGGTGGCTGTCAGGAGGACCACAGAACCTCGCCACGTACACTGGACACCGTGCCCGCCGACCGCCTTCATCTCGTGCGCCATGGGGAAGTCCACAATCCCGACGGCGTGCTCTACGGGCGGCTCCCGAACTACCGGCTGAGCGACCAGGGCCGGCAGATGGCCCGGCAGGCGGCGGAGTACGTGCTCGCCTTCGACCGCCCCGTGCAGCACATCGTCTGCTCTCCGCTGCAGCGCGCGCAGGAGTCGGCGGCCCCGTTCGCCGACATCTTCGGCATCGAACCGCTCGTCGACGAGCGGGTCATCGAGCCGACCAACGTGTTCGAGGGCAAGGTCATGCGCAAGGCGCTGGCCAACCCGTTGAACTGGCGCCATCTCGTGCGCCCGGCGGTGCCCAGCTGGGGCGAGCCGTACGCGGACGTCGTCGACCGCATGGATGCGGCGATGACGGATGCCTGGCAGCAGACACCGTCCGGCGACGCCGTCATCGTGTCGCACCAGCTGCCGATCTGGGTCACGCACCTCGCGATCGCGGGCCTGCCGACCAAGCACAATCCGACGCACCGGCGCTGTGCGCTGTCGAGCGTCACGAGTTTCGAACGACACGGGGACCAGTGGACCGAGATCGGCTACGCCGAACCGGCATCCGCCGAGGGCACCGTCGATGTGGGGGCGGTATGACCATCCGAAAGTCCGTCGTGCGGGCGGCATCCGTGCTCGCCGCCGTGGCGCTCGCCGGGAGCCTGGCGGCCTGCTCGAACGACTCCCTCGCGAACCAGTACCGCGCGGGGGACAACAAGGGCTACATCGCCGGCGACTTCGCCGTGAAGGAGTACACCCCGAAGGACCGCCCCGCCGCCGTGGACTTCACGGGCACCCTCGCCGACGGCAAGAAGGTGAGCGCGTCCGACTACACCGGCAAGGTCACGGTCGTGAACTTCTGGTACGCGAACTGCGCGCCCTGCCGGCAGGAGGCGCCCCAGCTCGAGAAGTCGTACAAGGAGTTCGCCGGGCAGCCCGTCGCGTTCCTCGGCGTGAACACGTACGACCAGGCTGCGACCGCCGAGTCGTTCGCGGCCGACCACGGCGTCACCTACCCGAGCATCATCGACGCGGACACCAAGTCGGCGACGGCTGCATTCGCGGGCATCATCCCGCTGAGCTCGACCCCGTCGACGGTGGTGCTCGACAAGCAGGGCCGCCCGGCCGCGCGCATCATCGGCGAGCTGCCGGATGCCTCGATCCTCTCCACCCTCATCCAGGACGCCCTGGACGGCAGGTCGTGACCGGAGTCGTCGCCGCGGGCGCGCTCTGGCTCGCGGTGCCGATCGCGGTCCTTGCGGGGCTCGTGTCGTTCCTGTCGCCGTGCGTGCTGCCGCTCGTTCCCGGGTATCTCGGCTTCATCGGCGGCGCGGTCTCGGGCCGCACCGGGCGCAGCACCGGTCGCCCGGCCCGCAGCCGGCTGGTGCTCGGCGTGCTGCTGTTCATCGCCGGCTTCACCGTCGTGTTCATGGCGGTGAACATCTTCGGCGGCACCGTGGGCCTCTTCTTCGTGCGCGAGAAGGTGCTCATCACCCGCATCATGGGCGCGGTCGTGATCTTCCTCGGCCTCGTGTTCATCGGCCTGTTCAGCTTCGCGCAGCGCAACGTGCGCCCGCAGGTGCGCAGCAGCCTCGGCCTGTTCGGGGCTCCGCTCCTGGGCCTCGCCCTCGGCGTCGGCTGGGCGCCGTGCATCGGACCGACCCTGAGCGTCATCCTCAGCATGTCGATGGAGTCCGGCTCGGCCTGGCGCGGCGCGATCCTGGGACTCGCATACTCGCTGGGACTCGGCATCCCGTTCCTGCTCATCGCGCTCGGCTTCGGCTGGGCCACCCGTTCGGTGGCGTTCCTGCGCCGGCACATCCGGGCGGTCAACCTCATCGGCGGAGGGATGCTGGTGATCCTCGGCATTCTCATGGTCACCGGCCTGTGGACGCAGGTCACCTCGGACCTCGTGGGGGTGATCCAGGGTGTCACGCCGGCCATCTGACGGTTCCGTGCGGGAGCGGGCGGAGGCCGTCGATCCGCTCCGCCCCGCCGACGCGATCGACGGCACGGATGCCACCGACGCCGAGCGCGCCGACGGCATCACGTCGCCGCGGCTCGGTCCGATCGGCTGGCTGCGCTGGGGATGGCGGCAGCTGACCAGCATGCGCACCGCCCTCGTGCTGCTGCTGCTGCTCGCGATCGCCGCGGTGCCGGGATCGATCGTGCCGCAGCGCAGCGCCGACCCGAACGGCGTCTCGCAGTACTTCAGCTCCAACCCGACGCTGGCGCCGATCCTCGACAAGTTCCAGCTGTTCGACGTGTACTCGTCGGCCTGGTTCTCGGCGATCTACATCCTGCTGTTCGTGTCGCTCATCGGCTGCATCATCCCCCGCACGAAGCACCACTTCACCGCGCTGCGGGCGCGCCCGCCGCGCACTCCGGCCCGCCTCGCGCGCCTGGAGGACCACCGCGAGACCGTCGTCGAACTGGCGCCGGACGCGGATGCCGACGCGGCGGCGACGCGCGCCATCGACCTCGCCGGCGAGCAGCTGCGCAAGAGCGGCTACCGGATCGAACGGTACGACGCCCGGGGTGCGGCCTCCGTGTCGGCGGAGCGCGGCTACCTGCGCGAGACCGGCAACCTCATCTTCCACGCCGCGCTCGTCGGCGTGCTCGTCGCGGTCGGACTCGGCGGTGGATTCTCGTACACCGGCCAGCGGGTCATCGTCGAGGGCACCACGTTCGTCAACTCCGTCGGCACCGACTACTCGTCGTTCAACCCCGGCAGGTTCGTCGACCCCGACTCGCTGACGCCGTACACGCTCAAGCTCGACAAGTTCGACGTCACGTACGTGCCCTTCGGGGACGCGGATGCCGGTCAGGCCGGCGACTTCGCCGCGCACCTGACCACCCGGATGCCCGGCCAGGCCGCGAGCACGGGCACCGTGCGCGTGAACCACCCGCTGCAGATCGCGGGCGACGACGTGTACCTCCTCGGCAACGGCTACGCGCCGACGATCACGGTGCGAAACGCCAAGGGCGACGTGGTGTTCCACGACACGATCCCGTTCCTGCCGCAGGATGCCAACATGACCTCGATCGGCGTGGTGAAGGTCGCGGACGGACTGCCGGAGCAGCTCGGATTCGTCGGGTTCCTCTATCCGACGCAGGTGAAGCTCACCACCGGCGCGTTCAGCTCCGCGTACCCGAACCTGCTGAACCCGGTGCTCACCCTCAACGTCTACGGCGGCGACCTCGGCATCAACAACGGCATCCCGAAGTCGGTCTACGCACTCGACCCGACGAGCATGACCCAGCTGACCGGCGGGACGACCGGCGTGAAGTCCATCGAGCTGAGCCCGGGGCAGACGACGGCCCTGCCGAAGGGGTACGGCACCATCACGTTCGAGAACGACGCGCCGAAGGGTTCCACCGGCCAGGCCGAGTCCGTCAAGCGATTCGTGTCGCTGTCCATCCACCACGACGCGGCCGGGCCCTGGGCCCTCGGCTTCGCGGTGTGCGCGATCGCCGGGCTGCTGCTGGCGCTGTTCGTGCCCCGCCGCCGCATGTGGGTCAAGGCCACTCGGGCCGACGGCGGCCTGCGGCTCGAATACGCCGCGCTGGCCCGCGGCGAGGACCCGACCCTGAAGGCCGCGGTCGACGCCCTGGCGGCCAAGCACGGCGAGGTGCTGGCGGCCGCGGGCGTGGCATCCGTCCCCGGCTCGACGGCCGATCGGGCCGCACAGGCCCCGAGCGTAGACTGAGCGCCATGCCCTCGCTTGAACAGCTCTCGGTGCTGCTTGTCTGGACGGCGGTCGCGATCTACGCGCTCGCGTTCATCGCGTACAGCTGGGACCTCGCGTCCCGCTCGGCGAAGTCGCTCGACTCGAAGGATGCCGCCAAGGTGCGCGAGCTCGTCGGTGCCGGCGTGGCATCCGCCGCCGTCGCATCGGCCGACGACCTCCGCCGCGAGCAGGACCGCGCCGAGGCCGCGCTGAAGGCCACGCCGGCGGAGCGATCGCGCCCCGTCTTCGCGCGCATCGGCACGGCGCTCACGTGGCTGGGCTTCCTGTTCCAGGTGGGCGGCGACGTCACCCGCGGCATCGCCGCCGGACGCGTGCCGTGGGCGGACATGTACGAGTTCGCCCTCACCGGCACCATGCTGATGATCGGCGTGTACCTCATCGTGCTGTTCCGGTACGACCTGCGCTTCCTCGGCGCGTTCATCACCGGGCTCGTGGTGCTGCTGCTCGGCCTGTCGGTGATGAACTTCTACGTTCCGATCACGCCGCTGATGGACCCGCTGAAGTCCCCGTGGCTCGTCATCCACGTGTTCATGGCGTCGCTCGCGACGGCGATCTTCGCGCTCGCCTTCGGCCTGTCGGTCATGCAGCTGCTGCAGCAGCGCCGCGAGCACAAGATCCTGCAGGCGCAGCTGGCCGGGCCGGACGACGCACCCGTCACTGTGGGCTGGGGGTTCCTGCGCAACCTGCCGAGCTCGGACACCCTCGAGTCGCTGTCATACCGCTTCGCGATCATCGGCTTCATCTTCTGGAGCTTCACCCTCATCGCGGGTTCCATCTGGGCCAACTACGCGTGGGGCCGCTTCTGGGGCTTCGACACCAAAGAGGTGTGGACCTTCATCATCTGGGTGGTGTACGCGGGCTACATCCACGCGCGCGCGACGCGCGGCTGGCGCGGCACCCGCTCGGCCTGGCTGTCGATCATCGGCTTCGCCGCGGTGATGTTCAACTTCACGATCGTGAACCTGTTCTTCAAGGGCCTGCACGTCTACAGCGGCCTGACGACCTCGGGCTGAGACGCCGGCCGCACCGGATCCGGTCGGGCGGTCGGGGCGCGAGGCGAAACGTGCGCCGGGATCACACCGGTGCCGGGGCGGCGCGCAGCGCCTTCGCGGTCGTCGTGCGGCGGCGGGCGACGGCGATCCATGTGCCGCCGAACGCGACGGCGGCCCAGATCAGGATGCCGGCCACGTCGGCGCCGACACCGGATCCGTTGAGCACGCCCAGCAGCGCCCGGGAGACGGGAGCGGTCGGCATGAAGGATGCCACCGAGGCCAGCACCCCGGGAACGGTCGAGATGATCCCGGTCGCGAGGGCGAGCACCCCGACGAGGGCGGAGATCCAGCGCCCCGTGCCGCCGAAGACGGCCACGAGCGCCTGATTCACCGCGGCGAACGCGATGCCCGCGACGACGCACAGGCCGGCGAACGGCCACCAGGTCGCGGCGTCGTACCGGGCGGCGATCTCGGCGACGCCGGCGACGAGCAGACCCTGTGCGGCGCCGAGGCCGGCGGCCGGAAGCAGCGAGCGCAGCGCCAGCGCACCGGACGAACGACGTGAGGCCAGCACGCGTCGTGTCACCGCCTGCAGGGCGATGAACGAGGCGAGCGCCCCGAACCACAGCGCGATGGTCGACAGCAGCGGGATCGCGGATGCCCCGAACAGCGTCGACGACACGCCCTGCGCGGTGACCGGGTCGGCGAGCACGTTCGCGACGTCGCTCGACTGCGACCTGCTCATCGCCGGGATGGCGTCGGATGCCTGATGCAGGCCGCCGGCGAGGGTGCCGGCACCGGTGGCGAGCTGCTGCACGCCGTCGGCGAGCTTCTTGGTGCCGTCTCCGTACGTTCCGATGCCGCTCGCGAGCGACGAGGCGCCGGTGGACAGCGAGTTCGCCGCGGAGGCGGTCCCGTCGATGCCTCCCGCCAGCTGTCCGAGCCCACCGGACAGCTGCGTCGCCCCCGCGCCGAGCTTGTCCGCCCCGGCGGCGATCGCGTCGAGCCGGCCGGCGATCTGCGCCGTGGCCCGGGTGTCGAGCTGCGTCAGGCCG
>NZ_DATEJS010000117.1:0-16391 GCF_035277845.1 Microbacterium sp.
ACGGCGACGGCATGAGCCGGTTCGTGGCGGACGTGGCGTCCATCCTCGAGGAGCCGGCGCTGCTGCTGGACTGAACCGGCGGGCCGCTGCGTTTCGTCTCGGTCGCTGCGCTCCCTCGCTCAACGACCGGGCACCGGGTGGGCGCAGCGCCCCCGCCGGTCGTTGAGCGAGCGAAGCGAGCCGAAACGCAGCGCCCCCCGCCGGTCGTTGAGCGAGCGCAGCACCCCCCGCCGGTCGTTGAGCGAGCGAAGCGAGCCGAAACGCAGCGACCCGGGGATCAGTCCAGGGCGGCGCTGACGTCGAGCAGGATGCCGGTCTGCAGCGCGTGCCACTCGGCGGTGTCCGGGTCGGGCCACGCCGACAGCTTCACGATCACCGAGTCGGACTTCGGGTCGAGCCACAGGTTCTGCCCGTGGATGCCGATGCCGCTCACGTTGCCGCGGTCGTTGCCCATGCACCACCACTGGCGGGTGTACGAGCCGTCCGGGAACGCCGTCGTGAACCCGGGGTCGGTCATCGCCGTGGTGCTGCCGCCGGCGAGGATCGCGTCCGTCCACGCGGACGACACGACCCGGCCGCCTGGCGCCATGCCCCGGTCGAGCACCGCCCGGCCGACGCGGGCGAGGTCGCGCGCGGTCGTGCACACGCCGCCGTTCGCGAAGCCGAAGCCGCTGCGGTCGACGGTGATGGCGGCATCCCGGTCCGCGCCGAGCTTGCTCCACAGGCGCGCGGAGAGCGCCTCGGAGTACCGGACGCCCGTGACGCGCTCGATGATCCAGGCCAGCACGTCGGTGTTGGCCGAACAGTACTGGAACCCGCCGACCCGCCCCGGGCCGCGCAGCGTCGTGAGGAACGCGTAGTCGTCGACCGGGTCGGTGGCGAGGCGCTCGCGCCAGCCGGCGGACCGGTCGTGGGTCTGCACCTCGCTCGTCGGGTCGGTGTACTCCTCGCGGTAGTCGATCGCGATCTGCATGTCGAGCACGTGCTGCACGGACGGTCCGTCGTAGACCGAGCCGGCGAGCTCCGGCACGTACTCGGTCACCGGGCGCCGCGGGTCGACGAGGCCGTCGTCGACGAGCGAGCCGAGCACGAGTCCGCACAGCGACTTCGACACGCTCATCAGCAGATGCAGCTGGTCGGGAGCGAAGCCCGGCCGATAGTGCTCGGCGACCACCTCGGTGCCGCGCAGCACGAGGAACGCGTCGGTGTACGACCGCTCCAGCCGGTCGGCGAGATCCGGCATCCCGAGGGCGGCGAGATCCGAGAACCCGGATGCCGGTGCCGGATGCCGCGAGACCGTCGCCATCGGCAGCAGCTCGGCGAGGTTGCTGAACGCCCAGCGGTTGTCGGGCGCCTCCTGCCACGAGCCGAGCGTGGGCCGGCCGGGTGCCGCGCCGGCGAAGCGCGGCGGGTGCGGGCCGGTGGCGGCGGGGTCGCTGGGGTCGATCATCGGGTCACTTCCTCGTGTGCGGGGTCTTGTCGGAGAGGGCGAGTGGGGAACTGGCGGCGGCGCCGAGCGGAGACTTCTGGATGACGGCGTACAGCACCGCTGAGACGATCATGCCGAGTTCCACGGAGAGGTCCACACCGTTCATCGCGGTCGAGATCGCCCCGCTCCACACCGTCGTCGACAGGCCGAGCGCCGTGGCGACGCCGCCGACGATCACGGCGGTCATGCCCGCCGCCGAGAATCCGCCGGTGTACCAGAAGCGCGCGCCACGGCGCTCGTCGAAGAGGTCCAGCCCGTCGTAGCGGTTGCGGCGCAGTGCGATGTCGGTGACGAACACGGCCATCGCCGGTCCCGTCACGATCACGAGGAACTGCAGCATGAGGTTCACGGCCTCGAGGAGACTCGTCGACAGGACGAGGTAGATCGTCAGGGCGGTGCCGATGGCGCCGACCACGACGGCCGACGGGATGCGGCGAATCGGGATGCCGATCGCCTGCAGGGCCATCGAGGAGCTGTAGACGGTCATGCCGTTGAGCGAGATCGTGTTGACCACGACGCCGATCACGAGGAAGACGCCGAGCCACGCGGGCAGCAGGTCGAGCAGGGCGACGTCGATGCCGGCATCCAGCTGCGTCCGGGTGACGCCCGTCGCCAGCAGCGCGCCGACGATCGTGAAGAACGCGCTCGGCACCGCGCCGCCGAACGCGGTGGCGGCGACGATGCGCGCGGGGCTCGCGCTCGCGGGCAGGTACCGAGCCAGGTCGGGGCTGTTCGAGTACGACAGGGGAGTGGAGGCGAGCAGCGTGATGCCGATCGTGACCGCGGCCCAGAGCGGGACGCCGTGCAGCTCCTGCGCCGGCCGGTAGGTCCAGTCCACGTGCGGCAGCACGAACGCGGTGACCGCGAGGAACACCACGAGCAGGAAGACCGTGACCCCCGTGTAGGCGCGCAGGATGAGTCCGTGGCCGTAGACCGCGACGACCACCGTGATCGCCGAGACGATCACCGTGACGGCGATCGGCCAGACGACCGGGTTCGTCAGCCCGATCCGCGCGAGCAGGTCGGCGCCCATGAACGACGACGCGAGCCAGTTCAGCGCGAGGAACACGGCCGAGATGAGCCAGCCGGTGAACGCCACCAGCACCCTGTTGCCGAGGATGCCGTACATCGCGCGGCTGATGACCGAGCCGGAGGTGCCGGCGGCGGGCCCGGCGATGGCCACGATGCCGGTGAAGATCCAGGGCAGCGATCCGACCAGGATGACGAGCACCGCCTGCCACAGCGTCAGGCCGAGCGTGATCATCGTGGCGCCGATCGTGAAGTTCAGCACGCTGACGTTCGGGGCGGCCCACACGAAGAAGAGATCGCGCGGACGACCGTGCCGGTCGGCCTCGGCGATGAGCTCGATTCCGCGGGTCTCGGGCTGGCCGGCGGAATCGACGAACACCTCGTCGTCGGTGGTGGTGGCGGTGCGGGTCAGGGACACGGGTTCCTCTCTTCCCGACATCCTCGCCGGGGTGCGAGCGTTATTGGTCGCTTGGCCAATGGCCTATTGGTCATTAGGTTAATAAGATGGATGCCATGATGTCAACCGCCGCGACCCGCACGCGCAAGCGCCCCGAGCAGCGCCGTGCCGAGATCCTCGACACCGCGGCCGGCATCGCGCTCGAAGAGGGCCTCGAACGCATCACGCTGCGCGCCGTCGCCGATCGGCTGAACGTCGCACCAGGCCTGATCAGCCACTACTTCCCGGTCGCCGACGACCTCGTGGTCGAGGCGTTCGCCGCCGCCGCGACCGCCGAGCGCGCCCAGCTGTTCGCGGCATCCGGCACGCCCATGGAGCGCCTCGCCCAGTTCATCGTGCGGGTCGAGGACGCGCGCTCCCGCGACATGACGCGGCTGTGGCTGAACGCGCGGCACCTGTCCCGGTTCCGGCCCGCGATCGGCGTGGCGCTCGCCGCGCAGGAGGAGCTCGACCGCGTGCAGCTGAGCGAGATCATCGACGCCGGAGTGGCGTCGGGTGACTTCCCGACGGCGGATCCGTTCGCCGCCTGCGTGCGCATCTTCATCGCCGTGGACGGCGTGGGCGGATATGTCAACGACGCGGCCTCATTCGAGCACCCCGCGTACGAGCACTTCGTGACGGATACCGCGGAGTGGGCCCTGGGAATGCCGCCCGGGGTGCTGCGTCAGGCGGTCGCGGAGCGGCGGTGATCGCGACCCTCGAGCCCGTCGCGGCTGAGGGGCGCGGCTGAGGCTCGCTCCCCCCCCTGCTCGGGGGTCACGATCTGCGGGTCGGAGCAGCAGATCGTGACACTTGAGTGGCGGGATGCTGCGTCTTGGTGCTCGCCGCGCGACCTCCACGCGTCGCTGAGGTGCCCTCCTGACCCTGCTCAAGGGTCACGATCTGCTGGTTCAACCAGCAGATCGTGACACTTGAACAGCAAAGGGGGCGGGACGGGACTGGGCGGAGCGGGCCGGGAAGGACGGGCGGGGAAACGAGGCGAGGCGCGGGTTTGAGAATGATTATCAATAGCCGTAGAGTGGAGGCATGCCCCGCCGGATGCTGCTGCTCGCCGCCCTCGTGGCATCCGCCGTCGCACTGGCCGGATGCAGTGCGACGGTGCCGGACGACGGGCGCATCCGCGTCACCGCGTCCACCGACGTGTACGGGCAGATCGCCGCGGCCGTCGGGGGCTCCGCCGTCAGTGTCACCGCCATCATCGACCGGCCGAGCGAGGACCCGCACGAGTTCGAGGTGAGTGCGGCCGACCAGCTCGCCGTCAACCGGGCGCAGCTGATCGTGCAGAACGGCGCCGGCTACGACCCGTTCATGCCGCAGCTGATCGCCGCCCGGCCGAAACCCGCCGTCCCTGTGCTGACTGCGGCGACCCTCTCGCCCGCCTGGCCGGGCGGGGGAGCGGATGCCACCCCCGACGGCTTCAACGAGCACGTGTTCTACGACCTCGGCACCATGAAGGCGCTCGCCTCCCGCATCGCCGCCGACCTCGGCCGGATCGACCCCGGCGGAAAGGCCGGCTTCGCCACCCGCCTGGCATCCTTCACCGCGGGGATCGACGCGCTGCAGGCCGAGCAGGCCACCCTCGAGTCGCGGCACGGCGGTGCCCAGATCTTCGTCACCGAGCCGCTGCCGCTCTATCTCACGCAGGGCGCGGGCCTGTACAACGCGACCCCGGCCGCCTTCAGCGAGGCCGTCGAGGCGGGCGACGACGTGCCCCCCTCGACGATGCTGCAGGCGACGCAGCTGCTGCGCGTGCGCGATGTGCGGGCGCTCATCGCCAACTCGCAGGCCGGCGGCCCGGAGACCACCGCGGTCATCGCGGAGGCGAAGACCCGCGGCATCCCCGTGCTGGAGTGGTCGGAGACCCTGCCGACCGGGCTCACCTATCTGCAATGGATGACGCGCAACCTCGACCAGCTGAAGGGAGCCCTGGGATGACCCCGGTGCTGTCGATCTCCGGTGCCGCGCTCGAGCGCGACGGCCGCGCGCTGTGGGAGGGGCTCGACCTCGATGTGCAGCCCGGCGAGCTCATCGCCGTGCTGGGGCCGAGCGGGTCGGGGAAGACCACCCTGCTGCGCGCCATCCTCGGTCTCGACAGGCTCTCGGCCGGCACCGTGACCGCTCTCGGCCAGCCGGTGCGCCGCGCCGGCAACCGTGCGATCGGGTACGTGCCGCAGCAGCGCCCGCTGCCCCGAGACACCGCGCTGCGCGGCCGGGACCTCGTGCAGCTCGGCGTCGACGGGCACCGCTTCGGGCTTCCCTTCCCGCGCCGCGGAACCCGCGCCCGGGTCGATGCGCTGCTCGGCGCGGTGGGCGCGTCCGGCTTCGGAGACCGGGATGCCGGCGTGCTCTCGGGCGGCGAGCAGCAGCGGCTGCGGGTCGCCCAGGCGCTCGCCGACGAGCCGCGCCTCGTGCTCTGCGACGAGCCGCTCACGAGTCTCGACCTGGCGAACCAGCAGGCGGTGGTCGCCCTCATCGACCGGCACCGCCGGGCGAAGGATGCCGGCATCCTCTTCGTCACCCACGACATCAACCCGGTGCTCGACAAGGTCGACCGCATCCTGTATCTCGCGAACGGGCAGTTCACCCTCGGCACGCCCGACGAGGTGCTCACCACCGAGGTGCTGAGCCGCCTCTACGGCGTGCCCGTCTTCGTGCTGCGCGCGGGCGGACGGCTGGTCGTGGTCGGCGCGCCGGATGCCGACGAACCCCACCTGCACCACGACGAGGAGTCCCGCGCATGAGCTGGTCGGACATCGCGAACGCCATGTTCGGCGGCATCGGCGAGTACGGGGCGATCCTGGGCCTCGTCGCGAACTCGGTGTGGGCGGGCGCCGTGCTCGGGCTCGTCGGCGGGCTCATCGGGGTGTTCGTGGTGCAGCGCGACATGGCCTTCGCGGTGCACGGCATCAGCGAGCTGTCGTTCGCCGGAGCCGCCGCCGCGCTGCTGTTCGGCTTCGACGTGGTGACCGGCTCGATCCTCGGGTCGCTGATCGCGGCCGTGATGATCGGCCTGCTCGGCTCCCGGGCGCGGGAGCGCAACTCGATCATCGGCGTGCTGATGCCGTTCGGCCTGGGCCTCGGCATCCTCTTCCTGTCGCTGTACAACGGACGCAGCGCGAACCGGTTCAGCCTGCTGACCGGCCAGATCGTGTCGGTGCAGAACGCCCAGCTCGGGTGGCTCGTCGGCATCTGCGCCGTCGTGCTGATCGCGCTGCTGCTGATCTGGCGGCCGCTGCGCTTCGACTCCCTCGACCCGCAGTCGGCGGCGGCGCGCGGCGTGCCGACCCGCACGGTGTCGCTCGTGTTCATGGTGCTGCTCGGACTCGTCGTCGCGGTCGCGGTGCACATCATCGGCGCGCTGCTCGTGCTCGCGCTGCTGGTGACGCCGGCCGCCGCCGCCTCGAGGGTGGCCACCGGCCCGCTGCTGCTGCCGGTGCTGGCCGCCGTCTTCGGCGTGGTCTCGGCGGTGGGCGGCATCCTGCTCGCCGTCGCCGGAACCCTTCCGGTGAGCCCGTACATCACGACGATCTCGTTCGTCATCTACCTGGTCTGCCGTGCCGTCGGCGCCCGGCGCGACCGCGTCGCCCGCAGCCTGGCCTGACGACGGATTCCGGTGGGCGTGCGCACCGCTGCCACCGCTCCCGGTCCCGGTCCAGGCAGCGCCGATAAACTCGCTGCCATGGCACAGCGCAACACCTGGCAGCGCGAGCGCGTGCGCGAGGCGCTCGCCGATGCGCCGGGGTTCGTGAGCGCGCAGACCCTGCACGCGACCCTGCGCGACGCCAACACGGGCATCGGCCTCGCCACCGTCTACCGGGCGCTGTCCGGGCTCGCCGCCCAGGGCGACGCCGATACGCTGCACAGCCCCGAGGGCGAGGCGCTGTACCGCGCCTGCGAGTCGAGCGGTCACCACCACCACCTCATCTGCCGTTCCTGCGGCACCGCGGTGGAGATCGCGGCCACCGACGTCGAGCAGTGGGCGCGGCAGACGGCCGCCGCGCACGGATTCACCGAGGCCGAGCACGTCGTCGACATCTTCGGCCTGTGTGCCGCCTGCACCGCCGAGCGCGCCGCGGCCGCTCGCGCGCGGGACGCCCACTGACGACATGACGGCTCCGTCTCGTCTCGGTGCGCCGCGCACGCGCCGCGACGACCCCGCGAGCACGCGTCCCCAGCCCGCATCGGCGAAGCTGCGGCAGTACCGCGTCACCCGCACCCCGCCGGACAGGCCCGCGGTGCCGCGCTGGGCCGTGGGGCTGGGCCTCGGCATCCTGCTGCTCGCGCTCGCCTTCGCGGTGAACCTGCTCGCGCCGGCCGCCATGCCGGCGCTGCCCACCCGGGTGCAGGACGGCCTGACCCTCTCGATCAGTGTGCTGCTCGAGTCCCTGCCGTTCGTCGCGATCGGCGTCGTGCTGTCGATCGTGGTGCAGGTGTGGGTGCCGCCGGGCGCCATCGAGCGGATGCTGCCGCGTGCTCCCTGGGCGCGACGGGCCGTGCTGTCGCTGCTCGGCATGATCGTTCCGGTGTGCGAGTGCGGCAACGTGCCGTTCGCCCGCGGACTGCTGATGCGCGGCATCAGCGTGCCCGAGACCCTGACGTTCCTGGTGGCCGCCCCGATCGTCAACCCGATCGTGATCATCACGACGTACCAGGCGTTCGGATTCTCGGACGGCATCCTCGTCTCGCGACTGGTGGGCGGCTACCTGATCGCGAACCTGATCGGCTGGGTGTACAGCCGTCATCCCGACCCGGATGCGCTGCTGACGCGCCGGTTCCTCGACACCTGCGACGTCGTCACGCACGAACCGGGCGGCCGGTGGACGCGCAGCCTCGCCCAGTTCATCGTCGAGCTGCGCGCCGTGATGCCGGCCCTCATCATCGGCTCCGCGGTCGCCGGCGCGGTGCAGGTGCTCATCCCGCGCGATGCGCTGCTCGCGATCGGCTCGAGCCCGGTGCTCTCGATCGTCGCGATGGTGCTCCTCGCGATGATCGTCTCGATCTGCTCCAACGTGGACGCCTTCTTCGCCCTGTCGTTCGCGTCGACGTTCACGCCCGGGTCGATCGTCGCGCTGCTCATCGTCGGGCCGCTCGTCGACGTCAAGATGCTCGCCCTGCTGCGCACCACCTTCACGGCGCGGGTGCTCGCCGGCATGGTGGTGCTCGTGGTGCTGGCCGCGTTCGCGATCGCGGTGGGGGTGAACCTCGTTGCGTAGGGCGTGGGTCGGCTACCGGTGGCTGGGCACGGGCCTCGCCGCGCTGCTCGCCGTCGCCACCCTGACGCTCTGGGCCACCGGCCGGCTCGCGCTGTACCTCAACCCGTCGTCGGACTGGCTCGCCGTGCCGATGGCGGTGCTGCTGCTCGTCGGCGCGGTGCTGAGCTTCCTGCTTCCCCTCGGCGCGGAGGCCGACCACGGCCACGACCACGGCGATCAGGATGCCGCCCACGCCCACGCCCACGCCCACGGGCACGACCACGACCACGGGCACGACGCGCCCCGTCGCGCCCGCGTGCTCGCGGTGACCGGCGGGGTCGCGGCATCCGTCGTCGCCGCCGGGGTGCTGCTGTGGCCGCCGGCATCCCTCTCCGCCGACATCGCGCAGACCCGCAGCACGGGATCGGCGCCGCTGTTCGCCGGCGCGGACGTCGTGCAGCTCGCCTCGCACGGCGACACGTCGACGTTCGGCGTCGGCGACTGGGCGAGCGTGTTCGCCACCGCGACGAACCCCGACGCGTTCGAGGGCGACGCGGTCACCCTCATCGGCTTCGTCACGCCCGGGTCGGGCGGCACGTTCGGGCTCACCCGGCTCGTCATCACGCACTGTGTCATCGACGCGCAGACCGCGCGGGTGCCGGTGAGCGCGACCCTTCCCACGCGCGGACTGAAGACCGGACAGTGGGTGCGCGTCTCGGGCGTCGTGCGCACCACGGCGGCCGGCGGCCTCGAGGTGGATGCCCGGTCGGTGCGCACCATCGCGCAGCCGAAGGACCCGTATGAGTACTGACGGGAGCCGCTCGCGCACCGCCGCGCGCCGGCGCCGGCGCGGACGCGCGTTCCTCGGCACGCTCGCGGTGGTGGCGGCCGTGCTCGGCACCCTGGGCCTCGTCGGCGCCGTCGTGGGAGGGTCCCAGGGGCCGCGGGTGACCGCCGTGCAGGTCGACCCGCAGGCGGCGGTCGCGGCATCCGGATCCCGGCTCATCGTGACCACCAACCAGTCGCTCGAGAAGATCCGGCCGGGGCAGGTGCAGGTCACCCCCGCGGCCGCCTTCACCGTGGACACGTCGGGCCGCAGCGCCGGGGTGCGTTTCACCCTGCCGCTGCACGAGGACACGCGGTACAGCGTGCGGCTGCGGGACGTCGCGGGCCTCGGCGGGGGACCGGTCACGACGATCACGGAGACGTTCCGCACGCCGCGCCTCGAACTGTACGTGCTGCGCCGCGGCCCCGGGGTCGACACGATCTATCGCACGAACCTCGCGAACGACACCCTCACCGCGGTGTACCGGCATCCGCACATCGAGGACTTCCGGGCCACGAGCGACCACCTCGTCGTGTCGGTGGTGGATGCCGCGCAGCACGCGCAGCTGCTGGTCACCGACCTCGACGGAGCCCACGCCCGGTCGCTGCGCCTGCCCGGCGTCGGCAACGTCACCAACCTGCAGAGCGCCGACCGCGGCGACCTGATCGGCTACGAGTGGACCGATGCGGTGCTCGGCACGCCGACGAGCCGGGAGAACGCGCTGTACACCATCTCGCTGCGCGCGCCCGCCGGCACGGCACCCTCCCGGGTCGCCGTGCCGGGCAAGGACCCGCGCGTGTCGGACTGGCGCTTCGTGCCCGATACCGACGCGATCCTCGTGCTGCCGTACACCGGACGGATGCTGCTCACCGCCTCCACGGGCAAGGACGCCACCGACCTCGGCGCGGGCGTCGACATCGAGGGCATCGCGCGCGGGTCGTCGGTGGCCGTGGTGCAGCGCGCCGACGGGCTGTTCGCCATCGACCTCACCACCGGCACACAGCATCCGCTGTCCCAGGCGAAGGATGCCGCGGGCCGCCTCATCCCGGGAAGCGAGGGGCACGTGACCCCGATCCCCGGCATCGGGGCGGGCACCGTGCGGCTGTTCACGATCCTCGGCACGGGCGACATCGAGGAGGGGACCACCGCGTACCGCGTCACCGACGCGGGCACGGCGACCCCGATCTTCCACGTGCCGGGCACGGATGCCGTGATGCAGACGTGCGTGTCGCCGAGCGCCCGCTACGCCGCCATCCTCGTCGACCCGGATGTCGTGAAGGACACCTTCGACACCTACCTGATGCCCATGCCCAAGCACCTCGAGACGCACATCGTCGAGCTCGCGACCGGCCGCGAGGTGCGCCGGTACCGCGGCTTCGCCGCATCCTGGTGCCAGCTGTCGCCGGTGGCGTTCCAGTGAGCGCGGAGTCGTTGGTGCCCGCGAGCCGCGAGGCGCTGCGCGGGCTGCCGCTCGAGGTCGCACCCCGGCTGCTGGGCGGGATGCTGCGGGTCACGGCGTGCGGCACCACAGTGGCGGTGCGCCTCACCGAGGTCGAGGCGTACCACGGGCAGGGCACGGGCGACCGGCCCGACCCCGGATCGCACGCCCGCATGGGGCGCACCGCGCGCAACGCCACGATGTGGGGCGAGTGCGGTCACCTGTACGTGTACCTCAGCCACGGCATCCACTCCTGCGTCAATGTCGTCGCGGGGCCGGTGGGCTCCGCCGGCGGAATCCTGCTGCGCGCCGGCGAGATCGTCGAGGGCGTCCCGGCGGCGTTCGACCGGCGTCCGGCTGCGCGGACCCCGCGGGACCTCGCGCGGGGACCGGGACGCCTCGGGGATGCCATCGGGCTGCGGCATCCCCTGCACGACGGCATCGACGCGATCACCGGCGCGGAGCAGGCAGGGGCCTCAGCCCGGCTGTTCCTGCCCGCCGGGCCGGTGCCCGGCATCCGGAGCGGCCCGCGCGTCGGCGTCGCGGGTCTCGCGGGGACGGACGCCTACCCGTGGCGGTTCTGGCTCGACGGGGACCCCACCGTGTCCGCGTTCCGCTGGGGCCGCGGGGCGCAGGATGCCGCCGTCGGGGGCGCGGATCAGTCCGTGCTAGACTGACTCTTTGTCTGCGCGCACTCCAGCACGCAGTTCGTACCCCCGCGAATCATCGGCCCGGAAACGGGTCGGTTTCCGTGGGTGCAGACAAGGGATCTTGGGTGCGACCGTCCGGTCGCACGGTATTAAGGAGTTCACCAATGGCAGCAGTGTGCCAGGTGACCGGAGCGGTTCCCGGCTTCGGTCACAGCATCTCGCACTCGCACCGCCGGACGAAGCGCCGCTTCGACCCGAACGTGCAGAAGAAGACCTACTTCGTGCCCTCGCTCGGCCGTAAGGTCACCCTGAACGTGTCCGCCAAGGGCATCAAGGTGATCGACGCGCGCGGTATCGAGTCGGTCGTGAAGGACCTGATCGCGAAGGGTGTGAAGCTCTGATGGCCAAGAAGGCACAGGACATCCGTCCGATCATCAAGCTGCGTTCGACTGCAGGCACGGGCTACACGTACGTGACCAAGAAGAACCGCCGCAACAACCCCGACCGCATCGTGCTCAAGAAGTACGACCCCGTCGTGCGCAAGCACGTCGAATTCCGAGAGGAGCGCTGACCTATGGCGAAGAAGAGCAAGATCGCTCGCAACAAGCAGCGCGAGGTCGTCGTCGAGCGCTACGCCGCGAAGCGTGCCGAGCTGAAGAAGCAGCTCATCGACCCGAACGCGACCGACGAGCAGCGCGAGGCCGCTCGCGTCGGCCTGCAGAAGCTGCCGCGCAACGCGTCGCCGGTGCGCCTGCGCAGCCGTGACGCCATCGACGGCCGCCCCCGTGGCGTGCTGACGAAGTTCGGCATCTCCCGTGTGCGCTTCCGCGACATGGCCCACCGCGGCGAGCTGCCCGGTGTGACCAAGTCGAGCTGGTGAGACGTCGACACGCACTCGAGCTGGTGAGACACCGACAGACGCTGTCGAGCAAGCACCACGGCCGGCATCCCTTCGGGGATGCCGGCCTCTCGCATTTCCGGGACAGGATGCCGGCCGCGCGGGGCGGAATCCGGGTACGAGCGGAGGAGATGCGACGGGCGGAGGACCGAACGGTGCGCCGGCATCCTCCCCTCGTCGCATCTCCTCCGCTGGTGACGGTTCCGGCGGTATCCGCACATGGAGGCCGGCCGCGCGAGGACGTCACACCCGTCACATCCGTCACTCCAGCACCCGCAACACGCCGCGCAGATGGGGTGAAGCGGCCCGAATTCCGCGGAATTCCGCGGTTTCTTGGTATGTTCGTCGCGGTCGCATCGACCAGCCGGGGGGTAATCAGCACCCTGGTCACCGACGAGAAGGTGGGCTCGCCCACCTGGAGGACAACCCACATGGCCGACAAGTCCATCACCAAGACCGAACTCGTTGCGAGCATCGCCAGCGCGACCGGCCAGAGCCAGAGCACCGTCTCGGGCGTGCTCGACGCGCTGTTCGGCACCGTCGCCGAGGCCGTCGCCGCCGGCAACAAGGTCTCGATCCCGGGCTGGATCGCGTTCGAGCAGGTCGCCACCGCCGCACGCACCGGCCGCAACCCGCAGACCGGCGAGGAGATCCAGATCGCTGCGGGCACGCGCGTCAAGGTCACCGCGGGCTCGAAGCTCAAGGCCGCGGTCAAGTAAGACCCGACCGAAGGGGGGATGCCCGGGCCCTGCGCCCCGGCATCCCCCCTTCGTCATGCCCGGCCCCGCCCGGCGCTGCCTCTGGGCGAGGGTCCAGCGAGCACGATCTACGCTTGGGTGGTGAACTCCCGTGCGCTGCGGATCGTCGGCCCCACGATCCTGGTGGCCGCCGCGCTCATCGCCGCAGCGGTCGCGCTCACGTACGGCGGCGGCGCCGCGCGGCTCCCGCTCGGCGACCCCGGCCCGTTCGTGCGCACCGGCGTGCCGATCGCGACGCTGCTCGTCGACCTCTCGGCGGCCGGCATGGTCGGCACCCTCATCACGGCGCTGTTCGCCCTCGAGCAGGGGTCGAAGCCGTGGGAGACCGCGCTGAACACGGCATCCGTCTCCGCGGCCGTGTTCACCCTCTCGAGCGCCACCGTCGCGTATCTCGCCTTCCTCAACTTCTCCAACGCCCAGGTCACGCTGCAGGCCTCGTTCGGGCAGCAGCTGGGCAACTGGCTCACCACCACCGAACTCGGCCAGTCGTGGCTCATCACCACGATCGCCGGCGCATGCCTCACGATCCTCACCTTCGCGGTGCGCGGCTGGACCAGCACGCTGATCGTGGCGGGGCTCGCGGCGGCATCCCTCATCCCGATGGGCACGCAGGGCCACTCCGGGGAGCTGGCCAGCCACAACATCGCGGTCACTTCGCTGATCCTGCACCTCATCGGCGCGGCCACCTGGGTGGGAGGCCTGCTGCTCATGGTGCTGGTGCGCCCCGCGCTGTCCCGCGAGAAGATGGCCGACGCCCTCGGCCGCTACTCGTCGATCGCCCTGTGCGCGTTCGTCGTGGTCGCGATCTCGGGCATCGGCCGCGCGATCATCAGCCTCGGCGGGTGGGGCGGCTTCGCGTCGCCGTACGGGGTCATCCTGCTGGTCAAGATCGTCATGCTGTGCGCTCTCGGCGCCCTCGGCGCGCTGTACCGCACGCGGCTCATCGCGAAGCTCCGCGAAGCGGCCAGCGCCCGCCGTTTCTGGGGCCTCATCACCCTCGAACTCGTGTTCATGGGCATCGCAAGCGGGGCGGGCGCCGCGCTCGCGGTCACGCCGCCGCCGAACAACGAGACCGTCGCGATCGCGCAGACCCCGGCCGAGATCCTCACGAACGCGCCGCTGCCGCCCGAGCTGACCGTGGTGCGGTGGTTCACCGAGTGGAACATCGACCTGCTGTGGCTGCTGGCGTGCGGCTTCGCCCTCGTCTTCTACTACGCCGGCGTGTGGCGCCTGCACCGCCGCGGAGACAAGTGGCCGATCTACCGCACCGTGCTGTGGACCCTCGGCGTCCTGCTGCTGTTCTGGGTGACCTGCGGGCCGGTCAACGCGTACTCCGAGTACCTGTTCTCGATGCACATGGTCGGGCACATGCTGCTGACCATGGCGATCCCGCTGCTGCTGGTGCCCGGCGCGCCGGTGTCGCTGGCCGCCCGCGCCATCCGCAAGCGCCGCGACGGCACCCGCGGCGGCCGCGAGTGGATCCTGTGGGCGGTGCACACGCCGTTCGCGCGGGTCATCACCAACCCGTACATCGCGGCCGCGCTGTTCATCGGGTCGCTCTGGATCTTCTACTACACGGGCCTGTTCCGCTGGTCGCTGTACGACCACCTGGGGCACGAGTGGATGACGGTGCACTTCCTCATCACCGGGTACCTGTTCGTGCAGTCGCTCATCGGGATCGACCCGGTGCCGTTCCGGCTGCCGTACCCGTTCCGCCTGCTGACGCTCATCGCGGTGATGGCGATCCACGCGTTCTTCGGCATCGCGATCATGATGCAGACCGGACTCATGGTGGCCGAGTGGTTCGGCTCGATGGGCCGCACGTGGGGGCCGACGCCGCTCAACGACCAGTACATCGGCGGCGGCGCGGCCTGGTCGATCGGCGAGATCCCGACCCTCGTGCTCGCGGTCACCGTCGCGATCCAGTGGAGCCGCAACGACGACAAGCTGCAGAAGCGGCGCGACCGGCAGGTCGACCGGTCCGGGGACGCCGAGCTGGAGGCCTACAACGCCCAGCTCGCCCAGCTCGCGGCCCGGGACGCCCGCCGGGGCTGATCCCGGCGGCGGGTGCGGGGCCCGGGGGCTGGGCTGGGCGGGGCCGGGCTGGGGCGCTTGGGTGCGGGGTCAGTCGTTCGGGGGAGCGGTGATGCGGATGGATGCCGCACCGCTGCCATCGATCGTGACTGTGCCGGTGATCCCGAACGGCACGTTCTCGCTCACCGTGTGCAGCGATCCGTCGAAGATCGACTGGGTCGGGACGGTGAGGTGCGCGGTGGCGTGCGCGGGGCGGATGTCCCAGCCCTCGCCGTCGGGGATCAGCGTGACGACCGGCTGGGTGACGATCGACCAGGACGGCGCGGCCGTCAGCCGGTCGTCGACCTGCGTGCCGAACGGGCACGCCGTCGGCTGCAGCACCGGCTGCTTCGCGCACGCGTCGAGGAACTCGTCCACGCGCGTCTGCACGACCGACAGGAACTCGGCGGTGGGAACGGCCTGCACGTCGAGCGCGGTGCGCTGGAACAGGGTGTCCGACAGCAGCGCCTTGGGCCGCGAGGTCATCGCGTTCGTGTCGACCCGCACCGAGTACAGGCCGGGGGAGAAGACGAGCAGGTGCACCGGCTCGGCGAGGTCCGCCTTGACGCCCGCGGGGGATGCCTGCCGCTTGTCGAGGGTGAAGCCGTTCACCTCGAACGTCGCCGACCCGTGCACGGTCAGATCGATCACCGCGAGCGGGCTGCGCGCGAACCGCCAGGCCGGCGCGACGCCGATCCAGCCGTCGCGGGCGACGGCGAACGTCGTGCGGCCGGCATACGACCCGGCCCGGTACGACACGGTGACGTCGGTCTCGTCGCCGACCGTGCGCTGCGACACCACGCGGATATCGGTGAGGGATGCCAGCGCCTCCCGCCGCAGCAGGGCGTCCGAAGCATCCTCGGGCAGTCCGGCCGCGGCCAGCCGGCTGCGGTCGACGGCGACGCCGGGCACTGCGAGGGCCTCGACCGCGTGGCCCGACGCGAGCAGCTGCAGGTAGTGGGTGACGAACGCGGCCGGCCCGTACAGGGTGCGGTACACGAGGATGCCGCCCGCGATCGTGGCCGCGACGACCACCGCGATCAGCCCCCCGATCACGGTCAGATCCCGCACCAGATGCGGTCGTGAGACCCCCGCACGCACGCGCCAAGTCTGGCATGGGGCACCTGGGAGGAGCCCGGCGACGGGCCTCATCCGCGGCACGCCTCCCCGGCATCCCGCCCCGGCATCCCGCCCCGGCATCCTGCCCCGGCATCCTGCTGGTTGTTCAAGGGTCACGTTCTGTGGGTGAGACCAGCAGAATGTGACCCTCGAACAGTCGGGGGTGCGGGCGCAGGGCGCCGCAGGCGGGTTCAAGGGTCACGTCTTGCGGGTGGCACCAGCAGAACGTGACCCTTGAACAGTGGGGAGTGCGCGAGCCTGGCCCACATGCTCGAGCCGGCCCTGCCCCGGGACGCGGCCGGAACCCGCCCTGGCATCGCGAGTCGGCGTCCTGCCGGTTGTTCAAGGGTCACGTTCTGTCGGTGGGACCCGCAGAACGTGACCCTTGAACGGGAGAGGGGGTCGAGGCGCGGAGGCGCGGGCTGGCCTGCGGGGACGGGCCTGCGGGGACGGGCGCGCGGG
>NZ_DATEJS010000118.1:0-12652 GCF_035277845.1 Microbacterium sp.
GGCGGTTCACCCGCAACTTCGTGGTGCAGGGCACCGCCGCCGAGTGGGCGCTCGCCTGGCTCGGCGACCTGCGCGCGCGGCTCGCCGCGTTCGAGCCCGTCGACGAGGCCGAGGCCGCACCGGCATCCGGCATCCTGTTCGCGCGCGTGCCCCACCTGGCGTTCTTCCTGCACGACGAGCTCATCGTGCACACGCCGGCTCGCCATGCCGAACGCGTGGCGCAGGCGGTGCAGGATGCGGCCGACGCGGCGACGAACCTGCTGTTCGGGACGTTCCCGCTCGACTTCCGGCTCGACGTCAAGGTCGGGGAGACGGCCGAGAAGGACTGACCGCGCCGCCTAGAATGGAGGGGCGAATGGGTCGGCCGGACGGTCGCGTCGCACGCGGTCCGCCGCGCTGCGCCGAGGAACGTCCGGGCTCCGCAGGGCAGGGCGGTGGGTAACACCCACCCGGAGCGATCCGCGAGACAGTGCCACAGAGAGCAGACCGCCGGCGCGAGCCGGTAAGGGTGAAAGGGCGGTGTAAGAGACCACCGGGATGCTGGTGACAGCATCCGCATGGCAAACCTCGCCCGGAGCAAGGCCAGACAGGGGATGACGACGCGGCCCGCCGAGTCCCCGGGTAGGCCGCTGGAACGGCACGGCAACGTGTCGTCGAGAGAGATGACCGTCGAAGGGGCTCATGCCCCGGAACAGAACCCGGCGTACAGGCCGGCCCATTCGCACAGTCCCGTCCGCGGTCGCGTGACCGCGCCGCGTCTGCTCAGTCGGCCGCGAGGGCGGCCGCGCCGATGATCCCCGCGTTGTTGCGGTGCACGGCCGGCACGATCGGCGTCTTGAGGTCCAGCAGCGGCAGGAACTTGTCGCTGCTCTTGGACACGCCGCCGCCGACGACGAACAGGTCCGGGCTGAAGAGGAACTCGAGGTGGCTGTAGTACCACTGCAGCCGCTTCGCCCATTGCGCCCAGCTGAGCCCCAGCCGCTCCATCACCGAGTTCGCCGCGTACGCCTCGGCGTCCTTGCCGTGCTTGGCGCGCTGCACGTGCCCGAGTTCCGAGTTCGGCACGAGCACCCCGTTGTAGATCATGGCCGAGCCGATGCCCGTGCCCAGGGTGGTCAGGATGGTGAGGCCGGCCTGATCCTTCGCCGCCCCGAACCGCACCTCGGCGATGCCGGCGACGTCCGCGTCGTTGGCGAAGTGGATGTCGCGACCGAGGCCGTCCTCGAAGAACTTCTCCGCCTCGAAGCCGATCCACTCGTCCGAGACGTTCGCGGCGGACATGGTGCGCCCGCTCTTGATGATGGCGGGGAACGCGACTCCGAGCGGGATCTTGTCCTCGGCGACGTCGAGCAGGTCGAGCACCTGCTCGACCGCGGCGAGCACGTCGCGCGGCTTGGCTCCCTCGGGTGTCGCGACCTTCGCGCGGGTGCTGATCAGGGTGCCGGTGGTCACATCCACGACACCGGCCTTGATCCCGGTGCCGCCGATGTCGACGCCGACGGCGCGGGCGGCGATCTCAGTCATGCGCCCCAGCGTAGCCACCTGCGTCCGGCGGGATGTGGCATCCGCACCGGCTCAGTAGGATCGCACTCGTGGGCGCATGCCCGGCGAGGAGGATGCCATGTCCGACGAGAAGTACTGGTACAACCTCAAGACCGGCGAGGTCGAACGAGGACTGGTCACCCCGGCACCGGACCGGGCCGGTCCGTTCGACACCGCCGAGGAAGCGGCGCGCGCGCCGGAGATCATCCGCGAACGCTCGCGCAAGTGGGCGGAGGAGGACGCCGCGGACCGCTAGATTCGTACTGCCGGTGGCCGAAGGGGACGGAATGGACAAGCAGCGGGACTTCGTGCTTCGCACGATCGAAGAGCGGGGCGTCAAGTTCGTGCGCCTGTGGTTCACCGACGTGGTGGGCACCCTCAAGTCGGTCGCGATCGCGCCGGCCGAGGTGGAAGGCGCCTTCACGGAGGGCCTCGGCTTCGACGGCTCGGCGATCGAGGGGCTGACCCGCACCTATGAGTCCGACCTGCTCGCGCATCCCGATCCGTCGACGTTCCAGATCCTGCCCTGGCGGGGTGACATCGACGCCACCGCGCGGATGTTCTGCGACATCACGACGCCCGACGGGCGCCCGGCCGTCGCCGACCCCCGGCACGTGCTGCGGCGCTCTCTGGCGAAGGCCGCGGATGCCGGGTTCACGTTCTACACGCATCCCGAGATCGAGTTCTACCTGCTGAAGTCGTCCACGTTCGGCCCGGACGGCCCGGAGCCGGTCGACTCGGCCGGCTACTTCGACAACGTGCCGGGCGGGACGGCGCACGACTTCCGCCGCCGGTCGGTGCGGATGCTCGAAGACCTCGGCATCTCGGTGGAGTACAGCCACCACGAGGGCGGCCCGGGGCAGAACGAGATCGATCTGCGCTACGCGGATGCGCTCGCGACCGCGGACAACATCATGACCTTCCGCACGGTCATCAAAGAGGTGGCGATCGAGCAGGGCGTCTACGCGACCTTCATGCCGAAGCCGCTGGGCGGGCAGCCGGGCAGCGGCATGCACACGCACATGTCCCTGTTCGAGGGCGACGTGAACGCGTTCTACGAGGAGGGCGCCCAGTACCAGCTCTCGCGCGTCGGACGGCAGTTCATCGCTGGGCTCCTGCGCCACGCGAACGAGATCGCCGCGGTCACCAACCAGTTCGTCAACTCGTACAAGCGCCTGTGGGGCGGCGACGAGGCGCCGAGCTTCATCTGCTGGGGCCACAACAACCGGTCGGCGCTCGTGCGCGTGCCCATGTACAAGCCGAACAAAGACCAGTCCAGCCGCGTCGAGTACCGCGCGCTCGACTCCGCCGCGAACCCGTACCTGGCATACGCCCTGCTGCTCGCGGCGGGCCTCAAGGGCATCGAGGAGGGCTACGAGCTGCCGTCGGAGGCCGAGGACAACGTCTGGTCGCTCACCGATTCCGAGCGCCGCGCCCTCGGCTATGCGCCGCTGCCGACGAGCCTCGACCATGCCCTCGAATACATGGAGGACTCCGAGCTCGTCGCCGAGACCCTCGGCGAGCAGGTGTTCAACTACGTGCTGCTGAACAAGCGGCGCGAATGGGAGGAGTACCGCTCGCAGGTGACGCCCTTCGAACTGAAGCGCAACCTCGAGATGCTCTGAGGTGCCGATGGCCACCGGCGATCGCTCCTCAGCCCTGACCGGGCTCGCCCGAGCCGGGTTCGCGAACCTGGCCGCCGCACAGGAGGGGCTCGTCGAACTGGCGGGGCTCACCGGCGTTTCCGAGGCCGAGCTCGCATCCGGCGCGTCGTGGGCGGCCGATCCGGATGCCGCCGTCGCCTCGTTCGTGCGCATCGCGCGCCGGGACGCTGCGGCCGTCCGCGCGGTGCTCGCCGACGCGCACGGCGAACAGGCGGCGTGGACCCTGATCGGCGCGTCCGACGGGTTCGGCGCCTTCTACCTGCGGCATCCCGACGAGCTGTCCGACCTGTGCGTGGCGCGCGAGGGACTGCCGTCCGCGGCGGAACTCGTGGGCGAGCTGTGCGACAGCGTGGGCGCCGTGGACGGGTTCGCCGACCGGTCCGGAGACGAGGCCTGGGTCGCCCTGAGGGTGCGCTATCGGCGCATGCTCGCCCGCATCGCCGTGTTCGACCTGCTGGCTCCGGATGCCGCCACCGTGCTGCCGGCGGTCGCGTCGACGCTCGCGGATGCCGCCGGTGCCGCCCTGGAGGCATCCCTGTGCGTCGCCCGCACCAAGCTGTCCGCCCGCGGACCGGGCGGCCTGTTCACGCACGACGAGGTCGCCGCGACACGGCTGGCGATCATCGGCATGGGCAAGGCCGGTGCGAGCGAGCTGAACTACGTGAGCGACGTCGACGTGGTGTTCGTCTGCGAGGGCGCCGAATCGGCGACGGAGCTCGCATCCAGCCGTGTGATCGACATCGCGACCCGCCTGGCGGTGCAGACGATGCGGGGAATCAGCGGGGTCGAGATCGAGCCGCCGCTCTGGGAGGTCGACGCGAACCTCCGGCCCGAGGGTAAACAGGGCGCGCTCGTGCGCACCCTCGACTCCTACCTGTCGTACTACGACCGCTGGGCGCACAGCTGGGAGTTCCAGGCGCTGCTGAAAGCCCGGCCGCTCGCCGGTGACATGGCTCTCGGCGCCGACTACGTGACCGCGGTGCAGCCGAAGGTGTGGACGAGCGCGGCGCGCGAGAACTTCGTGGACAGCGTGCAGCGCATGCGGGAGCGGGTGACGGCCCACATCCCCGTCGACGAGCTGGCGAACCAGCTGAAGCTCGGGCCGGGCGGACTGCGCGACGTCGAGTTCACGGTGCAGCTGCTGCAGCTCGTGCACGGGCTCAGCGATGGGGACATCCGGCAGCGGGGCACGCTCGAGGCGCTCGACGCCCTCGTCACCGGCGGCTACATCGGCCGGGCGGATGCCGCGGCCTTCGGCGAGGACTACCGCATGCTGCGCGTGCTCGAGCACCGCCTGCAGCTGCGGGGCCTGCTGCGCACCCACCTGCTGCCGACCCGCGCGGAGGATCTCCGGGTGCTCGCCCGGGCGAGCGGTCTCGCCGAGACGGGCGACGCGGTGCGGGCGCTCTGGGAGACGATCAAGCGCGAGGTGCGCGACATCCACGTGCGACTGTTCTACCGGCCGCTGCTGTCGGCGGTCGCCGCCCTGCCCGAGGCGGAACGGAGCCTGTCCACCGCGGAGGCGCACGACCGGCTGGCAGCGATCGGCTTCGCCGACCCGGCGGGCGCCCTCCGTCACATCGCCGCGCTGACCAGCGGGCTCAGCCGCACCGCCACGATCCAGCGGCACCTCATGCCGGTCATGATCAGCTGGTTCGCCGAGGGCGCGGACCCCGACATGGGGCTGCTCGCGTTCCGCCGCATCGCGGAGCGGCTGGGCAGCACGCCGTGGTTCCTGCGGATGCTGCGCGATTCGTCGACGGCGGCCGAGAGCCTCACGCAGGTGCTGAGCTGCTCGAAGTACATCGGCGATCTCATGGAGTGGATCCCCGAGGCCGCCGGCTGGCTCGACGACGCGGATCAGCTGCGACCGCGCACCGGCACCGCACTCCAGGACGAGGCCCGGGCGATCCAGGGCCGCCACGCGACGATCGGGGATGCCATGAAGTCGGTGCGCGCGCTGCGGCGCCGCGAGCTGCTGCGCACCGCGATGGCCGCCGTGCTCGGCGCGATCGACATCCACCAGGTGGCCGCGTCCCTGACGACGATCACCGAGGTGACGATCCAGGCCACGCTGCGCGCGGTGCGGCGCGAGATCGTGGAGCCCGCCGATGACAGCCTCGAGTTCGCCGTCATCGCGATGGGCCGGTTCGGCGGTGCGGAGCTCGGCTTCGGGTCGGATGCCGACATCCTCTACGTGTACCGGCCCGGCGACGTGGACCCGGAGCGGGCGAACGAACTGTCCCGCAAGCTCGTGGCGGCGCTCCGCACCCACTCCGAGGACCACCGCGCGCCTCTGGACCTCGACGCGGATCTTCGGCCGGAGGGCCGCAACGGGCCACTGGTGCGCTCCCTCGACGCGTATCGCGAGTACTACGGCCGGTGGTCGCTGTCGTGGGAGGCGCAGGCGCTGCTGCGGGCCCGCGGCGTCGCCGGCAGCGTGCGGCTGATCGAGGACTTCGAGCGGCTGGCCGACGAGGTGCGCTACCCGAAGACGCTCGATCCCCACGGCATCCGCGAGATCAAGCGCATCAAGGCGCGGGTCGAGAACGAGCGCCTGCCGCAGGGGGCGCAGCCCGAGCGTCATCTGAAGCTCGGACCGGGTGCGCTCAGCGACGTGGAGTGGCTCGTGCAGCTGCTGCAGCTCGAGCACGCCGGGACGAACCCGGAGTTGCGGACCACCTCGACGCTGGTGGCGCTGGATGCCGTCGTGGCGGCGGGATTCGTCGGCTCCGCCGCGGCGGAGCGCCTGCGCAGTGCGTGGCTGCTCGCCAGCCGGCTGCGCTCGGCCAACACGCTGCTGTCCGGGCAGACGAGCGACGTGCTGCCCGCGGATCGACGGCGCCTGGACGGCATCGGCCAGCTGCTCGAGTACCCGCCGCGTTCGGCGAGCCGGGTGGAGGAGGACTGGATGGGAACCGCGCGCCGGGCCCGCCGCATGTTCGAGAAGCTCTTCTACGGCTGATCAGGGCGGCCTCAGCCGGTTTCCGGCCCGCCGGGGCGGGCCCGTAGACTGCGCTCATGACAGCACCCTCGATCCTGGCCTTCGCCGGACTGTGCGTCCTGCTCGCGATCACACCGGGACCGGACACGTTCCTGGTGCTGCGGTTCAGCCTCGCCCGTCAGGGCGCGGGGATCGCCGCCTCCGCCGGTTCCGCGCTCGGATCGATGGTCTGGGCGCTCGCCGTCGCGTTCGGCCTCGCCGCGATCCTGCAGGAGTCGGCCGAGCTCTACCGCGTGCTGAAGATCGTGGGCGGCCTCTACCTCGTGTACCTCGGCGTCGCGGCTTTCCTCGCGAGCCGCAAGCACTCCCGGGCGGTGCAGACCGAGCCGCGCCGCACCAGCATCCGGTCGGGCTTCCTCGCGGGCGCCGTCTCGACGATGCTCAACCCGAAGGTCGGCCTGTTCTTCCTGGCCATCGCCCCCCAGTTCGTGCCCCACGACTCCGCGGCCCTGGTCGACACGCTGCTGCTCGGAGCGATCGACGCCGTGGTCGCCTGCGCGTACCTCGTCGTCGTGGCGATGCTGGCGGCACGCGCGATGACATGGCTCAAGCGCCCGCGGGTGACGAAGACGCTCGAGCGGGTCTCGGCCGGCATCCTGGCCGCCCTCGGCATCGGAACGATCGCACTCGCCGCCTCGGAGTAAGCAGAGATCGACGCGAAAGCGCCCTCCGAGCTGGGCTCGGAGGGCGCTTCCACTGCGACGGATCAGACGCCGTAGTACAGCTCGTAGTTTCATCAGGTCGATGAGGCTGGTTGGCACGTGACGGATCTGCCGTCTGACCTGGCATATGCCTGTTGTCAGGTGTTGGGTGTCGTGGCGAGTTCTTGAGAGTCCTGCGGACTTTCCGCGGACTCGCGGGCCGCTCGGCGGAGTCGGTTCTGGTGGACCGGGTTCGCCTTCATCCGCTCACGCCACCACGCAAGCAGCACGCGCTGATCGACGACCCTGCAACGCTGCCCGTCCCGAAGCTCCCATGACATCGGCATTCCGTTGAGGCGCCACAGTCGGATCGTGCGCCTCGAGCGTCCGACGCGTCGCGCTGCTTCGTGGTAGTCCATCCAGGTCGTCACGCGCACAGCATCGCACATTCGCGTCACGTTCCGTCACGTTCCGTCACGCGGACGCGTCCGCGGACGTCTGCGAACGTTCGCACGATCGACGCGAACTTCCGCGGAATCGCGCGGCACATCGGTCCCAATTGGGAGTCGATCATGATCACGATCTGACGCGCGTTTTTGAGAAAAATCTCTGGGTGGGGGGAATCACTGCCCATCGAGTGGCGGCCAAGCCACCCACAGCGATTTCGAGACCCCCTGTAGTGGCGCCGGCCTCCGCACCAGAGGCACGTGGTGTGGAGGCCGGCACTGTTCTCGCGCAGGCCGACCGGAGTGTCTAATTCAACCACTCGACGAGTGGTCGGCCTTCGTTCCCGCCGAGGACCGCCACGGAACTCGAGGCGGGTGACGTTGACGCAAGCTATCCGTCGTCCGCCGCCGCGGTGAGGGCGAGGTGTTCGACGATCGGGTTGATGAGTTCGGGATAGGCGTCGCGCAGCGCCATGACCAGGCCTGACAGGTTTCCGATCACTTCGCCGAGGAACTGGAATGCTTCACCGATCGGAAGTTCGCTCGTGCGCGGGTCGCTGAAGATGAGCTTGATCAGGTCCGCGTCGTATCCCGCGGTGAGCATGGTGACGATCGTCTGATCTACGTGCGCTCTCATGTAGGGCATCAGCTCACTCCCGCCAGGACTGTCGCCCCCGTCGCGTACACGCGGCGGCGCTTGGTCGTTTCGATCTTCTCGGAGATCTCCGACGCGGCCGCGTCAGTCGTGATCCCGTTGAAGTTGTACGTGTCGCCGCGCGCTGCGACTCCGAACGTTGACCCGCTGCCACTCATGCCGGCGGACGCGGTCAGATTGGCCACCTGCGTCACCGTGTCCTGCACCTCGCGCTGCTTCGACGAGACACCGTTGATGAAGCCCTGCATCGTGAATTCACCGAGCTCGTGGAACACGGTCGACGGCGAGTGGATGCCGAGCGCCGCCATGAACGGCGCCTTGATCCAATCCGGGATCACCGACAGGAACCATCGACCGATCGAGCCCGCGAGGGACTGGATGCCGCCGATCAGCCCCTGGACGATGTTCACGCCCGCGTCCCACAGCCACCGCCCGGCACCGGCGAACGCGTCACCGATCTTCCCCGGCAGGGACGTGAAGAACCCGACGACCTTCCCGATGAAGCTCGAGATGCCGTTGATGAGACCGTTCCACACGCCTGCGAACCACTGCCCGATGCCGGAGAAGAACGACATGAGGCCGTTCCACACGGCGAGGAACTGTTGCCCTGCCTGCTTGTTCCCGGTGACGAGCTTCACGAACCAGGTGATCGCCTGCGCGACCCAGGTGATCACGACCTGCAGCACGGTCGCGACGATCTTCAGCACCGGCACCAGGAGGCCGATGATGGGCTGGATCAGTGCGAGGATCGGCTTGAGGATCGCCACGAACAGCCCGATCAGGGGTTGCAGGATCGGCCCGATCAGCTGCAGCAGCGGAGCTATCAGCGAGATGATCGGCCCGATCAGCTGCAGCAGTACACCGACCAGCGGCATCACCGCGGGCACGAGCTGGGTGAAGACGCCGACGAGCTGCACGACGACGGGCAGTAGCGCGGCGACCGCCTGATTCATGACGCCGGTCAGGATCGTCGCGAGCTGCGACAGGATCGGTGCGACCTGCTGCAGCACGGACAGCAGAGCGCTGCCAAGCGTCGCCGCCAGTGTTCCGAGCAGCCCGGTCACCTGGGGCAGCACGGGCAGGAGTGCGTGGAAGATCAGCGACACCGGGTTGAACAGCCCTGAGAGCTGGAGCAGCGGCGGCAGGATCTGCGCGATCGCGGGACCCATCGCCGCGAAGATCGGACCGACCTTCTCCGCGATGCCACCGAATGACTGCTTCACCGCCGCGCCGACCGGGGCGAGAGTGGCATGGAGTATCCGCTGGATGACCCCGCTGATTCGCCCGAACAGCGAACCAATGGCGGTCACCCCGGTCGCGGCGAAGTTGATCACGCCCGTGATGGCCGGCTTCACCTTCGAGATCCCGTCGGACAGGACCCCCACGATCGACGCCTGCAGGTTACCGAGGGCGCCCTCGATGGTCGACGTCGACGTCGCCGCCTTCTTCGCCACATCGGTGAAGCCGAGCTTCAAGATGGCGGCGTTGAACTCGTCCGCGGAGATCTGTCCCTTGGCCATCGCCTCCTGGAAGTTGCCGGTGTAGGCACCGGCGGACTTCAGCGCCTGCTGCAACTTTCCCGACGCGCCGGGGATCGCGTTGGCGAGCTGGTTCCAGTTGCCCGTGATGAGCTTTCCCGCACCGGCGGTCTGGGTGAGCACGAGCCCGACGGACTTGAACGTCTCCGCGTTGCCACCCGCGACAGCGTTCAGGTTGCCCGCCGCCTCCGCGAGCGACCCGTACCCCTTCACCCCGTTCGCTGCGAGCTGGGCGGTGATGCCCTGAATGTCGGCGAGCGAGTACACGGTCTGGTCCGCGTACCGCCGCGTCGACTTGGTGAGCCCGTCGATCGCGGTCGACCCGAGCCCCGCGAACGCGAGAGTCTGCCGGAACTTGTCCGTAGCGTCGGATGCTTGCGCAGCCTCGCTGATGAACCCGGTGATCGCAGACGCAGCACGACCCGCGACGGCGGCGGCGATCCCACCGACACCACCAGCGATCGCAGCGAACTTGAGGGAGAACCCTCGACCAGCCACGGCGCCGGCCCCCGACGCGGCGGGCGCCAGCGCAGATGTGATCTGTTGCTGCGCCCCCCGCATCGACGGGATGAGCTCGTAGTAGGCCGTGCCGAGCTTGCCGCCTCCGCTCATGATCAGAGGTTGGTGACCTTGAGCAGCGCCGCCGGCCGAGGAGAGCCGAGCGTGAGTCGCTCTTCAGCACGGAAGAGGGTCTGGTTCGTGGTGAACGCGTCGCCCGCGCTGTTCGTCGTCTCGATGACGAAGCCCTTGCGCTGGAACGCCTGAGCGCCCTTCTCGAGGTTCGCGACGAGCGACGTCCCGACGGCACACGTCGTGGTCGGCAGCACCGGGATCCCCCAGAGCGTGTTGGCCTCAGACGACGACGGGTCGGGGTTGAGGATGTAACGCCCCTGGCCATCCTTCGTGCGACGCAGCTTCGACCACGTCGTCGGGTGCATGACGATCATGTCCGGGTCGACGAACGCGGCGCCGGTGCGGAGATCGGCGATCGCCATCTCCATCGTGTCGAGCCCTGTCGCATCCGGGTCCGCAGTCACATCGGCGGTGTGATCGCGGGTGAGGATCCCCGTCTGATGCAGCAGCCCCTTGAGGTTCTCGCCGGTCCCGTCGCCGTTGAGGACCTGGTCGTTCTCGGTGTCCACGATGAGGCGCTGGAGCTCGTTCGCGATGTACGCCGCGAAGGTCGGGAAGTCGTCGAGGTTCTCGTCGAGCAGAGCCGTCCAGAGCGCGATCTTCCGAGCGGTGAGGATCGTCGGCGTCGTGATGAACTGCACCTGCGGCTTCGCGCCGCCGGCCGCCACCATCCCGGCCGAGCCGACCGTGGACGTGTGCGCGATGAACTCGATCGACGGTCCCTCCATCGGAGATGCAGGGATGTGATCGAGGATCCGCAGCGGCTCATGCGCGGCCGCCACGACACCACCCAGGAACTGAGCCGGCAGATCGGTGCGCGGGTCCATCGGAACCGCGTCCTTCGTCTCGATGCGCAGCGCCGACTTCATCTTCACCGCCTCGAACAGCGACAGTGTCTGAGCTTCGTCGAGCGCGAACCGCGGGATCCGGTTCAGGTTCTTCGCGAACCCGAACCGGCCGTCGTCGACGCCGAGCGCGTTGCCGCCGCCCGCGAGGAGGTTGGCACCTTCGTGGATGGCGAGAACGCCCTTGTACTCGGCGAGCTGCGCGTGCAGCTTGTTCAGCTCGGCGAGCTTCGCGGTCGGGTTCAGGGACTAGTTGTCGACGATGGCCTGCGCCTTCGTGCCGAGCTCGCGCATCCCGGCGCGGGCTTCGATCAGAGTAACGGGCATGATTTCTCCCTCAAGGAGTCGTGCGCACCGAGGCACCAGACGCGCGAATGAAAGATGGAATCCAGGTCCCGACGGCAGGTCGCAGATACCCCGCAGGCAAGACCGGCTCGCGCCCTGGGCGTCTGCAGTCATCCGTGGCGCTCGAGTGGCATCGGCGACGCCGACTTCGCGCGTCAGATATGGCGGGACCATCCCAGCTGGCTGCGGCAGCGGGCGCTTTCGCGGCGGCTGCGGGGCCCGGCTGAGGGGTCCGGGTAGATCGACGACGCGCGTCCCACTACGCGACACACCATACACGCACCCTCAACCGGCGACGTAGTAGCGACACGGCGCAAAATGCGTCCACCCCACCGCCCGCGGCAGCTCCGTCCCCGGGAACACCGACAACACCTCCGACGCCGGCGAACACGTGCAATCCACCGGCTTCAACGACACATCCGCCACAGCATCCAACCGCCCCAGCTCACCGTCGTACTCCAACCCATCACCAAGCATCACGCCGGCCTCCCAATCACCACGCCCGGCGCATCCGGACTCACCCACGCCTCATCCAGATCACCCGGCATCCGTGCTGGCCAGTCGACAATCTCGCCTGTGACCTCGTCGATAGCTTCGCCTTCATCCTCGCCAAGCACTTGCCGAGCCTTCCTTGCCTGCCTTGCCTGTGCGGTCCCGGGGGACTGTCCCCGGGTACTCTCCCCGGGGACAGCGGAGGCTGACGCCTTCTTGGCAGCGCGCTGACGTTGCTTCTTCTCGCGATCGCGACGGCGGGCGTTGTCGAGGACCTCGAACTCGGCCCGAGTGGTCTGGTCCCTCGCGTAGTCGGCGATCACCCAGGCGTCGGGTCCGTCCGGTGTCCAGAGATCGAGGCTGACCAGCTCCACGACGGCGGATGCCACGAACGTCGGGATCAGCGGCAGATCGGCGCGCTCGATCCTGCCATCGGTCCGATTCGACATGCTCCACACCGTGGCCATGACCAAGCTCGATCGTGCCTCGGCCGACAGTCGCAGCACCCGCTTGTCGGCGAGCCACCGCTCCGGGATCCGAGCGTCAGCCACGATGCCGCCCGATTCGCTCGTGAGCGCTGTCCTGTTCAGCGTTCGTGTACTCAGCGGGCGCACCCCCTACCGTCACCCCATCCGGATCGCTGAGGTTCCGAACCGGCCAGTTGCGTGGGTCTTGAGCGGATCCCCGCACTGTGCGCCACCCACCGCCGCGCGGCCGCGGCAGCATGTCGACGAGCGGCGCGCACGTGGCGCACGGCGGGTTCACGCTGAGGAACCCGCCAGTACCGGCCTGGTGCGCCCATGCCAGCTGCGCCGCGCACTTGTGGCAGAGCCCGAAGCGGAGCGCG
>NZ_DATEJS010000119.1:0-14508 GCF_035277845.1 Microbacterium sp.
CCGGGTGCGCCGCCCACGCCGCTCGACCCGGACCCGGCCGACCCGCATGAGCCTGCGGAACCGCATCCGGGGCAGCCGGCACCGATGCCGCCGGAGGAGCCGACCGTGCCCGCTCCGGATGAGCCGCTTGCGCCGAATCCGCAGGAGCCGCCGCTTCCGCCGACCCCTTAGCTGTACAGCTGCTCCGCCAGGAAGGCGACGTGGGCGGGCGCAAGACGCCGCCAGAACCGATAGTCGTGTCCGCCCGCCTCGAAGCCACCGGCGGGATGCTTCGGGAACCCGTCCACGTAGGCGCGCACGGCCGACTGGAAGCCGTCGCCGGTACCGCAGTCGATGCGCACCGGGACCTCGAGTCGGCTCTGTCGCCCGTACAGGTCGTTGGCGGCGTAGTCCGCGGGGCTGTCGAACGCGATGCTCGCCGCCGCCCGCGCCGTGGTCCACAGGGCGGGGCTGAGCGCCGAGACCGCCTTCACGCGCTCCGGGCCGAGCTTCCAGCCGAATCGCAGCGCGCCGTAGCCGCCCATCGAGTAGCCGGTGAAGGCGAGGCGGCCGGTGTCGAATCCCATCTCGTTGAGACGCGGGATGAACTCGTCCACGACCATGCCCGCCGGGTCGTCGCCGTCGCGACGCGGATGCCAGTACCGGTTGCCGCCGTCCACGGCGGCGATCGCGATCGGCCTGCCACCCTTCGCGATGTGCGCCGCGAGGAACCGGTCGAGCCCCAGCGCGTTGCCGAACAGCGAGTCGTGGTGCCCGCCGAAGCCGTGCAGTGCGACCACGACCGGCACGTTCCGCGCACCCGCGGGCGCTGCCACCGTCCACCCGGTCGTGATGCCCTTCCGCTTCGCCGAGACGAAGGAGCCGGCGACCAGCGGCACGTCCGCGATGTGCGGGATGGCGCCTGCGGGACCATCGAGTCCGAGCAGGGAGTACATGGTGGTCCGCCCCGGCAGCACCCCGGCGTTCACGCCCGCGGCGATCCCGCCGAGCGCGAGCGCGGACACGCCGGCGCTCAGGAACACCCGCCGCGTCACCTTGGCCGTTCGGGACGGCGCGGGTTTCGTCATGGAAGGATTCTCGCACCCACTCAGCGGGGGACCGCCGCCACGACGCCGTCCGCGGACTTCTCCAGGAAGGCCACGACCTCGGCGACCGGATGCTCCGCCTCGACGACGAGCTCGACGATCAGCTCCTCCGCGAACCCGACCCACGAGCGCAGCGCGACGCGCAGCAGGTCGGTGTCGGGGCATCCCTGCTCGAGGTAGACCTCCAGCAGCCGGCGCGCGTTCTCGGCGCGCGACTCGTCGATGACGGAGCGCACGGCGGCATCCCCGCTCGCCACGCCGCGAACGAGGGAATAGAACGTGCCGCGGTGGTCGCGGACGAACTCGACGATGCGTGTCAGCGTGTCGCGGAAGCGCTCGGCCGGCGGCAGCTCGGGGCGCGGCTCGCTCGCCCGCAGCAGGCTGTCGCGGGCGGTCGCGACGACGTCGCGGTGCAGGCCGTTGCGGGAGCCGAAGTAGTGGAAGACGAGGGCGCGCGAGACCCCGGCCTGCTCGGAGAGCACCTCCATCGTGAGCTCGTCGATCGGGTGCTCCGCGAGGAAGTTCACGCCGAGCGCCACGAGCTGGGCGCGACGCTCATCCGGCGTGAGCCGTCGGCGACTGGGCGCGGACATGAGAGAAGCCTAATCCCGGACTAATTGACTGGTTGTCAATTACGTCTCTAGAGTCGTGGACTGGGGGCCACATCGTCGTCGCCCCGCGTCATAGAGGAGACACGATGAAGTTCCGCACCTTCGCCCGGTCGCACCGCGGGCGGGTCATCTTGACCGCGATCCCCGTCGCCGCAGCCGTCACCCTGCTGACCTCCGGCGTCGCCCAGGGGGCCGTGCCCGTCTCGTTCGCGGTATCAGGCAGCCAGTTCCAGATGGGCGCCTCGCTGCTCGACGGCACCGGGTTCTCCCAGTACTCCGGCGTCGCGAAGGACGCCAAGGGCGGTGCGCACGCGGTCGCGATCGCGAACATCAAGTCCGCGAAGCTCTACGACCTCTGCCAGGCCGTCTCGGCGGACACCCCGCTCGGCAAGGTCGGCGTGCGCATCACGGCGGGCGGCGGGGGACACCCGGCGACCGCGAGCGACCTGCAGATCGGCATGACGGGCCTGAAGGGGAACGCGACGTTCGGCCACATCCGCATCGGCGTCGACGCCTCCGACGTGAACACCACGGCGAAGGGCTCGGTCGGGGACTTTGCGCAGGACTCCGACACCGTCCGCATCGCGGGCGTCGAGCAGACCGCGTGGAGCACCCAGGCGTCGGTGTTCACCCTCACGGGCATGACCGTGGCTCTGACGGACGGATCGAAGGGATGCTTCTGAACGGCCCGCACCGTCGCCCCGACGCGGCACCGACGTCGGGCTTCGGTGCGTGGTACCGCTCCCGCCCGTTCGTCGGCGGCGTGCTCACGATGCTCGCCGGCGTCGAGATCTTCCTGTCCAGCCAGCTGGATCTCGGCAACATCCACGTGCAGCTCGGCATCGAGGGGTTCCAGGCGACGGTGATCCCGGTCGCGCTGCTGCTGCTCGGCCTGCTCGCGATCCTCATGCCCGCCCACCACGTGTTCTACGGCGTGATCGCGCTGGTGGTGGCCGTCTACTCGCTCGTCGGCGTGAACCTGGGCGGGTTCGTGCTCGGGATGCTGCTCGGCTGCGTCGGCGGCATCCTCGTCGTCGCGTGGATGCCGCGGGCGGCACGGGCGCAGGCGGCCGGACTCGACGCGGGTGCTGACGACGAGGATGCCGATGGCGCGGATGCCGCCGAGGACGCCCCGGCGCCGGCTGTGCTTCGCCGCGCCCGATCCGACGGCGCCGACACCACGGACGCCGCCGCGTGAGTCGCCGACGCGTTCCCCTGCTGGTGGGCTCCGCGTTCGCGGTCGGATGCCTCGTCGCCGGCGGCAGCGTGGCCACGGCCGCGCCGGCATCCGCCCAGCTGTGCATCCCCATCATCCTGCCCTGCTCCAGCCCGAGCCCGACGCCCGGGTCGACTCCGACACCGACGCCCACTCCGACGCCGAGCGCATCCCTGCCGGGCGTGACCCTTCCGCTGCCGGCGCCGAGCCTGCCCGGCGGCGTGGGCGGGCTGCAGCCCGGCGGCATCCTGCCCGTTCCGGCGCCCGGGATCATCCCCGGGACGTCGGCGAAGAAGCAATCGGTGCCGGTCTCGGCACTCCCCAAGGACGACAGCATGGTGTTCACGCAGCCGTCCGCGCAGCTCGGCGTGGACTCGCTGTCGTTCACCGGCCTGAAGGGCATGGCCCTGGTGAGCGTCGCGCTCGCCGACGGGACGCGCATCCCGGTGCTGCGCCTGCGCGCCGACAGCATCACGATGGACGGCTTCGCCCTCACCGTGCGCAAGGCCACCGGTCCGATGCTCATCACGAAGGCCGACCGGATGCAGCTGAAGGGCGACGTCACCGTCTACCTGAACTCGGTCACCGCGACCGACTCGGCCGGCACGTCCCTGACACTCGGCGCGGACACGCCGCCCCCGAAAGACGGCATCACACCCACCCTGCTGCGTGCCACGCTCGGGCTCGTCGGCACGCGCGCGGACGAGATCATCTACACGAACACCGACCAGCAGCTGAAGGGCTGACGCCGACGCATCCGTCGCCGGGTCTTCCGCGGGGAAATCCCCGGTGGGAAGATGGATCATGGCGACGGATGCCGCCGACGGCGACGACGACGCGCAACTCGCCCGGCGACTGCAGATTCTCGCGACGGAGCACTGGGGGCTGCTCGCCGCGCGCAGCACCGCGCAGAGCGAGGTGCTCACCCGGATCACGATCCATCTGACGCTCGTCTCGGCCGGTCTGGTGACGATCGGTCTGCTCGGTCAGGCATCCCACTTCGCGTCGTGGTTCCCGGCCGCGGCCCTCGGCATCCTCGGCTTCCTCACCGCTGTCGGTCTGCTCTCGCTCATGCGGGTGCTCGCCGTGTCGGAGGAGGACTTCATGTACGTCACGGCGATGAACCGGATCCGCGCCGGGTACGCCGACATCGACCCGGTCGCGGCCGGATACTTCCTGGCATCCACGAACGACGACGAGCTCGGGATGCGGATCACGTACTCGTTCCTGCGGCACCGGGGGTCGGTGGAGCAGATCCTGGCGTCGTCGTCGCTGCTCAGCGTGCTCGTCAACGCGACCGTGGCGGGCATGTTCTGCGGTGGACTGTGTGCGGCCTTCGGCGTGCCCCTGGCGGGAGCGATCGCCGTCGGGGTGGTGGTGGGGCTGTGCATCACCGTCGCGGGGATCGGGTACGCCGGCTACCGGTTCTTCTCGGTCTGGCGCGCCTACACCCCGCTCAGTCCGAGCGAGGATCCGCCGCCGTACTGGCTGATCCGCCGCCGCCCGGATCGTCGAGGCCGAAGCTGATCACCCGCTCGGGCGTGATGCGGATGACCGGATGCCCCTCGGCATCCGTCGTCGACTCGCCGTGCCCGCAGGTCAGCCGCGGCAGGTGCCGGCGCCGCTGTCCTCGTACGACATCGCGGATGCGGGGGCGCCGGGCGCCGTCATCGCCGGCCGATACGAGAACGCGTAGCCGCTGGGCTTCAGCGTGAGGTCCATGACCCCGTAGCCCTGGTCGAACGCGGTGACGACATTCGGGTTGGCGTAACTGTCGTCACTGTTCACCGCGGTGGTGTCGACGGCCTCGCCGCCGGTGCCGACGATGAACTCGGGGATCCCGTGCTTCGGGTCGACGCGGCCCGCCGGATCCATCGGCTGCAGGCGGGCGTAGGCGTGCTCGTGGCCGTTCAGGATGAGCGTCGCGTGGTTGTCGTAGAGCAGCTTCCACCAGGCATCCGCTGCGGCGCCCTCCGCGCTGTCGACGCCGGGAGCGGAGGCGGCCACCGTCGCCGTTCCGGTGCTCGTGGAGCTGAACGTCGGCTGGTGCCAGTAGGCGATCGTGCACGGCCGGGCGTTGTCGCGCAGATCCTGGGCGAGCCAGCGGGTCTCCTGGGCGAACAGCCCGTCGCCGGTCGTGGAGCAGTCGTCGCCGAACGCGGGGGAGTTGCACTCGGCGTTCAGCGAGACGATGTGCCAGTTGCCGAGGTCGTACGAGTACCAGCCCTGGTTCGTGTCGGTGTCGGCCCCGGCCTGCCCGGCGGCGTTCGGGACGCCGTCCTGGTCGTGCCCGTTGAAGTAGGCGAAGTAGCCGTCACCGTTCTGCCCGGCCTCGTGGTCGCCCTTCTTCGTGTAGGCGTAGTACTCGTGGTTGCCGGGCGCCGGATGCGCCAGGAACTTCAGGCCGCCCCACGCCTGCTCGAACGAGCCCTCGAAGTCGCTGAGCTTGCCGACCTGGTACTGCTCGTCGCCGAGCAGCGCCACGGCATCCGGATGCATCGCGTCGGCCTGCTTCGCCGTCGCGAACTCGGCGTCGTAGCCGCCCAGCGTCGGGCTGCCGCACTTGAGCGCGCTCGGGGTGCCGGCGTTCTGCGCGTCGTCGGGCTCGCACGCGATGTCGCCGACAGCCGCCAGTGTGAAGGTGCGGCCGGCGCCCTGGTCTGCCGCTGCGGGCGGGGTGCTCTGTGCGTACGGCCAGCCGTCGGCGAGCGTCTGGGCCACGGCTGCGCCGGAGAGGCCGAGCAGGCCGGCTGCCACCACGCCGCCGGCGATCAGGGAGAGCTTACGAGGGCGGGAGAACATGGCGGCTCCTGAGTCGGCGGGTGGAGGTCCGGTCTGCGGACCGGCCGCGACAGAGCCTGCCAGCGGGTGGTGAACGCCGCGCGACCGCCGGATGAACGGCCGTTCAGAGGCCTCCGCCGCCGCGGACCACGGCGACGGCGACGTCGAGCAGCTCCCGGCTCGCGGGTGCGAGGTCGCGCGGGCCGCCGCGCCAGAGAGCCGTGATCGGGCGGGTGAGCGGCTCCGTCGCGATGGGCACGGCCTGCAGCCGCCCGAGGCGCAGGTCGTCGGCGACGGCGAGCCGCGACAGCAGTGCCGGGGCGAGTCCCTCCACGACGGCGGAGCGGACCGCGGCGGATGCCGGCAGCTCGATCGCCGGTGGGGCGGGGTCGCGCCCGAGCCGGTCGCGCACGGCATCCTCCCACGCCCAGCGTGTGCCGCTGCCCTCCTCGCGCACGACCAGCGGGGTGTCCGCGACCTCCGGCAGGGCGACCGTGCGCCCGCTCCAGGGATGCCCCGGGGCGACCACAAGCACCAGTTCGTCGGTCGCGAGCCGCGTGCGCGCGAGACCCGACGGTAGCCGGGACGACTCGATGATGCCGAGGTCGGCGCGGCCGTCGCGCACGAGGTCGGCGACCTGCGCGCTGTTGGCCGAGATCAGGCGCACCGCGGTGGGCATGCGGCCGGCGGCATCCTGACGCGCACGCAGGGCGACCAGCCAGCGCGGCACCAGGTGGGCGGCGACGGTCTGGCTCGCCGCGACGGTGAGTTCGCGGCGGTGCTCGTCCCGGAGCATCTCGACGCCCGAGCTGAAGTGCGCGGCCGCGGTGAGCACCTCCTCGGCCCACGACGCCACGGTCTCACCCGCCGGGGTGGGATGGGTGCCCTGCGGCGACCGGCGGAACAGCTCCAGCCCCAGCCGGCGCTCGAGCCCGCGGATGCGGGCGGACGCGGACTGCTGCGTGATGCCGAGATCCCGCGCCCCGGCCGCGATGGAGCCGCGGCGCACGACGGCGGCGAGCAGCTCGAGCGCGTCGATCTCGGGCACGTGCTGCATGCGGCTCCTTGGGGTGGGGCGGTCGTTGAGCGAGCAGAGCGAGACGAGACGAGACGCGGATGCAGGTCGTGGACGTGCGTCTCGTCGCGCGGCGGCGCGCTCGCTCGACGGCTTCAGATACAAACCTGGACTGTACCCCCATCGACGGGAGCCGTCTACCGGGGATCGCGGAGGCGCGCGAACGTGGAGTCATGAACGTCGCTCCGTTGCCCACGCTTCCCCGGCGCCTGTCGCTGCGTGCCGTGGATGTGTCGGCCGGGGTGTGCGCGTGCGTGGCGACCGCCGCCGTCGCGACCGTCGTCGGGCGCCTGGTGCCCGTGGCCGGCTCCGCGCTGCCGGCCGTGGTGATCGGGGTCGTCATCGCGCTCGTGCGTCGCCCCGCGGCACGCCTCGAGCCCGGCATCCGCTTCTCGAGCACGTTCCTGCTGCAGGTCGCGGTCGTGCTGCTCGGCGCACAGCTGTCGCTGCCGATCATCCTGCAGGTGGGCGCCGAGTCGCTGCCGGTCATGCTCGGGACGCTCGCGGTATGCCTCACCGGTGCGTGGCTCGTCGGGCGTGCCCTGCGGATCGAGCCGCGGCTGCGCACGCTCGTCGGGGTGGGGACCGGCATCTGCGGGGCATCCGCCATCGCCGCCGTCTCGCCCGTGATCGGCGCCGCCAGCGCCGAGGTCGCCTACGCGATCTCCACGATCTTCCTGTTCAACGTGCTCGCCATCGTGCTCTTCCCGCTGCTCGGACACGCCCTGCAGCTGGATCCGCACACGTTCGGCCTGCTCGCCGGCACCGCCGTCAACGACACCAGCTCGGTCGTGGCGACCGCCGGAGTGTTCGGCGCCGCCGCGCTCGGATTCGCCGTCGTCGTCAAGCTCGTGCGCACGCTCATGATCATCCCGATCAGCATCGGGCTGTCGGTGATCGAGGCGCGTCGGTCGGCGGGCGGCATCCGGATGACCCCGCGACGCGTGCTGGGCCTCGTGCCGTGGTTCCTCGTCGGGTTCGTCATGGTGGCGCTGCTGAACTCGACAGGGGTCATCCCGCTGGATCTGCGGGCCGGACTCGTGCAGGTCAGCCAGTTCCTCATCGCGACCGCGCTCGCCGGCATCGGACTGTCCACCGACCTGCCGGCCCTGCGCCGCGCCGGCTGGCGGCCGCTCGTGCTCGGCGCGATCCTGTGGGTGCTCGTGACGGCGACGTCGCTCGCGATCATCGCGGCGACCGGTGGGCTCGGCCGCTGAGGGGCCGGGCGCGCGGATGCCGGGTGCCGGGTGTCGGGCAGGTGGATGCCGGATGGCGGGCGGGTGTCGGGTGCCTCGCCCGAACGTCGGAGGTTCCGTGGGACACGCCGGGCAGCAGCATCTTGGACCGGCGTGTCGCCCGGATCCTCCTTCGTTACGCCGGCCTGTGCGGGCCGGGAGGCCGTCGGTAGGCTGGGACGGTGCTGCTGAGCGACCGCGACATCCGGGCCGAGATCGACGACGAGCGGATCGGGCTCGACCCGTGGGATCCGGCGATGGTGCAGCCGTCGAGCGTCGACGTGCGGCTCGACCGGTACTTCCGGCTGTTCGACAACCACAAGTATCCGTTCATCGACCCGGCGACCCCGCAGCCCGACCTGACGCACCTCGTGGAGGTCGCTCCCGACGAGCCGTTCATCCTCCACCCGGGCGAGTTCGCGCTCGGCTCGACGTTCGAGCAGGTCACCCTGCCGGACGACATCGCCGCGCGGCTCGAGGGCAAGTCCTCGCTCGGCCGGCTCGGGCTGCTGACCCACTCGACGGCCGGATTCATCGACCCGGGATTCTCGGGGCACGTGACCCTCGAGCTGTCGAACGTCGCCACCCTGCCGATCAAGCTCTGGCCCGGCATGAAGATCGGGCAGCTGTGCTTCTTCCGGCTGTCGTCCGCGGCGGAGGCGCCGTACGGATCGGGCGTGTACGGCAACCGCTACATGGGCCAGCGCGGGCCGACCGCGTCCCGCTCGTTCCAGAACTTCCACGTCACCGACGTGGGCGTGACGGATGCCGGCGCCTACGGCGAATAGCCCGCGTCGGCGCCCGCTGCACTCCGTTCAAGGGTCACGTTTGGTTGCCCGTGCCCGCAGATCGTGACCCTTGAAGTGTGTTCATGACCCCTTGAGGGGATCCGAGTCTGTTCAAGGGTCACGTTTGGTTGCTTGCGCCCGCATATCGTGACCCTTGAACGGTCATGACGTCATGCTCAGGGGCCCTGAGTCTTCAGGGGTCCTGAGTCTTCAGGGGTCACGATCTGCTGCTGAAGCCCGCAGATCGTGACCCTTGAATGCGTCTTGAGGGCCCGTTCAGGAGTGTGAAGTCCCTTCAAGGGTCACGAATGGATACGTCTACCAGCAGATCGTGACCCTTGAACAGGGAAGAGGGGGCGCGCGGGCGCGGGGCGCGGGCGCGGGGCGCGGGTGCGGGTCAGTGGGCGGTGACGACGCCGACGAGGTCGTGGATGATCACAGCGGCGGCGCGGGCACCCTGGCCGGCGGCGACGATGAGCTGCTGCGGTCCGGGGGCGGCGGCATCCCCCGCGGCATACAGGCCGGGCACGCTCGTGCGGCCCGACCGGTCGGCGGCGAGGTGACCGTGGGTGTCCGTGTCGGCGTCGAGCCCGTCGAGGAACTCCACCGCCGGGTCCCACAGCGGCCGCACGAAGCCGCCGACGATCGGCACGGTCTCGCCCGACGCGACGGTGATCCCGGTCAGGATGCCGCGGTCGCCGACGAGCTCGGTGATGGGCTCCCGGACGACGCGGATGCCGGATGCCACGAGCTCTGCCTCGTCCGCGGCATCCACCACGTCGGCGCCGTGCGTGAACACGATGAGGTTGTCCGACCAGCGGGCCACGAGCCGGGCACGGCCCGCGAGGTCGGGGGTCTGGCCGATCAGGGCGAGCGGCTGGTCGCGCAGCTCCCACCCGTCGCAGGCCGCGCAGCTGAACAGGCTCATGCCGTAGAAGCCGCGGATGTTCGGCACGTCCGGCAGGGTCTCGCGCAGGCCCGTCGCGGCGAGTACCGAGCGCGCGCGGATGACGGCCGGGGCACCCCGGCCGTGGACCGCCGCGACGAACCCGTCCGCATCGCGCTCGACCGACGTCACGCGCGTGCGGCGGTGCACCACCACGTTCGGGTACGCGGCCAGCTCCTCACGGGCGATGGCCCGCAGCTCCTGCGGCGGGATGCCGTCGCGCGTGAGGAACCCGTGCGAGACGAGCGTCGCCGCATTGCGCGGCCGGTCGGCGTCGATGACCGCGACCGTCGCCCGGGCGCGGCCGAGGTTCAGCGCGGCGGAGAGCCCGGCCGGGCCCCCGCCGACGATGAGCACGTCGACGTGGAGTTCGGCCGATGCGGCATCCGGTGAAGCGGTCATGACGGCATCCGTTCAGGCGTTCGCGGGCGCGGCGACCGACGCGCGCGAGATCTCGACCTGCGACTCGCGCTCGACGACCTTGACCCGCTCGCGGGTGTACTCGTGGGTCTCGCCGAGCGTGCGCTCGTGGGCGTCGAGCTGCAGCCAGCCCTCCCACGTGGTGAACTCGACGCCGCGGTCGTTCAACAGGGCGAACAGGTCGTTCGGGGTCTGCTCGGCGCCGGACGCGTCGATTTCCCCTGTCGAACGTCCCGCGCGGGCGAGTGCGTCCTCGACCACGTGGCCGATCGTCTCGAGCGCGTCGGACTTGGTGTGGCCGATGAGGCCCACCGGTCCCCGCTTGATCCAGCCGGTGGCGTACAGCCCGTCGATCGGCGAGCCGTCGGCGGAGACCACGCGACCCTCGACGTTCGGCACGACGCCGCGGCGCTCGTCGAACGGGGCGTCGACCACGGGCGTGCCGTAGTAGCCGACCGCGCGGTACACCTGGCCCACCGCGATCTCGCGGAACTCGCCGGTGCCGCTGACCGACCCGTCGGCGCCGGGCACGGTGCGCTCGAACCGCACCGCCTCGACGCCGGTCTCGGCCGACCCCAGCACCTCGACGGGCGCGTGGTAGAAGTGCAGGTGCAGGCGGCGGGACGCCTGCCCGACCTCGCGAGTGCGCCACTGCTCGAGCGTGCGCAGCATCACCTTGTACTGGTTGTTCGGCGCCACCCAGCCCTCGAGGTACTGGAAGTCCTCATCGTGCAGGATGATGTCGACGTCGCGCACCTCGCCGAGCTCGCGCAGCTCGATGGGCGTGAACTTGATGTCCTGCGGGCCGCGGCGGCCGAACACGTGCACGTCGGTGACCGACGACTCCGCGAGACCGGCGAGCACGTTGTCGGGAGCCTCGGTGGAGCGCAGGTCGGGCTCGTGCTTCGCGAGCACGCGCGCCACGTCGAGCGCGACGTTGCCGTTGCCGATGACCGCGACGGATGCCTCGGGCAGGTCCCACGTGCGCGGCACGTCGGGGTGGCCGTCGTACCAGGCGACGAAGTCCGCCGCGCCGAACGAGCCGGGCAGGTCGATGCCGGGGATGTCGAGCGCGGCATCCCGGATCGCACCCGTCGCGATGATCACGGCGTCGTACCGGTCGCGCAGCTCGTCCAGGGCGATGTCGCGGCCGACCTCGACGTTGCCGATGAAGCGGATGACGCCGGCATCCAGCATCTCGTGCAGGGAGGTGACGATGCCCTTGATGCGGGGGTGGTCGGGCGCGACGCCGTAGCGGATCAGGCCGTAGGGCGCGGGCAGCGACTCGAAGAGGTCGATCGCGACGCGGCCGCCCTGCTCCTTCACCGCGGTGGAGAGCAGGTTGCCGGCGTAGATGCCGGCGGGGCCGGCTCCGACGATGGCGACGTTGAGGTCGAGGGAGGTCACAGGGCGGCTTCCTTTCCAGAGGCGGTGTCGCTCGAGCTGAAGTGCGAGGGGGCGTAGGGGCTGAGGCGCACGACGTCGCCGACCACGACGACGGCGGGGGAGCGCACGCCGCGCGCGGCGGCCTGGTGCGCGATGGTCTCGAGGGTGCCGACGGTGACCCGCTGGCCGTCGCCGAAGCCGTCCTCGATGATGGCGACCGGGCAGGATGCCCCGCGGTCGCCCCGGCCGAGGGTCATCGCCGCGTGGGCGAGCGTGCCGATGCCCATGAGCAGCACGACGGTGTGATCGCGTCCGCCGCCGAGCTCGGTGATCTGGTCGTGGCCGGTGACGACGGTGAACGCCGTCGCGAGTCCGCGGTGGGTGAGCGGGATGCCGGCGATCGCGGGCACCGAGATGGCGCTGGTGACCCCGGACACGACGCGCACGTCGATGCCGCGCTCGCGGCAGTAGGCGAGTTCCTCGCCGCCGCGGCCGAAGACGTACGGGTCGCCGCCCTTCAGGCGCACGACCGTCTTGCCCTGCTCGGCGAGCTGCACGAGGAGCGCGTTGATGGCATCCTGCGGCACGGCGTGGTGGCCGGGCCGCTTGCCGACGTCGACGACCTCGGCGGTCAGCTCGACGCCCTCGGCGGCCAGGCCGTCGAGCACGCCGCGCGCGCCGAGGCGGTCGGCGACGATGACGTCGGCGGACTCCAGGGCGCGCAGGCCCCGCAGCGTGAGCAGGCCCGGGTCGCCGGGACCGGCGCCGACGAGCAGCACGAGTCCGCGGGCGGAGGCGGTGTCCGCGGTCATCGCGTTCCTCCTTGCAGCAGGCCCCGGCCGCGCAGCATGCGGCGCTCCAGCGGGGCGAAGACGACGAGTTCGATGAGGATGCCGATCGCGAGGATGACGATGATCGTCGCGAGCACCGACGAGATGTCGGCGAGGTCGCGGGCGGTGTTCAGCAGCGTGCCGAGGCCGAAGCCCATGGTGCCGCCCATCGTGATGATCTCGGCCGCCATCAGGGAGCGCCACGAGAACGCCCAGCCCTGCTTGAGGCCGGCGACGTACCCGGGCAGGGCCGCGGGAAGCACGATGAGGGATGCCAGGCTCCAGCGTTTCGCGCCGAGCACCTGTCCCACCCGGCGCAGCTGCGGCGGCACCTGGTCGATGCCCGCGATGAGCCCGTTGATGACCGACGGGGTCGCGCCCATCAGCACCACGAAGTAGGCGGTGGCGTCGCTGAGCCCGAACCACAGGATCGCGGCCGGCACCCACGCCACCGACGGCAGCACCTGCAGGCCGGAGATGAGCGGTCCGAACGCGCGGCGCAGCGGCTTCACCTCGGCCAGCAGCAGTCCGATCGGGGTGCCGATGACGATGGCGATGAGGAAGCCCAGGATGCCGCGCTCGAGACTCGTGAGCACCGCCTGCTGGAGCTGACCGGAGTCCCACGTCGAGGTGAGCGCGTCGAGCACGTCCGCCGGGGCCGGCACGATGTCGGGACGCGGATTCGCGACGACGATGTACAGCTGCCAGGCGGCGATGAGCCCGATGACGCAGAGCACCGGGGGGAGCACGGACCGGCGGATGCGGCGCCACGCGCTGGGGCGGGTCGCGGCATCCGTCTGCAGGGCGTCCAGCCCGGCGGCCAGGGTGCGCAGCTCGTCCGCGGTGTCGGTCGTTGAGCGAGCGGAGCGAGCCGAAACGCCGTGGGCGTCGCGTTTCGTCTCGTCGCTTCGCTCCTCGCTCAACGACCGGGGGTCGCTGTGCTCCTCGCTCGACGACCGGGGGTCGGCGGAGACGGTGTTCTCATGCGGCATTGCGGCTGATCTCCTTGCGCAGGTGCGCGGTGATCTCGCGCGACAGCGCCACCACCTCCGGCGATTCGATGCGGCGGCCGGCGGTCGCGGTGACCCGCCACTCGCGCGCGATGCGGCCCGGACGGCTGCCGAGCAACACGACCCGCTGCCCGAGCCGGGCGGCCTCGCGCACGTTGTGCGTGACGAACACGATGGTGCGGCCGGTCTGCCGCCACACCCGCTCGAGCTCCTCGTGCAGGATGTCGCGGGTGATGGCATCGAGCGCGGCGAACGGCTCGTCCATCAGCAGCACCGGACGGTCCTGGGCGAGGGCGCGGGCCAGGGCCACGCGCTGACGCATGCCGCCGGACAGCTCGTGCGGGCGGCGGTCGGCGGCATCCTTCAGGTCCACGACCTCGAGCAGCGCGAGCGCCTTGTCGGCACGTTCCGCGCGCGGCACGCCGCGCAGGCGCAGCGCCAGTTCGACGTTGCGCCGCGCCGACAGCCACGGCATCAGCGCCGATTCCTGGAACATGACCGCCGAGCCCTCGTCGGGGGTCTGGATGCCGCCCGAGGTGGGGGCATCCAGACCCGCGATGAGGTTCAGCAGCGTGGACTTGCCGCACCCGGACGCCCCGAGCAGGCACACGAACTCGCCGGGGGCGATGTCGAGCGAGATGTCGTCGAGCACGAGCGGGCCCGTGCCGAAGCGCTTGGACACGTGGTCGATGCGCACGGCGGGCGGCACGGCCGACGCCGCCGGGGCGGGCGCGGTGCCGTCGAAGCTCGGGAACAGTCGGGGGGCGGAGGTCATGTCGCGCTCAGTCCTCGCCGAGACCGTCGGCCGACGCCTTGGCGGGCGCGACCTCGTTGAGCAGCCGCAGGTCGAACAGCCCGTCGATCGAGCCCTTCTTCTGCGTGCCCGCGGCGAGGCCGTGGTCGACGAGCTCCTGGAACGTCTGCGCCTGCGGGTCGGACGAGAACGTCACGTGCTGCAGGGCACGGGCGAGCACCGGCGCGGGCAGCTGCTTGCCGGTGGCGGCCTTCAGCTGGGCGTTGATGACGGAGGCGGCATCCTGCGTGTGGCTGTTCAGCCACGCGATCGAGTCGACGTCGCCCTGCACCAGCGCCTTGACGGTCTGCGGGTGCTGCTGCAGGAACCGG
>NZ_DATEJS010000120.1:0-2489 GCF_035277845.1 Microbacterium sp.
CAGGTGGAGTCCCGCTGGGGCGAGCTCGAGTTCGAGGCCGCCTGGGTGGGACGCGCCGAGAAGACGCGGGCTCAGGATCTCGTGCACCGGCTGCACCGGTACCTGCGCGATTTCGCGGACGGCGGCGGCTCGGTGCTCGGCGCCGAGTCCCACTTCCAGGTGCCCATCGCCCTGACCGGCGCCGAAGACGACGGGAACGCGCACGGCGTGCTGCTCAGCGGCACCATCGACCGGGTCGAACTCACCCGCGACGGACGGGTCGAGATCGTCGACCTGAAGACCGGGAAATCGGTCGCGCAGACCGACGCGAAGGTCGCGGACAACCCGCAGCTGGCGGCCTACCAGCTCGCGTACGACGCCGGCGCGGTGCCGGACGCGCCGCCGGGGGTTCCCGGGGGCGCGAAGCTGCTCGTCATCCGCCCGACGGCGGCGGCCAAGGTGTACGTGACCCCCCGCCAGCCCCCGTTCGACCAGCCCGCGAAGGAGCAGTTCATCGACCGCGTCCGCGACGCCGCCGAGGTGATGCGGGGAACCGCGTTCCTCGCCCCGTACGAGGAGCACTGCCGCGACGACCACAGTCACGGCCTGTGCCGCATCCACACGGTCGGGGCGGTGAGCAGGGCATGAACGGCGCGACGATCCTGCAGCAGACCGAGCTGATCGCACCGGAGGTGATCGCGGCCGCGCTCGGGCAGCCGTCGCCGACGGCGGAGCAGGCGGCCGTGATCGCCGCGCCGCTGAGTCCCGCGCTCGTCGTCGCGGGCGCCGGCAGCGGCAAGACCGAGACCATGGCCGGCCGGGTCGTCTGGCTGATCGCCAACGGCCTCGTCGAACGGGACGAGGTGCTCGGGCTGACCTTCACCCGCAAGGCCGCCGGCGAGCTGGGGGAGCGGCTGCAGCGCCGCCTGGCGCGCTGGTCGCAGCTGGAGCGGCGCGGCCTCGTCCCGCATCTCGCCCGGCTGCACGCCGAGGGACGCCTCGAGGCACTGGCACTCCCGGAGAACGCCTCCGAACCGGCGCGCGCCGCGATCCTCGACCGACTCGCGGTCTCCGTCGACGCCGAGCCGGAGGCGCCCGACGCGGACGGCCTCCTGCGCCGGCCCACCGTGATGACCTACAACAGCTTCGCCGACGGCATCGTGCGCGAGAACGCGGTGCGGATCGGGCGAGATGCCGAATCGGCGGTGCTGTCCGAGTCGGCGGCATGGCTGCTCATGCGGCGGGTCGTCTTCGCCTCCGACGACCCGCGTCTCGAGCAGACTCCCCGGGCCCTCAGCACGGTCATCGACGCGGCGCTGCGCATCGCCCGGGACGGCGTCGACAACCTGTGCGACTTCGACGCGCTCGCCCGCTTCCCGGACGAGTTCGGGATCGTGCGGGAGATCCCCTCGACGAAGGCCGCGACCACGGTGTATGCCGACATCGCGAAGGCGGCCGACGACGTCGACGCCCTCGGCGTGCTGACCACCCTGGCCCGTGAGTACGACGCGCAGAAGCGACGGCTGGGTGTCATCGACTTCACCGACCAGGTCGCGGGCGCGATCCGCATCGTGCGCGGGCATCCTCCGGTCGCCGCGGAGCTCCGTGAGCAGTACCGCGTGGTGCTGCTCGACGAATACCAGGACACATCGGTCGTGCAGACAGATCTGCTCGCCGCGCTGTTCGCCGGCACCGCGGTGATGGCCGTCGGCGACCCGCACCAGGCCATCTACGGATGGCGCGGCGCGAGCGCGGGCAACCTCGGCGGGTTCGCCGCCGCGTTCGTCCCCGACGACGCGCAGTGCGCCGTCTTCTCCCTGCTGACCAGCTGGCGCAACAGCGAACAGGTGCTCACGGCTGCCAATGCCGTGCTGGCCCCCCTCGAACCGCCCGTGCCGGTCGGCGAGCTGCGCCCCCGACCGGGTGCCGGCGCCGGGCAGGTCGTGATCGCCGACTGCGCCGACATCGACGAGGAAGCCGCGCGCGTCGCCGACTGGTTCGCGAACGTTCGGGCCGAGCGGGCCGCGTCCGGGCGGTCGACCACCGGTGCCGTGCTGTTCCGCAGCAAGAAGCACATGGTCAGGTTCGGCGACGCGCTGGCCGCCCGAGGCATCCCGCACCGCATCCTCGGGCTCGGCGGCCTGCTCTCCACGCCCGAGGTGGTCGACGTGGTCAGCACGCTGCGGGTGATCAACGACCCGAGCGCCGGCTCCGCCCTCATCCGCCTCCTCGCCGGGCCGCGCTGGGCGATCGGCCTGGCCGATCTGCGGCAGCTCGAGCGTCTGTCGCGGCGCATCGCCGAGCACGACAGCGCGGGGCACGAACTCGATCCCGCGGTCGCGGAGCGCATCCGCACCTCCGCCGACGCCGACCGCGGCTCGCTCGTCGACGCCCTCGACTTCGTGCTGCGCCGCGACCCGGAGCACGGGTGGCTGCGCGGATTCACCCCGGAGGCACGCGAGCGTCTCCGCGAAGCGGCGGCGGTGTTCGCCGGCCTGCGCCAGGCCGCC
>NZ_DATEJS010000121.1:0-4210 GCF_035277845.1 Microbacterium sp.
GGACGCGACCGCCATCATGCCGTCGCCGCCGAGCGACAGCAGCACCAGGCGCGTGCCGCCGCCGAGCAGCGAGCGCGCCGCCGTCACCGGGTCTGCGATGCCCGTGGCCTCAGCGAGCTCCGCCCGGTTCGGCTTGAGCACGGTCGCGCCGGCGGCCGCCGCCGCGAGCAGCGCCGGTCCCGAGCTGTCGACGATCGACGGGATGCCGCGCCGCTGCGCGATCCCGACGAACTCCGCCATCGCCGAGGCGGGCGACTGCGGCGGCAGGCTGCCCGACACGGTGAGCACGGCGGCATCCTCCGCCTCGGCCCCGGCCGCCTCGAGCAGTGCGCGCCACTCCCCGTCATCCAGCGCGACCCCCGGCTCGAGCAGGATCATCGCGTCGCCGGACGCCTCGTCGACGATCGTCGCGGTGCGGCGCGTGTCGCCGTGCACGGGCACGATGCGATGCGGGATGCCGCTCGCGACGAGATCCGCCACCAGCTCCGCGCCGGTCGGGCCGCCGGCGGTCGTCACGACGACCGCCGGGGCGCCTTGCTGCTGTGCGACGCGGGCGACGTTGATGCCCTTGCCGCCGGCGCGCAGCCGGGCCGCCGCGACGCGGTGCGATCCACCGGGGACGAGCCGGTCGGCGTGCCACGTCATGTCCACGGCCGGATTCGGCGTGATCGCGAGCACGCGCGGCCGACGCTCGGCCGAGACGGGGCTCATCGGGTCGCGGCATCCGCCAGCGGGTGGATGAGCACGCCCTTGACGACGCGGTTCACATCGCCCGACGGGAACGGGTTGTCCGGCGTGAGACCGAGCCGCAGCGACTGCTGGAGCGCGAGCGACTGCGCGAACAGCACATACGGCAGCGCCAGCACGGCATCCGGCAGGTCCTCCACCCCGGGCACCGCCCACGTCTCGCCGGCTCCGTGCGGCGACCGGTGGTCGACCGCGAGCACGTCGTGGCCGCCCGGCGTCGCTCGCAGCTCGGCGAGGATGTCGAGGTCGTACTGGCGGGTGTACGGGTCGGAGGAGACGAACACGACGGCGAGCGTGCGGTCGTCGAGCACCGACTTCGGTCCGTGCCGGAAGCCGAGCGAGCTGTCGTGCAGGCCCACGATGCGGCCCGCGGTGAGCTCGAGCAGCTTCAGCGCGGACTCCCGGGCGAGGCCGGTGAGCGGGCCGCTGCCGAGGTAGACGACCCGGTCGTACTCCCGTTCCGCATACGAGCGCGGTGCCTCGGCCCCGTCGCCGAGCGCCCACTCCCCGGCCGCCGCGGCCGCGTCGACGACGGCGGCGAGTTCGGGTGCGAACACCAACAGGGCGCTGAGCAGCATGGTGGAGAAGCTCGAGGTCATCGCGAAGCTGAGGTCGTTGGTACCCTCGGGCGTGACGAGCACGAGATCCCCCTCGCGCTGCGAGTGGGTGCGGTAGAGGTCGCCCGTCGTGTCGCACGTGATGATGAGGTGGTGCACCTCGTCGAGCACCTGCTCCGCGAGCCGGGTGGCGGCGACGCTCTCCGGGCTGCGGCCGGAGCGCGCGAACGAGATGAGCAGCGTCGGGACGTTCTCGGCGAAGGCGCCGCGCGGGTCGGCGACGATGTCGGTGGTGGCGACCGCATCGAAGCGGCGGCCGGTGATGCGCGCCAGCGCAGGCGCGGCGATCTCGCCGACGAACGCCGAGGTGCCCGCACCGGTCAGCACGATCCGCACATCGGAGGTCACATGCCGCTCGAGGAATGCGTCGATGCGCTCCCGGTCCGCCGCCACCGCGTCGCGCGTCTCGCGCCACACCCGCGGCTGCTGCCCGATCTCGCGGATGGTGTGCTCGGCTCCCCTGGTCACCGTCTCAGACACGTCTGCTCCCTGTTCTCTCTCATCCAAACACTGCTCTTCGACCACATCCAGGCCCCTCACGGCTGCCGGACCGGGGCGAGACGGGCGTTGATCCGCTCGCGCACGCGCAGGTCGTGCGCGGGGTCGGCGGGGTACGTGCCGAACCGCAGCGAACCGTCGGGATCCACCAGCCGGCGCACGGCGTCGAACCCCATCACTTCAGCCCGCTGCGGCCGATGCCGGCGACGACGCGCTTCTGCAGCACGATGAACAGGATGAGGATCGGCAGCATCGCCATGAGGCTTGCCGCCATCAGCACCGGGTAGTTGTTGGAGTGCACGCCCTGCAGGTTCGCGAGGCCCACGCTGAGCGGGGCGCTGTTCGCGCTGTCGGTGACGATCAGCGGCCACATCAGGTCGTTCCACGACCACAGCACCGTGATGATGCCGAGGGCCCACAGGCCGTTCGATGCCAGCGGCAGCATGATGTTCCAGAAGATGCGGAACGAGCTCGCGCCGTCGATGCGGGCGGCATCCTCGAGCTCCTGCGGCAGTCCCATGAAGAACTGGCGCATGAGGAAGGTGCCGAAGGCGCTGAAGACGCCGGGGGCCGCGATGCCGGCGATCGTGTTCAGCCAGCCCAGGTTCTGGACGATCTGGTACTGCGGGATCAGGTAGATCTGCGCGGGCACCATGATGATCGACAGCACGATCGCGAGGATGATCCCCTTCGCGCTGAAGCGCATCCGGGCGAACGCGTACCCGGCGATCGAGCAGAGGAACAGCTGTCCGATCAGGCGCACCAGGGTGATGGCGACGGTGATCCACAGCTCCTGAGCGAAGGGCATCTGCGCGAACACGTCCGCGTAGTTGTGCCACTGGAGGATGCCGGGCCAGAGCGTGGGCGGGGCGCTCTCGACCTGCTGGTTGGTCGACAGCGACATGATCGCCTGGTAGACGAGCGGCGAGACCATGATCACGCCGCCGATCAGCAGCACGACGTGCGCGCCGACGTTGGACTGGGTGCGGCGCCCCGGGCGCACCCGGCTCCGGGTGGAGTCGCCGGTGACGATCGCGACGGTGGTCAGCGTGTCAGACATAGTTCACCCACCTCCGCTGCAGCCGGAACTGGAAGGCCGTCAGCACCGCGATGATCACGAGGATCAGGATGCCGATCGCGCACGCGTAGCCCTGGTTGTTCTGGATGAACGCCTCGTTGTAGAAGATGTAGACGATGCTCTGCGTCTGCGGCATGGCGAGGTTGGCCTTGCCGAGCATGACGTAGAGCAGGTCGAACAGCTGAAAGCCGCCCACCACCGTCATGATCGACACGAAGAAGATGCTCGGGGTCAGGAGCGGCACGGTGATGCTGATGAACTGGCGGAAGCGGGATGCCCCGTCCATCTGCGCGGCCTCGTACAGCTCGATGGGGATCTCGCGCAGCCCTGCGCTGATGATGATCAGGTTGAAGCCGAGCGCCATCCACAGGCCGACGATCGCGACGGCGATCAGGGCGAACCCCGGCGTGGCGAGCCAGTACGGGCCCTTGACGCCGAACAGGGACAGCAGCCAGTTGATCGGACCGAAGTCGCCGTTGAAGATGAGCCGCCACACGATGCCCACCGCCGCCGGCATGGTGACGTAGGGGATGAAGTAGAGGGTGCGGTAGAACGCCCGGAACCGCATGCCCGGCCGCTCGATGAGCGCGGCGAGACCCATCGCGATGGGGATGCCGAGCAGCACGATGGCCGTGTAGATCGCGGTGTTCAGGATGGAGCGCGGGATCTGCGGGTCGCTGAACATCTGCGCGTAGTTCGCGAGTCCGACGAAGCTCGACCCGCCGAACACGCCCACCGTGGTGAAGCTGAGCCAGAAGGTCTTGACGATGGGCCACAGGTAGAACAGGGCCACGCCAAGCAGGAGCGGCAGGACGAACACCCACGGCCACGGCCCGTCCGGGCTCAGCATCCGCCGCCGCCGGGGCGACGGCTCACCGGTCGCCGCCCCGACGGTCGTGACCTCCGCGGAAGAGGTGGTCATGAGGTCATTCCTTCGCGAGCGCCGCGTTCATCTGGTCCGCGAGCTGCGTGGCGGCCTTGGCCATCGGCACCTGGCCGGCGAACGCCGCGGGCAGGATGCTGGATTCGAACTGGTTCCACGCCGAGGTGTTCTTGGAGATCGGATACGGCGACGCGACCTTCGCCTCGTCGAGGAACAGCTGCAGGTCCAGCCCGGAGATGGACTTCGCCCAGACGTCCTGGCTGCCGTTGAATGCGGGGATGACGGCGCCTGCCTGGGCCTGCACGAGCGCCGAGGCGCGGTTGCCGAGGAAGCTGACGAACGCCATCGCGGCCTCCGGGTTCTTCGTCGTCGCGGAGATGACGTTGG
>NZ_DATEJS010000122.1:0-5404 GCF_035277845.1 Microbacterium sp.
TCCAGGAATACTTCGCCTCGGTGATCCCGGTCGGGGACAACAAGTTCGCCGCGCTGAACACCGCGGTCTGGTCCGGCGGCAGCTTCATCTACGTGCCGAAGGGCGTGCACGTGGAGATCCCGCTGCAGGCCTACTTCCGGATCAACACCGAGAACATGGGCCAGTTCGAGCGGACCCTGATCATCGTCGACGAGGGCGCGTACGTGCACTACGTCGAGGGCTGCACCGCGCCGATCTACTCCTCGGATTCGCTGCACTCGGCGGTCGTGGAGATCATCGTCAAGAAGGGCGCGCGCTGCCGGTACACGACGATCCAGAACTGGTCGAACAACGTCTACAACCTGGTCACCAAGCGCGCGATCGCGCACGAGGGCGCCACCATGGAGTGGATCGACGGCAACATCGGCTCCAAGGTCACGATGAAGTACCCGTCCATCTACCTCATGGGCGAGCACGCCAAGGGCGAGACCCTGTCGGTCGCCTTCGCCGGTCCCGGTCAGCACCAGGACGCCGGCGCCAAGATGATCCACATGGCGCCGTACACGCAGTCCTCGATCGTCTCCAAGTCGATCGCCCGCGGCGGCGGCCGCGCCGGCTACCGCGGCGAGGTCCGGGTCGACCCGAACGCCCACCACGCCGCCAACACGGTGCGCTGCGACGCGCTGCTGGTCGACACGCAGTCGCGCTCGGACACCTACCCGGCCATCGACATCCGCGTCGACGACGTGCAGCTCGGCCACGAGGCCACCGTCTCCAAGGTCAGCGAGGAGCAGCTGTTCTACCTGCAGTCCCGCGGGATGCCGGAGGACGAGGCGATGGCGATGATCGTGCGCGGCTTCATCGAGCCGATCGCCCGCGAACTGCCCATGGAGTACGCCCTCGAGCTGAACAAGCTCATCGAGATGGGCATGGAAGGATCCGTCGGCTGAGATGACGACAACGTACGTAGAGACCGAGCCCACCTTCGTTCCGGTCCAGACCCGCTCCGAGCGCCCGAGCTCCTACGACCCCGCCGACTTCTCCGCGCCCACCGGCCGCGAGGTCAACTGGCGTCACACGCCGCTCGCGCGCATCGCGGCGCTGCTCGACGAGAACGCCGGTTCGCCGGACGCGTTCGGCGTCTCGGTCAGCGGATCGGATGCCGGATCCCTCGCCGTGGGTGAGGCGCCGCGCGGCGAGGCCTTCACGCCGGAGGACCTGCCGGCCGCGATCACGTGGACCAAGTCGGTCGCGGCCCGCCACATCGTGGTGGACGGCGAGCCCGAGGCTCCCGTGGTGATCGACGTCACCGGCAACGGCGGCACCGGCCACGACCACATCGTGATCGAGGCGCGTCCCAACGCGCACGGCACCGTGCTGCTGCGCCACACCGGCTCCGGCCAGCTCGGCCAGAACGTCGAGATCCTCGTGCGGGACGGCGCCCACCTCGAGGTGGTCACCGTGCAGCAGTGGGCGGAGGATGCGGTGCACGCGGCATCCCACCAGGCCGTCGTCGGCCGCGACGCGACGCTGCGCCACATCGTGGCGAGCTTCGGCGGCAGCGTCGTGCGGGTGAATCCCAGTGTGCGCCTGGCCGGCCGCGGCTCGCGCGCCGAGCTGTACGGCATCGCCTACAGCGACGAGGGCCAGCACCTCGAGAGCCAGGTCTACCTGTTCCACGACGGCCCCGACACCACCGGCGACGTGCTGTACAAGGGCGCGCTGCAGGGCGCGTCGGCGCACACCGTCTGGATCGGCGACGTGCTGATCGGCCCCGACGCGATCGGCACCGACTCGTACGAGGCCAACCGCAACCTGGTGCTCACCGAGGGTGCACGCGCCGAGTCGATCCCGAACCTCGAGATCGAGACGGGCGACATCCGCGGCGCCGGCCATGCCAGTGCGACGGGCCGCTTCGACGACGAGCAGCTGTTCTACCTCGAGGCCCGCGGCATCCCGGAGGCCGAGGCCCGGCGCCTGGTCGTGCTCGGCTTCCTCAGCGAGATCGTGCAGCGCATCGGCCTGCCCGAACTCGAGGCCGAGCTCGTCGAGACCATCGAGATCGAGCTCGCCCGGGGAGCCGCGGCATGACCGCCTCGCGCGTCTGCGCGCTCAGCGAGCTGGAGCAGGACGCCGCCCTGCGCGTCGAGGTCGATGGCGTCGCCATCTGCGTCGTACGCGACTCGAACGACGAGGTGCACGCGATCGGCGACGTCTGCACGCACGGCGACATCTCGCTCGCCGAAGGCTTCGTCGAGGGTGAGACGATCGAATGCTGGGCGCACGGCTCCGCGTTCTCGCTCGTCACCGGCAAGCCCCTCAACCTCCCCGCGTATGAGCCCGTCCCGGTCTACGCCGTCACGATCGACGGCGACGACGTGCTCATCGATCCTGCTGTGAAGAAAGAAATCTGAATGTCTGTTCTCGAGATCCGCGACCTGCACGTCACCGTTGAGACGGATGCCGGCACCACGCCCATCCTCAACGGCGTGAGCCTTGTGATCCGCACCGGCGAGACGCACGCCATCATGGGCCCGAACGGCTCCGGCAAGTCGACCCTGGCGTACACGATCGCCGGGCACCCCAAGTACACCGTCACCGGGGGCACCATCACCCTCGACGGCGAGGACGTCCTCGCGATGACGGTCGACGAGCGAGCCCGTGCCGGTCTGTTCCTCGCGATGCAGTACCCGGTGGAGATCCCCGGCGTCACCGTCACCAACTTCCTGCGCACCGCCAAGACCGCCGTCGACGGCGAGGCGCCCGCGATCCGCTCGTGGTCGAAGGACGTCAAGCAGGCGATGAAGAACCTGCGGATGGACCCGAAGTTCGCGCAGCGCAACGTCAACGAGGGCTTCTCCGGCGGCGAGAAGAAGCGCCACGAGATCCTGCAGCTGGAGCTCCTCCAGCCGAAGATCGCGGTGCTCGACGAGACCGACTCGGGCCTCGACGTCGACGCGCTGAAGATCGTCTCCGAGGGCGTCAACCGCGCCAAGGAGGCCACCGACCTCGGCGTGCTGCTGATCACCCACTACACGCGCATCCTGCGCTACATCAAGCCGGACTTCGTGCACGTGCTCGTGAAGGGCCGCGTCGCCGAGGAGGGCGGCCCGGAGCTGGCCGACCGCCTCGAGGAGGAGGGCTACGACCGCTATCTCGAGGGCGAGTCGGAGTCGGCCGCGGACGCCGAGGGCGACCCGGCTTTCGCCGAGCCGGCGTAGGCTGACGGTATGACCGCGACGCTCACACCCGAGAAGTTCGACGAGGTCACCGAGGCGCTCAAAGACGTGATGGACCCCGAACTGGGGATCAACGTCGTCGACCTGGGTCTCATCTACGACCTGGCGTGGGACGCCGAGACCGATGCGCTCGTCATCCACATGACGCTCACTTCGGCCGGCTGCCCGCTCACCGACGTGCTCGAGGAGCAGACCGCCCAGGCTCTGGACGGCGTCGTCGAGCAGTTCCGCATCAACTGGGTGTGGATGCCGCCGTGGGGTCCCGAGCGGATCACCGACGACGGGCGCGACATGATGCGCGCCCTGGGCTTCGCGATCTGACACGCGTGACGGATGCGCCCGCCGGCTTCGGCCCGCGGGCGCATCCGTACGATCCACCGGCATCCGTGCGGACTGGTCGGGTCGTCATCCGCCGCCGATAGGCTCGAGAGGTGACTGTCATCCCTCTGGAAGCCCTGCCGATCGATCAGCTCCGTCAGCGTTCGAGCACGAAGTGGCGACGGTATCCGGAGGATGTGCTGCCCCTGTTCGTCGCGGAGACGGACTTCCCGCTCGCGCCGGCGATCTCCGCGGCGCTGATGCGCGCGGTCGAGCTCGGCGACACCGGCTACACGCCGCCGGACCCGGGCATCGCCCCCGTCTTCGCCGAGTTCGCGCGGCGCCGGTTCGGCTGGGAGGTCGACCCCGCCCGCATCCGGTGGACCTGCGACGTGGTGATGGGCCTCGTCGAGATCATGCGCGCGATCCTGCGCCCGGGCGACCGGGTCGTCATGACGTCCCCGGTGTACCCTCCGTTCTTCGACGCGATCCCGGAGGCACAGGCCGAGGCGGTCGACGTGCCGCTCGTCGACAACGGCACGGGATGGGAGCTCGACCTCGAGGGGATCGAGCGGGCGTTCGCAGACGGCGCGCGCGCCATCCTGCTGTGCAACCCGCACAACCCCACCGGCACCGTGCACTCGCGCGAGAGCCTCGCCGCGCTCGCGGAGATCGCCCGCCGGCACGACGGCTACGTGGTCAGCGACGAGATCCATGCGCCGCTCACCCAGCCCGGCGTCGCCTTCACCCCGTTCCTGGCGGCATCCGACGCGGCAGCGGAGGTGGGCTTCGCCGTCACGTCCGGCAGCAAGGCGTACAACTTCGCCGGCCTCAAGTGCGCCCTCATGATCACCGGGTCCGAGCGCACCGCGAAGATCGTGCGCGACATGCCCGACGAAGTCGAATGGCGCACCGGCCTGTTCGGCGCGATCGCGAGCGTCGCCGCGTTCAGCCCGGAATCCGACGCGTGGCTGGACAGCCTGCTCGCCCGCCTGGACGTGAACCGGCGGCTGCTGGCGGACCTGCTCGCCGAGCACGTGCCGGGTGCGCGGTTCCGGATGCCGGATGCCGGCTACCTCGCCTGGGTCGACCTGTCCGCGCTGGGCTGGGGGGACAACCCCGCGCACAAGATCTTCACCGAGGCCAAGGTCGCCCTGAACTTCGGTCCGCTGTTCGGCGCCCAGGGGGCCGGCCACGTGCGCATCAACATGGGCTGCTCGCCGGAGATGCTGACCGAGGCGGTGCAGCGCATCGGCGCCCTGATACGGGGATGACCTCCGCCGGCATCGCGGAGGCTGCGGCCGGGTCGATCTGGAGCCGCCGTTTCCTGTGGGTCACCCTCGGCTCGACGGCGCTCGTGTTCCTGGCCGCCGTCGAGTCGCTGGCCGTGACGACGGTCATGCCCGTCATCAGCGCACAGCTCGACGGGGCCGCCCTGTACGCCGCGGCCTTCGCCGGCACGCTCGCCACGAGCGTCATCGGGATGGTCGCGGCGGGGGTGCTCAGCGACCGGGTGAGCCCGATCGTCCCGCTCACCGGCGCGGTCGTGATGTTCGTCGCGGGCCTGCTCGTGGCGGGGCTCGCCCCGACCATGTTCGTGCTCGTCATCGGCCGGCTGCTGCAGGGCTTCGGCGTCGGCGGGCAGGTCGTCACGCTCTACGTGGTCGTCGCGCGCGTCTATCCGCCCGGCCTGCACGGGCGCCTGTTCGCGGTGTACGCGGCATCCTGGATCGTGCCGTCGTTCGTGGGCCCGTTCGCCGCGGGCCTGGTGGCGCAGTTCATCGGCTGGCGCTGGGTGTTCCTCGGCGTCGCCGTGCTCACCGCCCTCGCCTACATCGCCGTGACCCTGCCGCTGCGCAGCATCGACA
>NZ_DATEJS010000123.1:0-3103 GCF_035277845.1 Microbacterium sp.
AGGGCCTGGGCGGTCTCGGCGTGGGGGCGGGCGGGGCTTGTCGGTGGGGCGGGCGGAGCTTCCGTCGGTGTCGGGTTGATCGTGGTACCCACCTCCGTCTCGCTGATTTACTTAGCATAGCTTATTAGTTGTGCTAAGTAAATAGCGGGCTCGACCCTTGTGCCCCGGAGCCGCGCGGGCGTGTCAGCGCATCGCGCGCGGACGGCGCAACAGCACGATGCAGGCGATGGCGAGCACGACGATGCCGACCGATTCGACGACGACGGTCTGCGGCACGAGGATGAAGGTCCACACCTCGACGATGCCGAACAGTCCGACGGTCAGCGCCAGCAGCAGCGCGGCGAGCGTCGCGATGACGAACAGCAGGCTGAGCACGGAGGCGATCTGCAGCCACCGGCCGCGCAGCGTCAGCATCCCGATCGTGAGCACCAGGGCGGCCACCCCGTTCAGCACGAACAGCACGCCGAGCACCCCGCCGACGCCGTGGAAGACGAGGAACAGGTGGATGCTTGCGATGGCGAGCAGCACGATCGCGCTCAGGATGCGCATCACCAGTGCCGCAGCGCTTCTGTTTCCGGCCATGTCGTACCCGCTCTCAGTCGAGGTCCTGTGGTGAAGACACGAGATCGTCGCCTGCTCGGTTCACCGCATCGCCCCAGGAGACCCGTCCCGGGCGGGCGGTGCGCACCAGCCACACCACATCGCGGCCGAACGACTCGACGAGCAGCAGCAACGCCACCCCCACCAGCGACATGTTCGCGGCCCAGGGCAGAAGGCCCGTGGCGACGGCGGTCAGGGCGATGCCGCACGCGGCGGTGACCACCTTGCGCCAGTAGCGCGGAGGAAGCGTCGCGTTCATCCACGGCAGCATCCAGCCCGCCACCACGAACGCGTACCGCATCAGTCCGATCGCGAGCACCCAGCCGCCGACCAGCCGCGCGTCGTACACGCACAGCACGAGCAGCAGGAACGCGTCCACCTCCATGTCGAACCGGGCTCCCAGTTCGGTTGCCGTCCCGGTGCGCCGCGCGACCGCGCCGTCCACGGCATCCAGCACGAGCGCGACCGAGGTGAGGGGCAGGAGGAGCAGAGCGACCGCGGAGCCGGTGAGGGAGGCCGCGGTCAGCGCCGTGACGACTCCGACGAGCACCGACCGGGTCGCCGTGACGGCGTTGGCCGGCCCCAGCCGGATCGCGCCCCGCCGCGCGAGCCCGCGGGAGAGCAGTGCGGACGACACGAGCAGAAAGGCGAGGCCGGCGGCCCACCCCGCCGGGCCGAGGGACACGGCGAGCTCGGCGCCGACGAGTGCGCCCGCACCGCCCGCGGCCCACCACCAGGGCAGATATTGAACCTTCGACATGCTCTCTCCGTGTTCTCATCATGACGGTCGCTGTGGACACGAGACAGGGGGCCTGTGGGGTTCAGCGCGACGCGGTGGCGCTGTGGACGACCGGCCCGGGCACGGCGCAGCTGCGCACCGAACGCCTTGACGCGCCTGCCGACGGCGACGTGCTGGTCCGCACCCTGTGGAGCGGTGTCAGCCGGGGCACCGAGACGCTCGTCGCGCGTGGCGCCGTGCCGCCCAGCGAACATGAGCGGATGCGGGCGCCGTTCCAGGCGGGGGACTTCCCGTTCCCGGTGAAGTACGGCTACCTCAGCGTCGGAGTCGTCGAGTCCGGCCCGTCGCTCGGGCAGCCGGTCTTCGCGCTGCACCCGCACCAGTCGCGCTTCGTGGTGCCCGCAGACGCCGTCGCACCCGTGCCGGCCGCCGTGCCCCCACGGCGGGCCGTGCTCGCCGGGGCGGCCGAGACCGCGGTGAACGTGCTCTGGGACGCCCGACCGCAGCTCGGCGACCGCATCGCGATCGTCGGGGCGGGCATGATCGGATGCGCGATCGCCCTGCTGGCGCGCCGCATCCCCGGCGTCGAGGTGACCCTGATCGATGTGGATGCCGCCAAGGCCGCGCTCGCGGCCGCGCTCGGCGTGGGTTTCGCCGCGGCGTCCGATCCCCGGCCGGATCCGGACGTCGTCATCGAGGCCAGCGGGCACGGCTCCGGGCTTCAGGTCGCGCTGCGCCTCGCGCCCACCGACGGCGAGGTCGTGGTGGCCGGCTGGTACGGCGCCGATGCCGTGCCGCTCGCTCTCGGGGCGGACTTCCACTCCCGGCGCCTCACGATCCGGGCCAGCCAGGTCGGCGCGGTCGCGGCGAGCCGACGTGCGCGGCGCACCACGCGGGACCGCCTCGCCTTCGCGCTGCGGCTGCTCGAGGACCCGGCGTTCGACCTGCTGCTCGGCGGCACCTCGCCGTTCACCCGCCTGCCCGACGTCGTCGCCGAGCTCGCCGCGGGCACGGCCGACCCGCTCTGCCACACGATCGATTGGAGCGCCGCATGATCCTGCCCGCGAGCCGGTTCAGCGTCACCGTGCGCGATCACCTGATGGTCGCGCACAGCTTGCGCGGCGAGGTGTTCGGCCCCGCCCAGCGCCTGCACGGGGCCACCTACGTCGTGGACGCGACGTTCCGTGCGGCAGACCTCGACGCCGACGGACTGGTCGTGGACATCGGGCGCGCGAGCGAGGCGCTCGGGCGGATCGTCGGCGCCCTGTCCTATCGCAACCTCGACGACGAGCCCGACCTGCACGGTGTCAACACCACCACCGAACGGCTGTGCCAGATCATCGGCGACCGGCTGGCAGAGGTGGTGCACCGCGGCGGCCTCGGCCCGGTGACGCTGTCCGGGATCGGCATCACGCTGCACGAATCGCACGTGGCCTGGGCGACGTACGAGGTGGCCCTGTGAGACGGGTGCGCTTCGTCGTGCCGAAGGGGATCGACGACCCGCACCGCGTGAGCGGCGGCAACGTGTACGACCGCCGGGTGCGCGACGGGCTGCGCGAGCGCGGCTGGACGGTCGAGGTGCGCGAGGTGGCGGATGCCGCCGGCGTGGCCGAGGCTGTCGGCCGCACGGACGGCACCGTCCTCGTCGACGGACTCGCCGCGGGGTGGGCGCCGGACGAGCTGGATGCCGCGGCCGCCCGCATCCGCCTCGTGGTGCTCGCGCACATGATCGCCGCGGCCTTCCCCGGAGCGGATGCCGCGACC
>NZ_DATEJS010000124.1:0-10267 GCF_035277845.1 Microbacterium sp.
AGCCGGTTCGCGATGCGGGGCGTGCCGCGCGAGCGGCGCGCGATCTCGGCGCGTCCGGCGGCGGGCAGCCGGATGCCGAGCATGGCGGCGGACCGCTCGACCACCTGCTCGAGCTCGTCGGGCTCGTAGTACTCCAGGTGCGCGGTGAACCCGAACCGGTCGCGCAGCGGGTTGGGCAGCAGGCCCGCGCGAGTCGTCGCGCCGACGAGGGTGAACGGGGCGAGCTCGAGCGGGATGCTGGTGGCCCCCGCGCCCTTCCCGACCATGATGTCGATGCGGAAGTCCTCCATCGCGAGGTACAGCATCTCCTCCGCGGAGCGCGCCATGCGGTGCACCTCGTCGATGAACAGCACCTCGCCCGGCGTGAGGCTGGACAGCAGAGCCGCCAGGTCGCCGGCATGCTGGATCGCCGGGCCGCTGGACAGGCGCAGCGGCCGTTCGCTCTCGTGGGCGACGATCATGGCGAGGGTCGTCTTGCCGAGCCCGGGAGGGCCGGAGAGCAGGATGTGGTCTGCCGGACGCTGCTGGATGCGCGCGGCCTCCAGCAGGAGCTGCAGCTGGCCGCGCACCTTGTGCTGGCCGACGAACTCGGCGAGCGACCCCGGGCGCAGCGCGCCCTCGACGGCCAGCTCGGATTCGTCGAGCGCCTCGGTCTCGGCCGCCTCGTCGCGATCAGCCACGCGCGACCTCCGTGCGGGCGGGGCCGAGTTCGGCGAGGGTGCGCCGCAGCAGCGTGGGCACCGTCTCCCCGTCGGGGCCGTCGGCCGCGGCGGTGGATGCCGCCTCCACGGCGACGCGCTCCGACCAGCCGAGGCCGACGAGCGCGGCGGCCACCTGGGCGACCGTGGCATCCGTCCCGGCGGGCGCCTTGCCGCCGCTCGGCGCGGGCGGGGCGAGCTTGCCGGCGAGCTGCACGACGATGAGCTTGGCCGTCTTGGGGCCGATGCCGGAGACCCGGCGGAACGGGGCATCCGCATCGTCGGCCACGGCCCGCGCGATGTCGTCGACGCTCATGGCCGACAGCACTCCGAGCGCCGATTTCGGGCCGACGCCGGTGACGCCGAGGAGCGTGGTGAACAGCGCGGACTGGGCGCGCTCGGCGAAGCCGAACAGCGACATGGCGTCTTCGCGCACGATGAGCACCGTGTGCAGCAGGATCTCGGTGCCCTCGCGCGCGCCGCGGGCGAGGTCGGCCGGCACCGCGACGGTGAAGCCGACGCCGCCGACGGACACCTCGATGCTGTCGACGCCCGCATGCAGGACTTCACCGCGCAGAGAGGAGATCATGCGTCGAGCCTAGAACAGGCGTCGCAGTTTTGTTCGACTCGACACGCTCGGAGCCCGGCTCTCAGCGACGGGCGACGCGCTCGGCGTCCCGCCATGCCCGCTGCGCCGGCGTCAGCACGGCGGACTGCTGCGCATGCAGACCGCCGCCGCGCCACGCGTGGCACAGCGCCAGGGCGAGCGCGTCCGCGGCATCCGCGGGCTTGGGCAGGTCGTCGAGGTGCAGGATGCGGGCGACCATGGTCTGCACCTGCCGCTTGTCCGCCTGACCGTACCCGGTGATCGCCGCCTTCACCTCGGTGGGCGTGTGCGTCTCGGCGGGGATGCCGAACTCGGCCGCCATCAGCAGTGCGACGCCGCTCGCCTGCGCCGTTCCCATCACCGTGTTCCGGTTCTGCTGGGCGAACACGCGCTCCACGGCGACGACGTCGGGCCGGTGCGCCTGCAGCACCTCCCGGATGCCGGCGGCGATCGTCGCCAGGCGCTGGGCGGCGGGGGCATCCGGTGCCGACCGCACGACGCCCACGTGCACGAGCGTCGCGGACCGGTCCGGGGCGACGTCGACGACCCCCACGCCGCAGCGCGTGAGCCCCGGGTCGACGCCGAGGACGCGCAGGGAGTTCACTCCCCCACGCTAGAACGGCGGATGCCGCGTGCCCGGCAGGCACGCGGCATCCGGCGTTTCGTCTCGCTGCGCCCGCTCGACGACCGACGCTCGATCAGTCCTCGTCCTCTTCGAGCTCGGCCTGCACCTCGGCGGTCAGGTCGAAGTTGCTGTAGACGTTCTGCACGTCGTCGCTGTCCTCGAGCGCGTCGATGAGGCGGAAGACCTTGCGCGCGGTGTCGGCATCGACCTCGACCTTGAGGTTCGGCACGAATTCGACGTCGGCCGACTCGTACTCGATGCCCGCCTCCTGCAGCGCCGAGCGCACCTGCACCACGTCGGACGCCTCGGTGAGCACCTCGAAGCCCTCGGCGTGGGGTCCGACATCCTCGGCACCCGCCTCGAGGGCGACCATCATGACGTCGTCTTCGGTGGTGCCGTCCGCGCCGACGACGATGACGCCCTTGCGCGTGAAGTTGTACGCGACGCTGCCCGGGTCGGCGAGCGTGCCCCCGTTGCGGGTGAGGGCGGTGCGCACCTCGGCGGCGGCCCGGTTCTTGTTGTCGGTGAGGCACTCGATCATGAGGGCGACGCCGTTCGGGCCGTAGCCCTCGTACATGATCGACGAGTACTCGACGGACTCCCCGCCGATGCCGGCGCCGCGCTTGATGGCCCGGTCGATGTTGTCCTTCGGGACCGACGTCTTCTTCGCCTTCAGCACCGCGTCGAACAGCGTCGGGTTGCCGGCCTGGTCAGGTCCGCCCAGCTTCGCGGCGACCTCGATGTTCTTGATGAGCTTGGCCCACGACTTGGCACGGCGCGCGTCGATGACGGCCTTCTTGTGCTTGGTCGTTGCCCACTTGGAATGCCCGGACATGAATCTCCTGCTCGTGTTCTCCGGCCCGGAGGCCGAGGTTCAGTCTAGTTCAGCGCGTCGTACGCGCCCCCGGCGGAGCCTGGGCGGGCGCGGTCAGCCGAGGATCTTGTGCAGCGTGCGCAGGTTGCGGGTCGTCGTGGCGGTGCGGAACGGGGAGCGCGAGCGCGCCATCGCCTTCGCGAAGGGCGTGTCGAGGCTGCGGCCCTTCGCGGGCGACCAGTAGACGACCCCGGGACCCGGTGCGACGGGGTCCTCGGCGGGGTCGAGCGGCGGGTCAGCGTTCGCGGCGGAGGCCAGCACCGCCGCGCGGGCCCCCTCCTCGGCGCAGAAGATGACGTAGGGCTGGCGTGCGGCATCCTGCGCATCGAACGGGAAGGATGCCACCGTCTCGGCGAGCTCCTCGCGCGTCACGAGGACGATCCACGCGTCGTAGCCGAACCTGTCCCGCAGCGCCCGCTCGATGCGCGCCTTCAGCGTCGCGCGCGCGCCCGCGCCGCGGAAGCGCACGTTCCCGCTCGCGAGGACCGTCTTCACGTCCGCGAAGCCGAGCTCGGCGAACACCTGCGCCAGGTCGGCGCTCTTGATCGTGACGCCGCCCACGTTCACGCCGCGCAGCAGCGCGACCCAGGTCTGCTCCGTCGGGTGGCCGGTCACAGCACGAAGTCGAATCCGAAGCGGGACGACAGCAGCGACACGAGGTCGCGCGGCACCTTGGCGAGGTAGGCGGGGGCCGGCACCAGGGTGCGCGCCTCGCCGATGAACGGGAAGTAGATCGGCCCGTCGATCTGCCGCTCGAGCTCGTCGCGCACGGCGACCACGTCCGCGCCCGTGCGCCGCAGCGCGCTGAGCGTGATCGGCGTCGCGAGCCGCAGCGTGTCGCTCACCGGCATGCGCCAGTGGGCGCGCTCGACACCGTCGCGCACGCGGGTCTCCTCGCCGAGCGGGCCGAGCACGCGGCCCCACGCGGCGATCCCGGGCTGGGCGAGCGTCCGGTCCCAGACGAAGAGCGTGTCACCGGGTCGGGTGTGCGCCACGAGCTCGTGCGACCACTCGAACCGGTGGTCGTCCGCCTGCTGCGGCGCGCTCAGCGCCTCCCCCACGATCCCGCGGGAGGGCGCGATCATCCAGTACCGCTCCTCGGGCCGATCTCGCCACCACTCGTTGATCGCCATGTCGGAAGCGTATCGTTCAGGCGGCCCGCACGAGGTCGAGGAAGTGCCGATGGAAGCGCCGCTCGCCGGTCATCTCCGGGTGGAACGAGGTTCCGAGCAGCGCGCCCTGCTGCACCGCGACGACCCGGCCGTCGGTGAGCGCGGCGAGACTCGTCGCCTCCGCGCCCACGTGCTCGACGATGGGAGCCCGGATGAACACGGCGTGCACCGGCTCCTCGCCGAGCTCGGGGATGTCGAGGTCGGTCTCGAACGACTCGACCTGACCGCCGAAGGCGTTGCGCTGCACGGTGACGTCGAGGCCGCCGAACGTCTGCTGTCCGTCGATCCCGTCGGTGATGCGGTCGGCGAGCAGGATGAGTCCCGCGCACGTGCCGTACATCGGCATGCCGGCCGCGATCGCCTCGCGGATCGGCTGCTGCATCCCGAAGGCGCGCGACAGCTTGTCGATGACGCTGGATTCACCGCCGGGCAGCACGAGCCCGTGCACGGCGGCGAGGTCCTCGGGGCGGCGTACGAGTCGCACGTCCGCCCCGAGGTCCGTCAGCGCCTGGGCGTGCTCGCGCACATCGCCCTGCAGGGCGAGGACCCCGACGCGCGGGGCGTTCACCAGCCGCGCTCGGCGAGGCGGTGCGGTGCGGGCAGGTCGGAGACGTTGATGCCGACCATGGCCTCGCCGAGGCCGCGGGAGACCTCTGCGATCACGGCCGGGTCGTCGTAGAACGTGGTCGCCTTCACGATCGCCGCGGCGCGCTTGGCGGGCTCGCCGGACTTGAAGATGCCGGAGCCGACGAACACGCCGTCCGCGCCCATCTGCATCATCATCGCGGCATCGGCGGGGGTGGCCACGCCACCGGCGACGAAGAGCACGACGGGCAGCTTCCCGGTCGCGGCGATCTCGGCGACGAGCTCGTAGGGCGCCTGCAGTTCCTTGGCCGCGACGTACAGCTCGTCCTTGGTCATCGAGCGGAGCACGTTGATCTCGCTCGTGATCTTGCGGATGTGCTTCGTGGCCTCGGAGACGTCGCCGGTGCCGGCCTCACCCTTGGAGCGGATCATCGCGGCGCCCTCGTTGATGCGACGCAGGGCCTCGCCGAGGTTGGTCGCACCGCAGACGAAGGGAACCGTGAAGCCCCACTTGTCGATGTGGTTCACGTAGTCGGCGGGCGAGAGCACCTCGGACTCGTCGATGTAGTCGACGCCGAGCTGCTGCAGCACCTGCGCCTCGACGAAGTGACCGATGCGGGCCTTGGCCATGACGGGGATCGAGACGGCGTCGATGATGCCGTCGATCATGTCCGGGTCGCTCATGCGCGACACGCCGCCCTGTGCGCGGATGTCGGCGGGCACACGCTCGAGCGCCATGACGGCGACGGCGCCGGCGTCCTCGGCGATCTTCGCCTGTTCCGGGGTGACGACGTCCATGATCACGCCGCCCTTGAGCATTTCGGCGAGTCCGCGCTTGACGCGGCTCGAACCGGTTTCGGGTGTCGACACGGGGGATCCCTTCGAGAATCGCGCTCGGCTCCGTCGTGCTGGATCGTGACGGGCCAGACAATGCGCACTTTGACCTAGGCCAAAAGATAGCATGGCTGTCATGACCCCAGCGATCACCGGCCGCACCGCCTCCGAGATCGCCGACAGCATCCGCGCCCTCGTGGAGCGCGGCACCCTCGCGCCCGGCGACGCGCTCCCCCCGGTGCGCACGCTCGCCGTCGACCTGGGCGTCAACCGGAACACCGCCGTCGCCGCCTACCGCCACCTGGCGACGACGGGGCTCGTCGAGGCGCGCGGGCGCGCCGGCACCGTCATCGCCCGCCCGCGGGCGGTCGCGATGGAGGGGTTCGCCGCCGACACCGTGCTGCGCGACGTCGGCTCGGGCAACCCCGACGCGCAGCTCATCCCGAGTCCCGCCCGGGCACTGCAGACGATCGCGTCGCGCCCGGTGCTGTACGGCGAGCCGGTCATCGACCCGGCCCTGGCGGCGTGGGCGGACCCGTGGATGCGCGCGGACCTCGCCCCCGCACAGGTGCGGCTGACCATCACGAGCGGCGCCGCGGATGCCACCGAGCGGCTGCTCGCGCAGTCGCTGCAGCGGGACGACGTGGTCGCGCTCGAGGACCCCTGCTTCCTCGCCAGCATCCACACCGTCCGCATCGGCGGCTACCGTCCGGTCGCGGTGCCGGTCGACGCCGAGGGCATGACCGTCGCCGGGCTCCGCACCGCGATCGCGGAGGGCGCACGGGCGATCGTCTACACGCCCCGCGCGCAGAACCCCACCGGCGCGAGCCTCAGCGCCGACCGCGCCGCGCAGCTGCGCGCCGTGCTCGGCGAGCATCCGTACCTGCTCGTCATCGAAGACGACCATTTCTCCCTGCTCTCGCAGCGGCCCTACCTGTCGATCATCGGCGCCGACCACCGCCGGTTCGCCGTCGTGCGCTCGGTGTCGAAGTTCCTCGGCCCGGACATGGGCGTCGCGGTGGTGGCATCCGATCCCGACACCGCCCAGCGTCTGGCGATGCGCCTCACCCCCGGCACCACGTGGGTGCGCCATCTGCTGCAGCGCCTGGCCTGCGCACAGCTCGCCGACCCGGAGGCGACGGCGCGGATCGCGGCCGCCGGGCGGCACTACGCCGCGCGCAACGCCCGCTTCGCGGAGCTCCTCACCCGCCACGGCCTGCCCACCCACGCCGGCGACGGGCTCAGCGTGTGGGTCGCGCTCCCCGTTCCGGCCCGGCCGGTGTGCGAGCAGCTCATGCGGCGCGGCTGGCTGGCGCGGCCGGGCGACGAGTTCGAGCTGGATGCCGCAGAGCCGTCGACGCACGTGCGGTTCACCGTCCACGAGCTCGACGACGCGGACCTCGATGCCCTCGCCGGGGATGTCGCGGCGTCCGTCGCCGCCGTGCGGGCCCAGTCCCCCGGCCCCGACGAGCACCCGGCCGGGCGGATGGGATGATCGACCGGTGAAGATCCTCTCGATCCAGTCCGCGGTCGCGTACGGCCACGTCGGCAACTCCGCCGCGGTGTTCCCGCTGCAGCGCATCGGCGTCGAGGTGCTGCCGGTCTACACGGTCACGTTCTCGAACCACACCGGCTACGGGGCGTGGCGGGGACCGCTCATCGCGCCCGACGACGTACGCGACGTGATCACCGGGATCGAGGAGCGCGGCGTGCTGCCGGAGATCGACGTGGTGCTGTCCGGCTACCAGGGCGGCGAGGGCATCGCCGACGTCATCCTGGACGCCGTCGCGCGGGTGAAGGCCGCGAACCCGGCCGCCGTGTACGCCTGCGACCCGGTGATGGGCAACGCGAAGAGCGGATGCTTCGTCGCCCCCGCGATCCCCGACCTGCTGCGCCACCGGGTGGTCCCGGCCGCCGACCTCATCACGCCGAACCAGTTCGAGCTCGGCTACCTCACCGGCACGTCGCCGGACACCCTGGAATCCACGCTCGCCGCGGCGGACGCCGCACGGGCGATGGGGCCGCGCACCGTGCTGGTCACGAGCGTGGAGCGCCCCGACCGCGAGCCCGGGACGATCGAGATGCTGGCCGTCGACGACGCCGGCGCGTGGAGCGTGGCGACGCCCCTGCTGCCGATGAAGGCGAACGGCTCCGGCGACGTCACCGCGGCCCTGTTCACCGCCCACTACCGCGAATCGGGAAGCGCTGCGACGGCGCTCGCCCGGGCGGTCTCGAGCGTGTACGACCTGCTCGCCCTGACGCACGAGTCGGGCAGCCGCGAGCTGCAGCTGGTGGAGGCGCAGGGGTTCTACGCCGACCCGCGGCTGCAGTTCGAGGTGCGTCAGGTGCGCTGAGCCTCCTGGGCGGCCCGGTCGCTCAGGCCGCGGGCCAGGCGGATGCCACGGCCTCGCGCACCTCGCCGAGCAGCTGCGGCAGGGCCTTCGTCTGCGCGACGATCGGGAAGAAGTTGGCGTCGGCATCCCACCGCGGCACGATGTGCTGGTGCAGGTGCTCGTCGACGCCCGCACCCGCGACCCGGCCCTGGTTCATCCCGATGTTGAAGCCCTCGCAGCGCGACACCGTCCGCAGCACGCGCATCGCGGTCTGCGTGATCGCGGCCATCTCGCTCGCCTCCTCGTCGGTGGCCTGATCGTAGGTCGCGATGTGGCGGTAGGGGCACACGAGCAGGTGCCCGGAGTTGTACGGGAAGAGGTTCAGCAGCGCGAAGCTCGTGGTCCCCCGGTAGACGATGAGGCCGTCGGCATCCGACTTGCCGGGCGCCGCGCAGAACGGGCAGCCCGCTCCGCGCAGCGCTTCGGCGCCGGTGTTGATGTACGCCATCCGGTGCGGCGTCCACAGCCGCTGGAAACCGTCCGGCGCCCCGGCGAAATCGGCCGCCTGCTCCAGGCTGCGCTCGTCGGTCACGCGGGCTCGCCCACCGGGATCAGGTCGTCCGCCGTGTTCACGAGCGTCTTGGCCGCGATCGCGCCGGTCACGAGGGCGATCGCCTCGGCGACGGGCACCCCGTTGCTCTGCGAGCCGTCGCGGAACCGGAACGACACGGTGCCTGCGGCCCGGTCCTGCTCCCCCGCGATCAGCTGCAGCGGCACCTTCTGCGTCGTGTGGGTGCGGATCTTCTTCTGCATGCGGTCGGCGCTGTGGTCGACCTCGGCACGCACGCCCGCCGCGCGCAGCCGGTCGATCACGCCGTCGAGGTAGTCGGCGTACTCCTCCGCCACCGGGATGCCCATCACCTGCACCGGCGACAGCCACACCGGGAACGCGCCCGCATAGTGCTCGAGCAGGATCGCGAAGAACCGCTCGATCGAACCGAACAGGGCTCGGTGGATCATGATCGGGCGGTGCTTCTCGCCGTCCGATCCGGTGTACTCCAGGCCGAAGCGCTCGGGCAGGTTGGGGTCGACCTGCACCGTGGACAGCTGCCACACGCGACCGAGCGCGTCGGTGGTCTTGAGGTCGATCTTCGGACCGTAGAACGCCGCCTCACCGGGAACCTCGGTGAGCTTCAGCCCGCTCGCGAGGCCCACCTGGCGCAGGGCGTGGGTCGAGGACTCCCAGAACTCGTCCGACCCGATCCACTTGTCCTTCTCGTCGTCGCGCATCGACAGCTCGAGCTCGAACTCGGTCAGACCGAAATCGCGCAGCATCGAGACGATGAAGTCGAGGACCTTGCCGACCTCCTCCTGAAGCCGCTCCGGGGCGACGAACAGGTGCGAGTCGTCCTGGGTGAAGCCGCGCACACGGGTCAGGCCGTGCAGGGCGCCGGAACGCTCGTACCGGTAGACGGTGCCGTTCTCGGCGAGCCGCAGCGGCAGGTCGCGGTAGCTGCGACCGCGCTCCTTGTAGATGAGGATGTGCATCGGGCAGTTCATCGGCTTGAGGTAGTAGTCGTAGCCCTTGCGGGTGACGTTGCCCTCGTCGTCGCGCTCCTCGTCGATCTTCATCGGCGGGAACATGTCGTCCTTGTAGTTGACGAGATGGTTGGACTGCCAGAAGAGGTCTTCCTTCGAGATGTGCGGCGTGTACACGTAGGTGTAGCCGCCCTCGATGTGGCGCTTGCGTGCGTGCTGCTCCATCTCGCCGCGGACGATGCCGCCGCGCGGATGCCACACCGACATGCCCGAGCCGAGCTCGTCCGGGAACGAGAACAGATCCAGCTCCTTGCCGAGCTTGCGGTGGTCGCGCTTGGCGGCCTCCTCGAGGCGCGTCTGGTAAGCGCGCAGCTCGTCCTTGGTCGGCCACGCGGTGCCGTAGATGCGCTGCAGCTGAGGGTTCTTCTCGCTCCCGCGCCAGTACGCGCCGGCGATGCGCATGAGCGCCCAGCCGTTGCCGATGAGGCGCGTCGAGGGCAGGTGCGGGCCGCGGCAGAGGTCCTTCCACGCGGTCTCGCCGTCGCGGGTGACGTTGTCGTAGATCGTCAGCTCGCCGGCGCCCACCTCGACGGAGGCGCCTTCGGCGGCCTCCTTCTGTCCGCCCTTGAGCCCGATGAGCTCGAGCTTGAACGGCTCGTCGGCGAGCTCCGCGCGCGCCTCGTCGTCGGTGACGACCCGGCGGACGAATCGCTGGCCGTCGCGGATGATGCGCTGCATCTCCTTCTCGATGGCCTTGAGGTCCTCGGGGGTGAAGGGGTGCTCGGCGCCGAAGTCGTAGTAGAAGCCGTCGGTGACCGGCGGGCCGATGCCGAGGTTCGTCTGCGGCTTCACGCGCTGCACCGCCTGCGCGAGCACGTGCGCGGTCGAGTGACGCAGCACGTTGAGCCCATCAGGCGAGTCGATCGCGACCGGCTCCACCTCGATGTCGGCAGCCGGCTCCCAATCGAGGTCGCGCAGTCGGCCCTCCGGGTCGCGCACC
>NZ_DATEJS010000125.1:0-10240 GCF_035277845.1 Microbacterium sp.
GGCCGGACAGACAGCGGGCGGCGACGCCGTCTAGTCCCACCCGGACGAGAACAAGACCAGGAGATCTCATGGCAACCATCCGAGTCGCCGCTGTGCAGGCAGAGCCCGTCTGGCTGGACGTCGACGCGACGGCAGAGAAGACCATCCGCCTCATCGAAGAGGCGGCAGGCAAGGGCGCGCAGCTCGTCGCGTTCCCGGAGACGTGGATCCCGGGCTATCCGGTGTTCCTGTGGACCCTGCCGGCGCCGGCCCAGATCGGGTTCGTCGGCAGGTACCACGCGAATTCGCTCACCGCCGACCACCCCGCGTTCAAGCGGATCCGGGAAGCCGCTCGGGACAATCGGATCATCGTGGTGCTCGGTCACAGCGAGAAGGCCCACGGCACGCTCTACATGGCGCAGACCGTCGTCGGCGCCGACGGCTCGATCCTCCTCCACCGCAGGAAGCTCAAGCCCACCCACGTCGAGCGGACCCTCTTCGGCGAGAGCGATGGCTCGGGGATCAAAGTCGTCGACACACCACTCGGCAGGATCGGTGCGCTCAACTGCTGGGAGCACCTGCAGCCCCTGACCAAATACGCCATGTACGCGCAGAACGAGCAGATCCACATCGCGTCCTGGCCGTGCTTCGGTGTCATGAACGACATCCCCGCCCTCAGCGCGGACACCAACGTCGGAGCGGTCTCCCTGACCTACGCGCTGGAAGGAAGCAGCTTCGTCATCGTCAGCTCGCAGATCATGAGCGACGAGGGCGCGCGGACCTTCGCCCTTCCCGACGGCTCCCTGCCCCCGATCTACAACGGCGGCGGCGGATACGCCCGCGTCTACGGCCCGGACTCCTCGCTGCTGACCGCAGCGCTGCCGCCGGATCAAGAGGGCATCGTCTGCGCGGACATCGACCTCGCCGACATCGACCTGGCGAAGAACGCGGCCGACCCAGCGGGCCACTACGCCCGCCCCGATGTCACTCGGCTCCTGTTCGACCCCGCTCCCAAGCGACCCGTGGCCGGGCCCGGGAACTATGGGACCGAGGTGGCCTTCCCCGACCTCGAGGAGGTCCGGGAAGGCGTCGAGGCACTCTGACGCAGCCGGACTCTCCGCCGAGCGGATGAGGATGCCGCAGCCGGCCGCCGTCTCATCGGCCACCGGCCATCCGGGAACGGTTCGATTCCTCATGCGCGCCGAGGTGGCCCAGGATGGCCGCGCCGAGGCTGACGACTGCGGCGACGCCGAGCGGGAGCGCGATGTGGATGCGCAGCAGAGGGGTGCCGGTCAGTGCACCGAGCGCGATCACGCAGCGGACGGCGGCATGCACCTGGTGACGCGCATGTCGCCGGAGAGCCGGACTTCGCCCGCGCCGTGCGGCACGAGCACGACGTCACCCGCTTCGAGTGCCAGCCGGTCATCGCGCCAGGCGAGGGAGCCGGCACCGGCGGTGACGACCAGCACGCAGAATCGGGCGGACAGGTGCTCCTCGACGCCGTGCCGGAGCGCCAGGGCTTCCGCCCGGAAGTAGCTCTGCGCGTCTTCGGGGAAGAGCGTGGCGCGAGACCGACCGGAGAGCGCGCCGACAGCGTCGGCCAGGCGTGCCGGCCCGAAGGCGCGGCGGTCGACGCAGCGGAGCGCCGTGGCGGGATCGAGGCCGAGAAGCCCGTCTTCCCGGCGGAGTCGTTCGAACGGTGCATATTCGAGGATCACCGAGAGGTCGGCGGGCTCCTGGAGTTCCAGCAGCAGCACGCCCTCGCCGATGGCGTGAGGCACGCCCGCCGGCACGAAGAGGGTGTCGCCCGGATGCAGCTCGACTTCGTTCATCGCCGCGAGCATCGCCGCCGAGTCCTGTGTGTCGAACCATCGTGTCAGCTGCTCTTCCGGGACGTCTTCCGTGAACCCGAGCCAAGCCGAACTCCCCGCGGTCTCGTCCGCGGCCAGGATGACCCACGCTTCGGTCTTGCCGGTCGGCGCGCCGAGCTCGCGACGCGCGAAGAGGGCATCAGGGTGGGCGTGTACGAAGAGCCGTTCACCGGTGTGCAGGAGCTTGCACAACAGCTGCGGATCCGCGCCGAACCGTGCGACGTGCTCCTCGCCCAGGTATCCGACGGGGTCCGCCTCGATGAGGTCGCGGAGAAACCGTCCGTCGACGACGGTCAGCCCCTCTTCGGTCGAGCCGAACGTGGTGACGGTCGACGCGAGGAAGTCCTCGGGCGCCCATTCGTCGCCCGACGGCGCCTGCCGGCGGAAGCCCTCGATGGCGGATCCCCCGCGATACGGCCGCGGGGTCGGGCGGTTCATCGGCAGGAGTACGGGCTGCAGAACGGACGTCACTGCGGGATCCTCTCCGGGGACGGCTGCGTGCTGAGCGCGGCGAGGAACCCGCCGACGAAGCAGTCGCCGAGGCCGATGGTGGTGGGGGTCTCGACGGACAGTGAATACGCCGGAACGCAGGCGACCGGTTCCGCCGCGATGCGTTCGATGGCCTGGGCGAAGGCACTGCCGGCCGGGGGCGGCTCCAGCTCGGCGATTCCCGCCACGAGTTCAGCCGTGAGGTCGTCGCCGCTCAGGTAGCGCGCGGTCGCGGCTGCCACTCCCCCGCGCAGCGCTGCAGCCAGTTCGGGTGAGCGCGGCCCCCAAGCGAGTGCCCAGTGGCGGGTGTGGACGACGATCGCGGGCCCGGGAATGAGGACGCGCAGGTCTCGGAGTGCCTCGTCCACAGCGGCCGGGTCGAGCAGGTCGACCGTTCGGCCGAGGTGGGACTGCAATTCGTCCTCGTTCATGCTGTAGACATCCACCATCGATGCGATCGCGCTGCGGACCGCCTCGTGCAGCGAGGGCGTGTGGAATCCGGCATCCTCATACAGGACGACCGTGGCGGGCGACCTGCCCGCGACCGCTGAGCGCAGTTCCTGCAGTCGCCGATCCACCAGTCCGGGGTCGTTCATCACGTTCAGTCCCGAGATGAGCACCCCCTGTGCGCGGCACACCGCCTCGGACAGGTCCGGACTCAACGCCATCTCGATGTGGGGCGGGTCGTTCACGAAGATGAGCCGGTTGGGACCCTCGATCGAGACGGGTCCGTCGATGAGCTCGATGCGCCCCGTCTCGGGCAGCTGGACGATCAGGTGCGGGTACATGCCTTCCCGCGTGGCGCTGGAGATGTAATCGCAGTCGCGCGGGAAGAGCTGCCGGAACGTGCTGTCGATGCTGACGAGATGGACGGTCGACCTCACACCGAGCGTGCGCATCGCGAGGGCGGCGCGAACGCACGTTCCGCCGAGCGTGATCGTCTTGTCGTGCTTCGACGCGAACCGCGTGATGACGTCGATGGATTCCACGAACCGCTCGCCGCCGCTGCGCTCCAGGGCGAAGCCGAGGATGACTGCGAGCAGGGAGCGCTCGTCACGGATCGGCTGCCGGGAGTCGCAGTCCCCGCGGCGCAGCCCGTGCTCGATCGCCAGGCGCTGGATGAGCTGCGGGTCCCAGACGACTTCGTCGTCGATGGTTCCCCCGAGGCCCAGGACGAACCGCCCGGGCCCCGAGGGGGCTTGCGCGTCAGTAGAGATCCGCTTTGCCGGCTGCATTGAAAAGTTCGATCTTCTGCGCCGCGGTGCCCTTCAGGGCAGCGATCGGGCCCGGCTGGATGGCGTTGGGCTCGCGCAGGCGCTCGTCGGTGCCGAGCACCTCCCGCATCCGGTTGTGGTACGAGACCTTGATGTCGCTGGAGATGTTGATCTTGTTGATGCCCAGTTCGACGGCGCGCCGGAGTTCCGCGTCCGGGTTGGCCGACCCGCCGTGCAGCACGAGCGGGATCCCGGTCGCCGCCTTGATCTCCTGCAGCAGGTCGTGACGCAGCTCGGGGTTCTTGTCGGACGGGTAGAGGCCGTGAGAGGTGCCGATCGCGATGGCGAGGCTGTCGACGCCCGTCTCCTCGATGAAGCGCACCGCATCCTCCGGGTTCGTGTAGATGATCTCGGCGGCGCCGGACTCGCCGTAGCTGTCGTTCGCCCCGATGGTGCCGAGCTCACCCTCGACCTGGATGCCGACGGCGTGGGCGGCATCCACCACCTTCTTCGTGAGCGCGACGTTCTCTTCGAAGGGCAGCAGCGACGCGTCGATCATGACGGAGGTGAATCCGGACTGGATGGCCTGGATGATCTGCTCATACGTGCCGCCGTGGTCCCAGTGGATCGCGACCGGAACACTCGACCGGTGCGCCCGGGCATGCATCGCCGGGATGATGTCGGTCGTGATGTGGGCGACCTCGTCCGGGTGGATCGCGATGATGACCGGTGCAGCCAGTTCCTCGCTGATGTCCATGACGCCGTTGAACATCGCCCAGTCGCTGATGTTGAAAGCGGGGATCGCGAAGTTGTTCTGGTTCGCCACGTCGAGGATGGACTTTCCTGTGTACAGCACGTTCGTCTCTTTCTGTTTGTGCTTCGGAGGGGATCGTCGGGTCAGGACTTCACGGCGCCGGCTGCGAGGCCGCCGATGAAGTAGCGCTGGAAGATGAGGAACAGCACGAGCACGGGGATGGAGCCGAGGATGCTCATGGCCATCACCTCGTTCCAGAGGTAGTTGTTCTGGCCCATGAGGAGTTGGATGCCGACCGGCACGGTGCGCCTGTCGTCGGTCTGGGTGAGCGTCAGCGCGAAGAGGTACTCGTTCCACGAGATCATGAACGTGTACAGGCCCACGGAGACCATCCCGGGAACCGAGATGGGCACGAGGATGCGCCAGAGGATCGACAGGGAGCCGGCGCCGTCGACCCGCGCCGCCTCGTCGAGCTCGCGCGGCAGGCTGTCGAAGTACGCGGTCATCATGATGATCGCGTACGGCAGGGTGAACACCACGTACGTGAGGATGAGGCCCTGGTACGTGTTGTAGAGCCCGAGCCCCACCATGATGCCGAAGAACGGGATCAGCAGCGTGATCGGGGGCACGGCCTGGACGCCGATGATCACGACGCGGATGATCGACTTGAATTTGAACTCGTAGCGGCTGAACACGTACGCGGACAGCAGCGCGATGGCGAGGGTGATGACGACGACGCAGAGCGCCACGATGTAGCTGTTGACGAAGTAGCCGACTTTGACGGGGTCGGTGAAGACCGCGAAGTAGGCGTCGAGCGAGAACGATCCATCGATCAGCTTCGGCGGGTACGCGAAGATGTCGGCGTTCGACTTGAACGAGCTGGACAGCATCCACAGCACGGGGAAGCCGGCGAAGACGGCGCCGACGACCAGGCCGGCGTAGAGGAGCACGCGGCCGATGCTGCGTCGCGTGCGGTTCTTGATCACGATGCTCAAAACTGACTCGCCTTCTTCTGCTGGCGCACGTAGAAGATCGCGACGAACAGGGACGCGACGAGGATGACGACGGCGCTGGTGGAGGCCAGGGAGAACTGGTAGCTGTTGAACGCGAGTTTGTAGGTGTAGGTGCTCACGACCTCGGTGTGGTTGATCGGCCCGCCTCCGGTGGTGGCCCAGATGAGCGTGAACTGCTGCGTCGTCCAGAGCAGGTCCAGCAGGGCCATGCTGAAGACGATCGGACGAAGCGCCGGCAGGGTCACGCTGAAGAACTGGCGGACGAGTCCGGCGCCGTCGACCCGGGCCGCCTCGTAGAGGTCCGTCGGTACGCCCTGCAGCCCGGCGAGCAGACTGATCATGAAGAACGGATATCCGGACCAGATGTTGATGACGGTCACGGCGATGAGCGCGGTGGCGGGTTCGGCCAGCCACGGCACGGCGTTCTGCAGCACTCCGATCGTCGTCAGCACGTAGTTGATCACCCCGGAGGGGTCGAGCAGCAGCCGCCACAGGACGGCGACGACGGAGGCCGTGAAGATCCACGGCAGGATGTAGATCGCCCGGAAGATCGCGCGCGGGAGTGCGTGCACCAGCTTCGAGTTCAGCATCAGCGCGAATCCGATGCCGATGACCATGTGGATGACGACGCTGGCGACCGTGAAGACGAGGGTGTTCGCGACCGCGTTCCAGAAGTTCGGATCCGTGAGAACGGTGATGTAGTTCGCGATCCCGACGAACTGGGGGTTCTGGTTGGTGACGACGTTGTCGAACAGCGAGTAGCCGATGACGATGACGATCGGCACGACCATCAGCCCGAGGACGAGCAGCACGGTCGGGGCGATCAGGAGGTACGGCTCGAAGACCCCGCGGCGCCCGTGCGGACGTGAGGGTTTGCGGGGCGCCGAGGTGATGACGAGCGCGGTGTCCGGCGGAGACATGGTCATGAAGATCCCTTTCCGGGTGGCCGGCCGCGTCGTGTCATCCGACGCGGCCGGCCCCTGGGGTCAGAACGAGGTCAGAACTGCTTCTTCCACTGGGCCTGAACGTTCTGGAGCATCGTGCTGGTCGACTCCTGACCCGCTGTCACCTTCTGGAATTCGGTGAGAAAGGAGGTCATCAGCTGGTCGGCTGCCGGGAGCCCGGTGAACTCGTTGACGGGCTTGGCCTGCTGGTAGATGCCGAACGCCGTCTTGAAGTGCGGATCCGCGCCAGAGAAGTCCGGCGCCGAGGTCTTATTCCCCGGGAACCCGTTGGCCAGGGTGGACAGCTTGGAGTTCGTGTCCTTGCTCATCAGGTACTGGATGAACTGCCACGCCTGAGTCGGGTACTTCGTCTTCGCCGAGACGCCGATGCCCCACGAGGCCGTCAGCATCCCCTTCGTGCCGGTGTAGCCGTCCTTGACGGGCTGGGCGGAGACGGTGAACTTCAGGTTCGGGGCGCCCTTCGTGATGGTGGTCACGTGGGCGAGCGAGTCGACCATCATCCCGACGCGGCCGTTGATGAAGTTCGTCACCTTGTCGGTCTCCTGGAGGCTGTTCGCTCCCGGCAGCACCGCGTTGGAGGTCACGAGATCCTTCACCATGTCGACGGCGCCCTGGACGTCCGGGTTGTTCGTGAGGTTGGGCTCGCCGTTGCTGAGCATGCTGCCGCCGGAAGCCCACGCCCAGGACAGGATGTCGTTCTGCGCGCCGTTCGGGTTCGTGGTGCCGAGCGGCACCACCCACCCCTTCACGCCGCTCTCGGTCTGACTGATCTTCTTGGCGTCCGCGGTGAACTGACTCCACGTGGTGGGCGGCGCGGTGATGCCCGCCTTCGCGAGGACGGCGTCGTTGGTGAAGAGCGGGTAGACGAAGTTGACCACCGGGATCATGTAGGTGCTGCCCTTGAAGGCGACCTGGCTGGCGAGCTGGCTGTCGTCGTACTTCGCCGACTTCATCGCGTCGGTGAGGTTGAGAAGGGCGCCCTGCTTGTACAGCGGGTTCACCCACGATCCGTCGAGGCCCACGATGTCCGGCAGGGTTCCCGATGCGGCCTCCGAGATGGTCTGCGTCTGCAGCGACGGGAACGGGGCGCTGATCAGCTTGATGGTGATCTTCGGGTGCTCCTTGTGGAAGGAGTCGACGATGCCCTGAAGCGCTCCGGTCGGCATCTCGGGCGCCCACCACTGCGAGAAGGTCAGCGTCACGTTCTGGTTGGCGCTGTTCCCTCCTCCACCACCACTGCAGCCGGTCAAGGCCAGGGCCGCGGTGGCGGTCACGGCGGCGGCGCTGATCATCCAGCGGACTCGGCGCCCCGACGTGCGAGCTTCCTTGCTCATGATTCTCCCCTCACTGGAAGACGTTGCTGTTCTGTACTGCTTTGTGCAGGTATCTGCATGTTACGAGCGTCGACGCCGCGGCGTCAAGCATAAATCAGCACAAATTGGCGTTGAGGTTGATCGGCGTGCGGGCTTACATGAGGTTCTATGCGTCGTTACGCTGTTCTATGCTGATCAGCGACGCACGTAGTCGAGCTCAAGGGGGTAGATGACGATGAGCCTGTCTGACGCAGAGAAGCGACTTCCCGCGGGCCGGAAGGCCGAGCTGGCCGCGTACGTGGTCGAGGTGGGCCAGGTGACCGTGGCGAAGCTCGCCTCGCACTTCGGAGTGTCGACCGATACGGTCCGCCGGGATCTCGACCAACTCGACAGTGAAGGACTGCTGATCCGGACGCACGGGGGTGCGATCAGCCCGGCCGCGGGCACGAAGCCCGACACCGAACTCGAAGTGCGCCTGCACGTTCAGGCGGCGGCGAAAGAGGCCATCGGAAAGCTCGCCGTCGGCCTGGTGGAGGACGGAGCGGTGATCATGCTCAACGGCGGCACCACCACCCTCGCGTTGGCCCGCCATCTGCCGAGGCACCGCAACCTCACCATCGCGACGAACAACCTCAGGATCCCTGCCGAGATCTCTCCGAACGTCTTCCGCGACCTGTACATCTTCGGCGGCCCGGTCCGCACCGTGTCGCAGACGACGACGGGACCGATCTCGATGCGCGTCGGACCCGACGCCCAGGACATCGAAGTGCGCGCCGACATCGGGTTCATCGGCGTGGGCGCCGTCTCGGCTCAAGGCGGATATACGACGAGCAACCTGGGGGATGCGGCGATGATGGCCGCGATGATGCAGCGATCGACCCGCGTCGCCATCCTCGCGGACTCGTCCAAGTTCGACCGCAGCCTGTTCGCCCGCATCGCCACGCTCGAGGCGGCCGACTACTTCATCACCAATACGACGCCACCCGCCGACCTCGCCGCAGCACTCGGCGCCGCCGACGTTCAGGTCCTCGTCGCCGAGAGCTGAGCGCCGTCTCAACGCGGTCTGCGCCGAAGGGACTCCGATCCCACCCTTCCGATCGGCAGAAACGGGAAACGGCCCGCCGAGGCGGGCCGTCCCTCGCGTGGCTCAGACGCGAGCACGGTCCGCGTCGCGGGAAGCGGCGGTTGCGAGCCGTGCCTGCCAGCGACGGACCAGCACCGCGTCGAGCGAGACCGAGCCGGCGCCCATGAAGACGACGGCCAGGCACATCGTGATGATGAGCATGTTGATCTCCCACCCGCCGGTCGCGGTCTCGGCGAAGAAGCCGTGCGGCCAGTTGTAGAGGGCGATGGCAGCGGTCATGTCGACGGCGATGCCGATGGCCGCCAGCCGGGTGAGAAGCCCGAACCCGATGCAGATCGCGCCTCCGAACTCGACGAGCCCGACGATCACCGCCCACAGCGGGCCCGGGGCGGCCCCGATGGAGGCGAAGAACGCGCCGGTTCCGGCGATGCCCCCGCCGCCGAAGGCGCCGAACAGCTTCTGCGAACCGTGCACGAAGAAGTCCAGCAGCAGGCCGAAGCGCAGCAGCAGTGATGCGATGTCGGCGCGGGTGGAGGGAGTGAAGGGCATGCGCATGACGCGACCTTTCTCGTCGTCGAGTAGATGGGTGCCTCAGCCCGAAGGTGCGGATGATTGCGACGACAGGAGTCGGCGCGCGCATCGGGGTGATGGGAGTCTTCCGACGGGGGCAAGAGCCGGTCAACGGCCTCGGGCACGCTCTGCGCCGTCGCGCAAACCCGGTGCGCGACGAGGCAACGCGGAGTGCACACAACCCGAGGTGGGGAGTCAGGCGATGCGGATCCGCTCGTCGCCCAGCTCCACTTCGACACGGAGCTGCCCTCCGACAGCCGCGACGTACTTGCGCAGCGTGTCGACCTGAGCTCGCTCGATGTCACCATGCTCGATCCGCGAAACACGGTTCTGGCCGACGTGCAGCCGGGCCGCCAGCTCGACCTGGGTCAGGCGCGACGCCTCACGCAGCTCGCGGAGCCCCGATACGCCCGCATCTCATCCAGCAGGCGCTGCTTGTGCGCGTCAACCTGCGCCCGATTAACGGGACGGTCCCGCAGCAGATCTTCAAGACTCTTAACCGGCGCCACGTCGAAGCTCTCGAGCGCGTTGTCGTCACGCGAGGGCGGGGCCGCGCCGCGCAGACACTCACGTCCGCTCAAGTGTGGGCAAGAAACGTGGGCACGCGCAGTGCGGTGAGCGGCTCGGCGGGGACCTCCAGCGGAACCCGCCGACGATAGAGTCATCCTCCCCAGGTGACGGTACAAACCCTGAGCGATTCGACCTGAACACGAGATGCGAGCGCTCTACACCCCGCCGCGCACGAGATTCTTCCGAATCTCGACCGCCATACGTTCCAGCTTCTCCTCTTTCATCGGCTTGAGGCCGAGGCCCGCATCCGAATCGATCAGAACGAAAGGAAGAACGGTCGGAGGCTTACCATCTGAGTGCACCTCGACCACGAGGACGCCGCGGACGCCGACCGGGCTGCTCCGCGTTTCGACTGACGCCTGCTGAAGGCGATGCGAAGGAACGTGCGCGATCAAGCGAGGAGAATGGGACGCGTTCC
>NZ_DATEJS010000126.1:0-4811 GCF_035277845.1 Microbacterium sp.
GAGCCTCGCCTCCGGCGCCGCGCAGTTGAACTCCGGCGGCGCGAGCCTCGCACAGGGTGCCGCCCAGGTCGCCGCCGGGGCGAGGCAGGTCGCGGCGGGCGACGCGAAGATCGCCGGCTACGCGGACAAGGTCGGCACCGCGGTGCAGACCGCCACCGACCGGATTCCCCAGGTGCGCAGCCAGATCGCCGCAGAACTGCAGAAGCAGGGGCTCGACGACGCCCAGATCAGCGCGGTGCTCGCGAAGCTCGACCCGCTCGCCGCCGACCTGACGACCGGCAACAGCAAGGTGCAGGCCGCGGTCGGCGAGATCGACCGGCTGTCGAACGGCGCGGCGCAGGTGTCCGCCGGCGCGGCCCAGGTGTCGACCGGCGCCGCGCAGCTGCACACCGGGGCGGCGAAACTCTCGTCCGGGGCATCCGCTCTGTCGTCCGGAGCCGCCCAGACCGCGACCGGCGCCGACAGCGCGGCCGCGGGTGCGGCGAAGCTGAGCTCGGGCACGGACACGCTCGTCACCGGGCTCGACACCCTCGACGCCGGCGCGCACAAGCTCGCGACAAGCCTCGCCGACGGCGCCGCGAAGCTGCCCGAGTCGGATGCCGCCCTGCGGACCCTGCAGTCCCAGACCATCGCCAACCCGGTCTCGGTCGACGCGAGCAAGGTCGCCGCCGCCTCGAACTACGGCGCGGGACTCGCCCCCTTCTTCGTGGCGCTGGCCGCCTGGATCGGCATCTACGCGCTGTTCAACATCATCAAGCCGGTGTCGCGCCGCGCGATGACGGCGCTGCACCGGCCGGTGCGCATCACGTTCGCCGGCTGGTTCACCCCGGCGCTGCTCGGCGTGCTGCAGATGGTCGCGCTGTTCGGAGTGCTCGCCGTGTGGCTGGGATTCTCGTTCCACCACCCGTTCGGCACGCTCGGGATCATGTTTGCGGCCTCCCTCACGTTCGCGGCGATCATCCTGGCGCTGAACGTCTGGCTGGGCTCGACCGGGCAGTTCCTCGGGCTGGTGTTCATGGTGCTGCAGCTGGTCACCGCGGGCGGGACCTTCCCGTGGCAGACCCTGCCGGCGCCGCTCGCCGCGCTGCACCACGTGCTGCCGATGGGATTCGTCACCGACGCGCTGCGGCAGGTGATGTACGGCGGAGACCTCGGGCGGGCGGGCAGCGACCTGACGGTGCTGGCGATGTGGCTGGTGGGCGCGCTCGCGATCACGGCGCTCGGGGTGCGCCGCACGACCCGGCACCGGCGCCTGCGCGACCTGCAGCCGAGCCTCATGGCGTGAGCAAGCGGGCGCGGGTCGGGGCGTTTCGGCTCGCTGCGCTCGCTCAACGACCGGGAGGGGGAAGGGAGCGCGGGGCGTGGCGTTTCGGCTCGCTACACTCGCTCAACGACCGGGAGGGGGAAGGGAAAGGGGCAACGGGGCGCAGGGACGACGGATCGATAGGATGCGGCGGTGAGCTCGACCCGAAACGCCCCCGCCTCCGAGACTCCTGATCCCGGTCGGGCGGCGCGGCGGCGGTCGGTGGGTCGCCGGATCGGGCAGTGGACGTACGGAGTGGTCTGCGGCGTCGTGGCGATCGCCGTGATCGTCGCCGGGTTCGCGGTGTGGACCGTGCAGCGCTCGTTCCCGCAGCTCGACGGCACCATCACGGCATCCGGCCTGCATCACGAGGTGACGGTGCTGCGGGACGCCACCGGCATCCCGACCATCGAAGCGGACGACCCGCACGACCTGTTCTACGCGCAGGGGTACGTGCACGCGCAGGACCGCTTCTTCGAGATGGACTTCCGCCGGCACGTCACCGCCGGGCGCCTCAGCGAGATGTTCGGCGCCTCCCAGCTGCCCACCGACGAGTTCCTGCGCACCCTCGGCTGGCGCCGCACCGCCGAACAGGAGGTGAAGCTGCTGAGCCCCACCGTCCGCGCCTACTACCAGGCCTACGCCGACGGCGTGAACGCGTACCTGAAGACCCACCAGGGCACCGCGCTCTCGCTGGAGTACGGCATCCTCGGCATCCAGAACCCCGACTACCGGGTCGAGAAGTGGACCATCGCGGACTCCCTCGCGTGGCTGAAGGCGATGGCCTGGGACCTTCGCGCCAACCTGCTCGAAGAGGCCGACCGCGCCCTCATCGCGCCCGACTACTCCGCCGCGCAGCTGGCCGACCTGTGGCCGAAGTACCCCTACGGCACCAATCCCGTCATCGTGCCCGAGCTCTCCACCGATGCCCCGGCGCCCGCCCCCACGACGGGAACCACCGGAACCACGACGACCGGCGCGTCACCGTCGGGGACGGATGCCGCCACGGCGTCGATCACCTGGAAGAAGGTGGACGGCGTCGTGCAGGCGGCATCCGCCCTGCTCGGCCGGCCGGGCGAGGGCGTCGGCTCGAACTCGTGGGTGATCTCCGGCGACCTGACCGCCTCCGGCCGGCCGCTGCTCGCGAACGACCCGCACCTCGGCGAGTCGATGCCGGGCATCTGGCACCAGGTCGACCTGAAGTGCCGCGTCGTGTCGACGGCCTGCCCGTTCGACGTCGCGGGCTTCGGATTCTCCGGGATGCCGGGGGTGATCATCGGGCACAACGCGACCATCGCGTGGGGCTTCACGAACCTCACCACCGACGTCACCGACCTGTATCTCGAGAAGCTGCGCGGCAACACGTATCTGCGCGGCGGCAGGTACGTGCCGCTGCAGACCCGCACCGAGACGTTCAAGGTCGCCGGCGGCAAACCCGTCACGATCACCGTGCGGGTCACCGACAACGGTCCGATCGTGTCGAGCACCAACGACCAGGATGCCGCCATCGCCCGCGACGGCTACACCGGCACCCGCGGCGCCACGACGAAGCAGACCGCGACCCCGCCGGACGAGCTGGCCGTCGCCCTGAAGTGGACCGCGCTGACGCCCGGCACCACGGCGAGCGCCATCTTCGCCCTCGACACGGCGAGCGACTTCGCCGGATTCCGGCACGCCGCGAGTCTCTTCGACGTGCCCGCGCAGAACCTCGTCTACGCCGACACGAAGGGGAACATCGGCTATCAGACGCCCGGCAAGCTGCCGATCCGGGGCAAGGGCGACGGGTCGCTGCCGCAGCCCGGCTGGGACCCGGCGTACGACTGGAAGGGATTCATCCCCTTCGCGAAGCTCCCCGTGCTCTACAACCCGACCGACGGCTACATCGTCACGGCGAACAACGCGATCGTCGGCCAGAAGTACCCGTACTTCCTCACGAACGACTGGGACTACGGCTGGCGGGCGGCGCGCATCGCGGAGCTGATCCGGCAGAAGGCGGCATCCCACAAGCTGACGATCGCCGACATGGCCGCGATCCAGTCGGACAGTCAGCTCTGGATCGGCAAGCAGCTCATCATCGCCTACCGGTCGGTGCACGTCGCCGACCCCGGCGTGTCCAAGGCGCTCGCCGTGCTCGAGCAGTGGGATGCCACGGACTCCGTCGACTCCGCCGGCGCCGCCTACGCGAACGTGCTGTGGGACGAGCTCTCGCAGGACCTCTTCTCGCGGCGCACGGATCCGCTGCCGGTCGACGACCAGGACCGGCAGTTCCTCGTCGTGTCGAACGCGCTCGCCGACCCGCAGTCGGAGTGGTGGCAGAACCCCGCGATCGGGGTGACGAGCCGCGACCGGATGCTGCAGAAGGCCGCGACCGACGCCTACCACCGGCTCGTGAAGCTGCAGGGCGCGAACCCCGACGCCTGGAACTGGGGCGACCTGCACCAGCTGACGCTCACCAACGCGACGTTCGGGTCGTCCGGCATCCCGGCGCTGGAGTGGATCTTCAACCGCGGGCCGTTCCCGGTGGCCGGCGGCACGTCGGTGGTGGATGCCACGTCGTACGACATCGGCGGCGATTTCTCGGTGCAGACGCTGCCGTCGATGCGCATGATCGTGGACCTCTCGAACTTCGACCGGTCGCGCTGGATCCAGCTCACCGGAGAGAGCGCGCACGTGTTCCACACGAACTACGAAGACCAGTTCGACCAGTGGCAGCACGGCCGCACGAACCCGTGGCCGTTCTCCGGAAAGGCCGTCTCGAGGGCCGCGACCGACACCCTCGTGCTGAAGCCGTAGCTGCTGGGCCGAGCCGAGGGCCTCCCAGGGGACGTGCCCGGGATGTGGATGGGACGTCCAGAAACCGCCCGTACGGTGGTCGGAACTCGTCCGCAGCCATCCCAGCGGCGGACGGATGACCCGAGTCCGCCGCATCGGCCCCACGAATGACGGCACGGATTCCGACCCGATCGACGTCTGCGCGCCGACGGGATCCGCGACCCGGGTGACCCGCCTGCCCAGGGTGGCGTGCGCCGACGCGTCTCCTGTTACCCGCTGTCGCCGTTCCCGGCCACGGCGGCCGGACCATGCAGGGCCCAGCGAAAATTGGAGACCCGTGCGCCTTCGCGACCTGCCCCTTCGCACCCTCATTCCCACCCGCAAGACCCTCACCCCCGTGCTCCTGGCCGCCGCGCTCGTCGCCGGTGCGGCATCCCCCTTCGTCGCGACGTCGGCTGCAGCCGCCGCGACCACCGACCAGCCCGAGCACTCCGCGAGCCAGAGCTCCACTGCCGAGACCGCCGCGACCGAGGCCGCCGCCCGCGCCGCGCAGCCCTCGATGATCCAGGTCGCCGCGCAGCGCCCGATCGATCAGGATGCCGCCTTCTACGCCAACCTGGCGCGCGGCACGATGCAGCAGGCGGATGCCGCGAAGATCGACACCACCCAGCTCGGCATCCAGATCGTCCAGCTGAACCAGTCCCAGCTGCTGCCGGAGCTGACCGTCGAGGGCTTC
>NZ_DATEJS010000127.1:0-6907 GCF_035277845.1 Microbacterium sp.
GTGTAGTGCAGGAAGAACGACGGTGCGGTCAGCAGCACGATCGAGTCGGCGGCGAACAGCACGACGTACAGTCTCGCCGTCCGCACCGTCAGCGCGACCGCGACGGCCGCGACGCAGACGAGCGCCATGACGATCGTCAGACCCACCGTGTTCAGCCCGAGCTTCGCCAGAACGGGCGGCACGGCGTAGTCGCCGAGGATCATGTGCACGCGTGCCCCGAGGGACGTGGTCGTGGCCGTCCGCCCCAGCTGGTCGAGGACGATCTCGCGGAACGACGCGGCCGGGTCGGCGAGGAAGAACGGCAGGTAGGTCGCGCAGCCGCCCGCTACGGCGCCGAGCAGCATCCGCCACCACCCATGCCGGCCGGACCACGCGATGATGATCGCAGCGGGAACGAGGTACCAGATCTTGAATCCGGTCGCGACGCCCAGGGCGACGCCCGCCACGAACAGCCAGCCCGCACGGCCGCGCAGCGCGGGCCGTGCCACCACTGCCAGCGCGGCCAGGATGCCGAGCGTGCCGACGGGCTCCAGCAGGATGCTGCGCTCGCCGTACGCCGCCACATAGGCGACGGCGTAGAAGAACCCGCCGGCGGTGGCGGCCGTGAACCCGAACCGACGCAGGATCGCCGCCACCAGCACCGTGTTGAGCGCACCGATCGCCATGAACCCGAGGCGAGCCGCGATGAAACCCGTCGAGTCCGTCGTCAGGGCACCGATCCCGGCGAACGGGACTCCGGCCAGCACGACGCCCGGCGGCTGGAGGAACAGGAAGTCGGTGTACGGCATCCGCCCGTGCACGAGCGCCGCCGCAGCCGCGTAGTAGACCCCGTCGTCGTAGCCGCCGACTCCGAGCAGGCCGCCGCCGCGCAGCATGAGGAGCAGCCGGATGCCGAACGCGACGAGCGCGAGCCCTGCGTAGAGGATGCCCCAGCGGAGGTCGCGCGAGCCGGATGCCACCATCCCACTGAACGCCGGGGGCACTAAGAAGGCGTCAAGAACCCCGGCCGCTCCACCGGACCGGGCCGGACTGGGCCGAAGCCCGCGTCAGCGTCGCAGCAGCCGATCCGCGGCGGCCTGGATGTCCGGTGTCAGCGAGCGCACGAACGTGGTCGACAGGTGCCCGCGATCGAAGTAGACGATCGTGCCGCCGAGGACGGAGTAGCAGGTGCTCGCCGAGCAGATGCGATCGGTGAGATCGAGCATGGCGACGTTCGGGTCGTGCATCTGCTGCGCCGCGTTGGCGGCGGGATCCACCTGCTTGCGCGCGGTCGTCCCGTCGCAGGCGGAGAGATCGTCGAGGTGCGCGGCGACGCAGTCCGGGACGTCCCGCAGATCGGTGGCGTAGGGCGTGTCGTGCAGCACGAGAACGCGTCGTCCCGCCGCACTCCACTCCTCGAGCACCTTCTGGTAGTCCTTCTGGGCCGCGGTCTGCGTCTGCGCCAGGTCCTTGCCGGGCATGAGGCCGGCCGTGCGGTTCGAGAACACGACGAGGTCGTACTTGTCGTGCGCGATCGCCGCGATCGCCTTCTTGTTCCACGCCAGGCAATTCGCGGTGCGCGCCGGCGACTCGTACGTGACGACCGCGTCGACCGTGTAGCACTCGGAGATCAGATAGGTCGTGATCGACCAGTTCTCCTTCTTCGCGATCTGCTGCAGCGCCGGCAGCCAGTGCCCCGCATGCGAGTTGCCGACGAGGGCCACCTTGACGGCGGTGGGTGAATCACTGCCGTAGTGGCAGGTCTTCTGCTGGGAGAAGTCGCCGAGGATCCAGCAGTTGTCCTTGTACGGCGCAGGCTGGTCGGCCGCCGCGAAGGTGGCGCTGGTGAGCAGCTTGCCACCGTGCGGACTGCACTCGGTCGGATGTGCGAGGGCCTGCCCGCCGAAGCACGAGGTCGGGTTGTCCAGGGCATGAGTGACGGCCCCCTGCTCGGCGCCTGCGCGCTGGGCCTGCCAGCCGATGATGCCGGCGGCGGTGACGCCGAACGCGAGCATGCCGACGATCGCGAACACGAACGACCGGCGCAGCGGCACCCCGAGCGGCTTGCGACCGCGGAAGACGTCTTCCACGTACACCTTCGACAGCCAGGCGAGAGCGATCGCGACGGCGATCGCGACGAGCTTGTCGGACCGGTGCAGGCTGTGACCGACCACGTACGGCAGCAGCACGAGCAGCGGCCAGTGCCAGAGGTACAGGCCGTACGAGACATCGCCGAGCAGCTGCACCGGCTGCCACGACATCGCGCGCAGCGGCGAGAACAGGCCGCGGCGCACGGCGGCGAGAAGCACGAGGGCCGTGCCGACCACCGGCAGCGCGGCCGTGTAGCTCGGGAACGGCATCGAACCCGTGAAGGTGATGCCCGACCAGGCGATCATCGCGAGACCCGCGTACGCCAGCAGCAGTCGCACGCCGTCGTGGTCCTTGAGCCGCTTCTGGAGCCAGCGGAACACGCAGGCGGCGAGGCCGCCGACGCCGAGTTCCCAGATGCGGGTCCAGGTGATGAAGTACGCCCCGGCGGGGTTGACGACCGTGATCCAGATGGAGACGACGAAGGATGCCAGCACGATCGTGCCGAGCACGGCCGTGATGATGCGGCGCCGCTGCCGGCGGCGCGTGGCGGCGGCCAGGAAGAGGCCCGCCATGACGAGCACCGGCCAGAGCAGGTAGAACTGCTCTTCGACCGACAGCGACCAGAAGTGCTGCACGGGGCTGGCTGCGCTGTCGGCGGCGAGGTAGTTGACGGCCTGACCCGAGAGGAACCAGTTCTCCACGTACGAGGCGGATGCCGCGATCTGCGCGAGCCAATTGGTCCACACGGTCTGCGGCGCCCAGATCAGCACCCCGACGATGGTGACCGCGAGCACGACGAACGTGGCCGGCAGCAGACGACGGATGCGTCGGCCCCAGAACTCCGCGAGGTCCCGCGCCGAGCGGGGCGGCCGCGCGAGCAGATGGCTCGTGATGAGGAAGCCCGAGATGACGAAGAAGATGTCGACGCCGACGAATCCGCCGGGAAGGAACCCGGGGAAGAAGTGGTAGACCACGACGAAGAGCACCGCGATCGCGCGCAGCGCCTGGATGTCCCGGCGCTGCTTGTCCTCGCGTCGGGCGGCTCGCCTCGGAGCGCTCTGATCGGCCCCGGTCGCCGTCGGCGGCGCGGATTTCACGGTCGGATCAGTCAAAGTCACTGAAGTCATTCAACCCTGTCAGCTTGAACAGGTACTGGGAACGCGGCGAGAGCCCCGTTCAGCGGACGGTCTCGCGGAGCACCCACCGGCCGTCCCGGAAGAGCGCCGGCCCCGCCGAGAGCGTCCGGGTGGATGCCCGGTCGAGCGCGTTCCGCCACACGACGATGGCGGCTGCGCCCGAGGTGAGGTAGGTCGTCGCGTGCTTCTGCCACAGAGGGTTGTCCAGGCGCGGGACGTCTTCGCCGTGCACGATCACGGTGTCGGCATCGTAGATCCACCCGGTCAGATCGGGCTGCAGTGCGCAGCTGTCCGCGAGGTCCCGGCTGAGCACGTCCATCGAGGCGAGGATCGTCGGGTCGTCCGACATGACGCACCCGCGCACCTTCGCGGCCGCCGTCGTCAGCCCCGCTACCGGCACGCGGATGCCGAATCCGTGCGCGATCATTCCGGCGTTGAGGCCGATCATGCCGACGACCGCGACGCCGGCGATCGCGCCGCGCACGACCGACCACGACGGGATCGCGGCGATCCTTCCCACGGCGAGACCCACCACGAGAGCCGTCATCGGAGTCGTCAGCGCCGCGTAGTGCGGGTAGAACGACGGCACGACGAGCAGCATCGCGACGTCCGCGATGAACAGCACGGGGTACAGGCGCGCCCCCCGCACGGTGAGCGCGATGACCAGGAGCACGATCGTGAGCGCGGCGAGGGTGCCGGTGAGCGTATCCGTGGTCACCCCGCTCTGCAGCAGGTCGGAATCCGTGACCCGGTAGTTGCCGAGGATGATCTGCAGGCGCTGCATGAGGTCGTCGGCGCGGCCGCGACCCGTCTGGTCCTGCACGACCTGCGTGACCATCGCCGCGGGTGCGCGCACGAAGAACGGCAGACACACCGCCGTCGCGCCGAGCACCACGCCGACGAGCATGCGCCACCAGGCCCGTCCGGCGAACGCCACGATGATGAGGACGGGCACCGCGTACCAGATCTTGAAGCCGCAGGCGACGCCGAGCGCGACGCCGGCGAGCACGGCCCAGGGCGTGCGGCGCACGAGGGCGGGCCGGGCCAGGATCGCGAGGGCGACGAGGATGCCGGTCGTCCCCATGGGCTCGAGCAGGATGCTGCGCTCGCTGTACGCGGCGATGTAGGTGATCGCGTAGAAGAATCCGCCCACGGCGGCGGTGAGGTATCCGAACCTCCGCAGGACCGCGGCGACCAGCACCGTGTTGACGGCCCCGAGCAGCATGAATGCGACCCGGCACACCGCGAGGCCCAGCGCGTCGCTGGTGAGGCTGCCGAACCAGGCGAACGGGGCCCCTGCCAGCACCACGCCGGGCGGCTGCAGGAACAGGAAGTCCCGGTACGGCAGGCGGCCGTGCACGAGCGCGTCGGCCGCGGCGTAGTAGACCCCGTCGTCGTAGGCGCCGAGTGTGAGCAGCCCGCCGCCGCGAAGCATGATCGCGAGCCGGACCGCGAACGCGACGACGCCGATCGCGCTGTAGAGAGCCCACCAGTGCCAAGTGCGCGAACCGAGTGTCACCCGTCAACTCAACGCGGGCGGCACTCAGAAAGCGTCAAGAAAGCTCAGTGGACACAGAAAGGCGCGTCGAGGCGCGCCGACGGCTCACTTGCCGTTGAGCACGTCGAGCGCGTCGTCGATGTGGCCGTCGAAGACGACTTTGCCCTTGCGGATCACGATGCCGCGCGAGCACAGCTCGCGCACCTGCCCGGCGCTGTGGCTGACGATCATCATCGTCACGCCCTGCTCGCTCATCTCCATGAGCTTCGCGTTGCACTTCGCTCGGAACGGCGCGTCGCCGACCGACAGCACCTCGTCGACCAGCAGCACGTCCAGTTCGACGTGGATCGCGACGCTGAACGCGAGGCGCATGAACATGCCGGACGAGTAGTGCTTGACCGCCTGGTCGATGAAGTCGCCGATCTCGCTGAAGGCGACGATCTCGTCGAAGCGCTCCTTGGTCTCCTTCTCGCTCATCCCGAGGATGGCGGCGTTCAGGAACACGTTCTCCCGGCCGGTGAGATCGGGGTGGAATCCGGCGCCGACCTCGATGAGACCGGCGACCCGGCCGCGGGTCAGCACCTGGCCCTCATCCGGCAGCAGCACGCCCGACACCATCTTGAGCGTCGTCGACTTGCCGGAGCCGTTCAGGCCCATGACCGCGACGCATTCGCCTTCGCGGATGGTGAACGAGACATCGCTCAGGGCCTGGAACTGCTGGGAGCGCACGGACTTGCGCTTGACCCAGTTGATGACGGCCTCTTTGAACGAGTGCGTGGTGCGCTTGTTGAACCACTTCGAGACGTGGTCGAGGATGATGCTCGGCTGCGCGTGGCTGTAGTCGGGGACGACCTTGCGCTCGGGCTGGTCGGTGTTCGTGGAGTTCGTCGTCATCACAGATCCTGGGCGAACGTGCGCTCGAAGCGGCGGAAGATCAGCTGGCCGAGCATGAGGAGGAGGACGGTCATGATCACACCGCCGATGATGTAGGCCGCGAAGTTCGGCGGGAACTGCACCTGCGCCAGGGCCTTCGGGTCGTCCGCGGGCACGATCGGTGCCCAGAACGCTTTGTGGAACATCAGCACCGCGACGGTCACCGGGTTGCTCATGTAGATGTCGAAGAAGATGACGTGCCAGCCGTGCACGTGCGCGTAGACCTGCTGCCAGGTGTACAGCACCGGTGACGACCACGTCGCGATGGTGCGGATGATCTCGACCACGTTCTGCGCGTCGCGGAAGCGCACGTTGACGGCCGCGAAAATGAGCCCGAGTCCCAGGACGAACGGCATCACGATGGCCATGCCGCCGAGGAACAGGCCGATGTTCCCGAACGTCGGCACCCAGCCGTTGAACACGCACACGATCACCAGCACCGCGAGCTGCGGCAGGAAGTTCACGAAGGCGCTGATCAGCGCCGCAACCGGGAAGAGCTCGCGCGGCAGGTAGATCTTGCGCACGAGCGCCTTGTTGCCGACGATCGACCCGGTGAGACTGCCGATCGCCTCGTTGAAGAAGTTGACGACGACGAGGCCCGAGAACAGATAGATCGGGAAGTACGGCACGTTCTTGTGCATGCCGAGAAGCTCGCCCATGACGACGTAGTACAGCAGGAACTGCACCGTCGGCCGGGCATAGGACCACAGCCACCCCATGACGGAGTTGCGGTACCGCAGCGACGTGGCCTTGCCGATGAGCAGCTTCAGCAGGTAGCGGTGGCGGAAGATGTCGAGCAGGCCTCGCCCCTGGCCCGGGGTATCGAAGGCGGTCTTGTCGATAGCGGTGGTAGTCACAGACATGTCCTTGCGGCCTCACGCGCTCGCGTCCGGGCCACCCGCAATTCTAGTGAAGGTCGCGCTGAGAACCGCCTGCACACGGTGGGGCCCCTGGCGTCGCGCCGGTCTCAGAGTTCGGCGTGCAGCTGCCAGACCCGGTCGGCGGCCTCGTGCCACGAGAACGCCCGGCCCCGGTCGGCGGCGAGCACCCCGAGCCGGTCGGCCGCGTCGGCGGATGCCAGCGCACGCTGCAGGGCCTCCGCGAGCACGTCGGCATCGGCTTCGGCGGAGTGCGTCTCCCCCACCACGAGACCGCCGTCGACGATCGTCTCGCGATGGTCTGGCGAGGCGACCGCGACGACGGGCACGCCCAGGCGCAGCGCCTCGACCACCCGCCACGGGAACGCCGGACGGCGCGACGGCGCGACGAA
>NZ_DATEJS010000128.1:0-16190 GCF_035277845.1 Microbacterium sp.
GGGGGATTCTGACATGGCGGCTCCAGACGGGTTCGGGCGCAGGCGTCGATCGACACCTGCACTCCCCCTCTGTCATGGGCCTGAGAGTTTCACCGGGCGGACCCGGCTTTCACCGTCGGCGGATTTCGAAGCGGGAGTCGGAGACTCGCGGAACGCGGGTCACCGGGGTTTCGACTCGGCCCTGGGGCCTCGCTCAACCTGATTTCCCGCTCCGCTCGAAATCACTTTTCAGAGTGGCCGGACGCGTGCGGTACACGGACCTGAGAGATTGGCGGGGAGGCTTGCTCCTTCGGTGCCCGATGCGTTTCGACCGGACTCTCCCGCAGACGACATGTGGCCTGTCTTCAATTGCCCGGTCAGTCTATCGGGCAGGATGCCGCATCCGCATCACCCGGTGGTGCAGTGTCCCGTCGACACCGCCGCGGTCAGCGAGGCCGCCTTCGAGACGACCGGGGTCAGCATCGCACTGGTCATCGCGTAGCCCCGATCGGCGTTGCGCTGGTCGCGCGCGAACGTGATGCCGGCGACGGTGCCGGCGCCGGTCAGCAGCGGCCCTCCCGAGTCCCCGGGGTGCACGATCGACTGCAGCGCGTAGATGTCCCGCAGCACGCCGCCGTGGTCGTAGATGTCGGGCACGCGGACCTGGCCGACGGACTCGATCCGGGCGTCCACGGTCGTGAACGGACCGCCGTACGGGTAGCCGGCGACGACCGCCGCGGCTCCCGCGCCGAGCGTCGAGGTGATCCGCAGCGGGGTCGCGCCCATTCCCGGCACGCGGATGACGGCGATGTCGTCGTTGGGGTCGAAGTAGACGACCTTGCCGTCCAGCGCACCCCGGCCGGGCAGCTCGACGACGGGCGCGTTCACCCCGGCGACGACGTGCGCGTTCGTCATGATCTCGTTGGACGCGACCGCGAATCCCGTGCCGGTGAGGCTCTCGCCGCAGGCGTAGGCCGTGCCGCTGATGCGGGCGACGGATGCGGCTGCACGCTGCACGTCCGGGTCGGACAGGCTGATGGGGGCCTGCGGCGCGGCCGGCTGGGGCTCGAGGAGCGTGCCGAGCGACGGGATGCCGCCCGCCACGACGGTGCCGCGCAGCTGGGCGATGCCCGCTTCGATGGGGCTCGGGATCAGGTCGTCGATGGCGCGCAGCACGCGCGACGAGGCCACCGCGGACGACACCGTCGGGATGCCGGTGGTCGCGATGGTGGTGCCCACGAGCGACACGGCGAGGGCGGCGATGACGAGACTCGCGGCGGCGCCGAGGATGCGGTCGACCACGCGCAGCGGCGCCGCCCGGTCGACCCCGCGGCGCACGGTCATGCCGAGCGCCGAGCCGACGGCGGTGCCGATGACCAGCAGGCCCACCGCGGAGCCCGCGGTGACCAGGGCGCGCCAGACGGGCGCCGCGATCAGACCGCCGAGCAGCGGCGCCACCCAGTACGCGGCGAATCCACCCACGATCAGGCCGATCAGCGCGCCCAGGCTCGTGACGAGGCCGCGCGTCGCGCCGCCCACGACGGCGAGCACGAGGATCGCGATGAGGATGAGGTCGACGATCAGCACCTTCGAAGCGTACGGATCGTGTCTGTGTGCGTGATGACAGCGCCTTGACTTCAGGTTGCGGCGACTCTAAGCTCGAACCGTTCCCGACCCTTAGAGTCAGAATGACACGAACCAGCGCCGACATCCGCGTGGCGGTCTCCACCGTCATCCTCACCCTGCGCCGGCATCCCGCCGCCGACGACCGGGCCGCCGTCGTGCTGCCCCTCGTCCGCCGCACCCGCGAGCCGTACGAGGGACGCTGGGCGCTCCCCGGCGGCTGGCTCGGGGCCCACGAGGGCCTGGATGCCGCGGCATCCCGCACCCTCGCCGAGACGACCGGCCTCGCCCCGAGCTATCTCGAGCAGCTGTACGCGTTCGGGGACGTCGACCGCTCCCCCACGCGGGCCGTCTCCATCGTGTACTGGGCGCTGCTGCGCTCGGACGAGGTCGACGCGCAGCTGGCCGCGGCGATCGACCCGCCCGAGAACGTCGCCTGGTTCGACGCGGCCGCGCTGCCGCCGCTGGCGTTCGACCACGACCAGATCGTGACCTACGCCCTGTGGCGACTGCGCAACAAGGTCGGCTACAGCCGGGTCGCGCACGGCCTGCTGCCGGAGCTGTTCACCCTCGCGGATCTGCGCGAGGTGAACGAGGCGATCCTCGGCCGGCGCCTCGACCCCGCCAACTTCCGCCGCCAGGTGGAGGCATCCGGCACCCTGATCCCGACCGATCAGCACCGCACGGGCAGCCACCGCCCCGCCCGCCTCTACCGCTACAACGGCGACGTCGAGCTGGCCGACCCCGGTCCGCTGCGCGCCGCCCCCGTTCGTCCTGTCGTCTGAACCTCCGCTCTCACGCCGAACCGCAGAATCGAGCACACATGTCCGCCACGCCCCTGACCCTCACCCGCGCCGCCGCCTCGGTCGACCGCGAAGTGCAGGCGATCGTCGCCGGTTCCGGCACGGGATCGACCTGCACCACCGACCTCGCCGCAGGCCCGTGGGACTTCGACACCCGGCCGGGTTACGGTCCCGGCTCCTCCATGGGCGACGTCATCCCGGCCGGCGCCCCGCGCCAGGGCGAGCTGCCCCGCGAGTACCGCGAGGCATCCGACGCCGAGCTCTCCGACCGCATCGTCGCCGCCAAGCAGACCCTGGGCGGGCGGGTCGTCGTGCTCGGCCACTTCTACCAGCGCGACGAGGTCGTGCAGCACGCCGACTACGTGGGCGACTCCTTCCAGCTGGCGAACGCCGCCAAGGCGCACACCGACGCCGAGGCCATCGTCTTCTGCGGCGTGCACTTCATGGCCGAGACCGCCGATCTGCTCTCCGGCGCGGATCAGGCCGTCATCCTGCCGAACCTCGCCGCCGGCTGTTCGATGGCGGACATGGCCAGCATCGACGAGGTCGAGGAATGCTGGGAGCAGCTCGAAGAGCTGTACGGCGACCTGGACACTCCCGACGCCGACGGCCTCGTGCCGGTGGTGCCGGTCACCTACATGAACTCGTCCGCGGCGATCAAGGGGTTCGTCGGCCGCCACGGCGGCATCGTGTGCACCTCGTCGAACGCGCGCACGGTGCTCGAGTGGGCGTTCCAGCGAGGACGCCGCGTGCTGTTCTTCCCCGACCAGCACCTCGGCCGCAACACCGCCAAGGCGATGGGCGTTCCCCTCGAGCAGATGCCGATGTGGAACCCGCGGCGGGAGCTCGGCGGCGCGACCGAAGAGCAGCTGCAGGACGCCCGCGTCATCCTCTGGCACGGCTTCTGCTCGGTGCACCGGCGCTTCTCGGTCGCGCAGATCGACCAGGCGCGTGCCGAGCACCCGGGCGTGCGTGTCATCGTGCACCCGGAATGCCCGGCGGAGGTCGTCGACGCGGCCGACGAGGCGGGGTCGACCGACTACATCCGCAAGGCGATCGCCGCCGCGACGGATCCCACCGTCTTCGCGATCGGCACGGAGGTCAACCTCGTGAAGCGCCTGGCGGCGGAGTACCCGCAGCACACCGTCTTCTGCCTGGATCCGGTGATCTGCCCCTGCTCCACGATGTACCGCATCCACCCGGGGTACCTCGCCTGGGTGCTCGAGCGCCTCGTCGCCGGCGAGGTGGTCAACCGCATCCAGGTGCCCGCCGACGTCGCCGACCCGGCGCGCGTCTCGCTCGAGCGGATGCTGGCCGCGAAGCCTCCGGCAGCACCGTCCGCCGCCTGGGAGCACGCGTCATGACACGCCGGCCGGAGGTCGTCGTGGTGGGCACCGGCATCGCCGGGCTCACCACCGCGCGGCGCGCCGCGCAGAGCGGATGCCGCGTCACGCTCGTCACGAAGGGCTCGCTGCAGGAGACCGCGACGGCTGCGGCGCAGGGCGGGGTCGCCGCCGCGCTGCGGGCCGACGACACGCCGTCCGCGCACGCGCACGACACGATGGTGGCGGGCGCCGAGCACAACGACCCGGCCGCCGTCGGCGTGCTGACCGCCGAGGGTCCGGCCCGCGTGCAGGAGCTCATCGACCTCGGCGTGCCGTTCGACCGAGATGCGCACGGCGCACTGCGCTGGGGTCTGGAGGCCGCACACGGGGCGCCGCGCATCGTGCACGCGGGCGGCGACGCCACCGGGGCGGCGATCGAACGGACGCTGGCCGGCACCGCCCGGGATGACGGGCTGCGCATCGCGGAGCACGCCTGCCTCGTCGACATCGTGATGGCGCACGGCCGGGTCGCGGGAGTGGAGCTCCTCATCGACGGGCGGCGGGAGATCCTCCCCGCGAGCGCCGTCGTGCTCGCGACCGGCGGAGCCGGGCACCTGTTCGCGCACACCACGAACCCCGCCGTCGCCACCGGGGACGGCATCGCCGCCGCCGTGCGGGCCGGGGCAGCCGTGCGCGACATGGAGTTCGTGCAGTTCCACCCGACCGTGCTCGCGGCCGGCGACTCGTTCCTCATCTCGGAGGCTGTGCGCGGCGAGGGGGCGACCCTCATCGACGACACCGGCGACCGGTTCGCATTCGAGACGCACCCGGACGGCGAACTGGCGCCGCGGGACGTCGTGACGCGCGCGGTGACCCGGCGCATGGCGCAGCAGCACGGGCATCCGGTGCGGCTGGATGCCACGGCCCTCGGCGCGGACTTCCTCGCGCAGCGGTTCCCGACGATCGACGCCGCCGTGCGGGCACGCGGCCTGGACTGGGCGCTCGACCCGATCCCGGTCACCCCCGCGGCCCACTATCTGATGGGCGGCGTCGTGACCGACCTCGACGGCCGTACGACGGTGCCCGGGCTCTACGCCGTCGGCGAGACCGCCTGCACCGGCGTGCACGGCGCCAACCGGCTGGCCTCGAACTCCCTGCTGGAGGGCGCCGTCTTCGGCCACCGCGCCGGGAACGCGATCGTCGCAGATGCCACCACCGGGAGCTGGCCGGAGGCATCCGGTGCCCTTGCCGCTCCCCCGGCGGCCGCTGCCGCGGACGCGCCGCCGTTCTCACGTCGGCTGCTGCAGGACCTGATGTGGCAGGAGGCGGGCGCCCTGCGCACCCGTGCCGGACTGGACCGGGCGGCATCCGTCCTGGCGGCCTGGAGCGCCACGCCTCTCCCCCGCACGGACGTGCGAGCGGTCGAGGACGCGAACCTGCTGCAGGTCGCCGGTCTCGTCGTCGCGGCCGCCCGCGCGCGCACGTCGTCGCTGGGCGCGCATCACCTCTCCGACGAGGATGCCGCCGACGATCTGACCGGCCGGCAGCTGGTGTCCGCATGCTGACCCCCGCCGTGCTCGACCGTGCGGTGCAGGCCGCCCTCGACGAGGACGCGCCCTGGGGCGACGTCACCTGCGAGGCCCTGATCCCGGCGGATGCCGTCGCGACCGCGCTGCTCGTGGCGCGGGAGCCGGGGGTGTTCTCCGGCTCCGCCGTGTTCGAGGCGGCGTTCCGCCTCACCGACCCGCGGATCGCCGTCACCCAGGCCGTCGCAGACGGCGCGCCCTTCGCCACGGGCGACGTCCTCGCCTCCGTGCGGGGACCCGCCCGAGGCGTGCTCACGGCCGAGCGGATCGCGCTGAACTTCACGCAGCGGATGTGCGGGATCGCCGCGCTCACAGCGGCGTACGTCGCCGAGGTCGCGCACACGGGTGCCCGCATCGCGGACACGCGCAAGACCACCCCGGGCCTGCGCGCGTTCGAGCGGCAGGCGGTGCGCGACGGCGGCGGTCACAACCACCGGCGCACGCTGTCCGACGCCGTCATGGCGAAAGACAACCACCTCGCGGTGCTCACCCGCCGCGGGATGTCGGTCACCGACGCCCTGCGCCAGGCGATCGCCGCCGTGCCGCACACCACGCACGTCGAGGTCGAGGTGGATCGGCTGGACCAGATCGACCCGGTCCTGGCGGCCGGCATCGGCACCATCATGCTCGACAACTTCTCGCTCGAGGACCTGCGCACCGGGGTCGCCCAGGTCGGTGGACGGGCGATCGTCGAGGCGTCCGGCGGCGTGAACCTGCACACGGTGCGCGCGATCGCCGAGACGGGCGTCGACGTCATCTCCGTCGGCGCGCTCACGCACTCGGCTCGGGCACTCGACCTCGGCCTCGACGTCCGCGTCGACGAGCAGGACTGAACCGACATGACCCTGCGCTATCTCGACCACGCCGCCACGGGACCGGTGCGCCCCGAGGTCGTCGCCGCGATGGCGCCGTATCTGACCGATCGGTTCGGCAACGCGTCCAGCCACCACACGGTCGGCGAGCGGGCGTCCGCTGCGCTGGAGGACGCCCGTTCGCGCATCGCGGCCGTCGCCGGCGTGCGTCGCGGCGACGTCGTGTTCACATCGGGCGGCACGGAGGCCGACAACCTCGCGGTGAAGGGTCTCGCGCTGGGGGCGATGCTGCGCCGCGGGGCCCGGCACGTGGTGACCTCGGCGATCGAGCACGAGGCCGTCCTCGCCTCCTGCGACCACCTGGCCCGGCTGCACGGCGTCGACGTCACGGTGCTGCCGGTGGATGGTGCCGGGCTCCTCGACCCGGAGCAGTTCGCCGCGGCGCTCCGCGACGACACGGCGGTCGCCTCCATCGGATACGCGAACAACGAGATCGGCACCGTGCAGGACGTCCCGGCACTCGCCGCGGCATCCCGCACGCGCGGCGTGCCGTTCCACACCGACGCCGTCCAGGCGGCCGGCTGGCTGCCGCTGTCGAATACTGGCGCCGACGCCCTGTCCATCGCGGGGCACAAGGTCGGGGCGCCGCAGGGAACCGGGGCGCTCATCGTGCGCGGTCGGCTGCCGCTGGAGCCCGTCCTGCACGGCGGCGGCCAGGAACGCGGACGACGCAGCGGCACCCAGGATGTGGCGGGGGCCGTGGCGCTGGCGACGGCCCTGGAGCTCGCCGAAGCCGAGCGCGCAGAGGATGCCGCGGCCGTCGCCGCAGTGCGCGACGACTTCATCGGCCGGGTGCTGCGACAGGTTCCGGGTGCCCGGCTCACGGGGCATCCGACGCGGCGCCTCCCCGGCGCCGCCTCGTTCACGTTCACCGGGACGAGCGGCGAGGCGATCCTGCTGGAGCTCGAGCGCCGCGGCGTGGTGACCTCCAGCGGCTCCGCATGCGCCGCCGGCAGCGACGAGCCGTCCCACGTGCTCGTGGCGCTCGGCATCGCCCCGGAGGTCGCGCAGACGGCCGTGCGGTTCACGCTTCCGCACGGCCAGCGCGAATCGCTCGCCGATGTGGCCGCCCAGGTTGCGGCATCCGTCCTGGCCGTACAATCCAGCAGGTGACCACCACCCCCGCCGCCGTCACCGTCATCGTGCCCGGCTTCGACGTCGCGCCCTATGTGCGGGAGGCGCTCGACTCGCTGCGCGCCCAGACCCGCGCGGACTGGCGCGCCGTGCTCGTGGACGATGCCTCCACGGACGCCACCGGCGCCCTCTTCGACGCCGCGGCGGCCGACGACGACCGGTTCGAGGTCGTGCACCATGCCACCCGGCGCGGACTCGCCGCGGCGCGCAACACCGGGCTCGACCGCGTCGCCACGCCGTTCGTGGGGTTCCTCGACGCCGACGACCGGATGCGGCCGGAGGCCCTCGCCCGGCTGCTCGGCACGATCGAGCGCACCGGCAGCGATGCCGTGGTGGGCGCCTACGTGCGCCTGCGGCCTGCGGCCGACGGCGGCTACACGGCGGGTGACGTCCAGCCGTGGGTGGCCGCCGCGACCCACCCGGAGCGCTCCCGCACCACCCTGACGGCGCACCCGGACGCCTCGGGCAACATCGTCGCCTGGTCGAAGGTGAGCCGCACCGATCTGTGGCGGCGCACCGGGCTGCGCTTCCCCGACGGCCGGCTGTACGAGGACCAGACGGTCGCGCAGCAGCTCTACACGCGGGCGAGCGCGTTCGACGTCATCCCGGACGTCGTGGTCGAGTGGCGGGAGCGCGCGGACGGTACCTCGATCACCCAGGGCAAGCACACGCTCCCGGTGCTGCGCGAGTACCTGGCGGCGCTGCGGGACGGCATCGCGGTGCTGCAGGACGCCGGGATGACGGATGCCGTCGCCGCCCGTGTGCGCCTGATCCGGTCGATGGACCTGCCGCCGCTCGCCGCGATCGCCCAGACGCACCCGGATCCGGCGTATGCCGCCGAACTCGACCGCTTCTCTGAGCTGCTCACGCGAATCCTGCCATCAGGTTGATGACGCTCGCGAGGATCACCGCACCGAACAGGTAGCCCAGCAGCGACTGCGCGATGACGACCCGGCGCATGTCGTTGCGGGTGAGGTTCGTGTCCGCGATCTGGTACGCGAGCCCGACGCCGAACGACACGTACGCGAAGTCCGTGTACATCGGGTCCTCGTCCTGGTTGAACTGGATGCCGCCGATCGGCTCCGTGTAGTAGACGTGCGCGAGGCGGAGCATGTAGTCGGTCTGGATGAGCGCCCAGGATGCCGCCACGCTGCCGAGCGCGATGATCGCGAGCACGAGCGACTCGGCGACGGGCTCGTTCTTCGTCTCGATCAGCACCACCGCCACGGCAGCGAGACTCGCGATGCTGCCGATGGTCGCGATCACCCGGGCCGTGCGACGGCCGGGGTCCTCGGCGGTCGCATGCGCGCGCGTCTGCGCCGCGTCCATCCCCCACACGAGCACCAGAACCCAGGTCGCGTTCACGGTCGCGAGCACGCCCCACGCCGCCACGAGCCCCGCCGCGACCCCGAGAGGCACGCTCACGAGCAGGCCGCCGACGGTGCCCGCGACGAGCGACAGCAGGAACCGCACACGCACCCGATGGTGCATCGGCGGCATGCGGGAAGAGGCATCCGAGGACATATCGGAATCGTGTCACGGGTTCGCGGAATGCGATGTCGGAACCCGCTGTTATGGTTCGACGTGCCGCATCGAGCGGCATCCGACTTCCAGAGGAGACGACCATGGCCGCCGCCGCTGACACCGCCCTGACCCCCGAGACCGGACCGGCTCCCGCGCGCCGCGGCGGGGTGACGCTCCCCGCGCGCGAGGGCCGCGTGATCTGGCTGCTGCTCGGCGCTGCTTTCGTCGCGATCCTCAACGAGACGACCATGGGCGTGGCGATCCCGCACCTCATCAAAGACCTCTCCATCACGGCGCTGCAGGCGCAGTGGCTGACCACCGGCTTCATGCTGACGATGGCCGTGGTCATCCCGGTCACCGGATTCCTGCTGCAGCGGTTCACGACCCGGTCGGTGTTCGTCGCGGCGATGAGCCTGTTCTCCGCCGGCACCCTCATCGCACTGCTGTCACCCGGGTTCTCGATGCTCGTCGTCGCCCGTGTGGTGCAGGCCTCGGGCACGGCGATCATGATGCCCCTGCTGATGACCACGCTGATGACGGTCGTCCCGGCGGCGCAGCGCGGCCGCATGATGGGGCGCGTCAGCATCGTCATCTCGCTGGCGCCGGCCATCGGCCCGACGCTGTCCGGACTGCTGCTGGACAACCTCAGCTGGCGCTGGATCTTCGGGATCGTGCTGCCGATCGCGCTCATCGCGCTCGGCGTGGGGGCCCGCTGGGTGCACAACCTCGGCGAGACCACCGTCGCGCCGATCGACGTGCTGTCGGTCGTGCTGTCCGCGTTCGGATTCGGCGGGGTCGTCTTCGGTCTCAGCCAGATCGGCGAGGTGGCGCAGACCTCGGGCGGGAGCGGCGATCTCGCCGTCCTGACCCTGTCGGTGTCGCTCGGAGTGGGGGTGGTCGCCCTCGGGCTCTTCGGATGGCGACAGGTCGCGCTGCAGCGGCGCGACGACGCCCTGCTGGACCTCCGCGTCTTCCGCTCCGCGAACTTCTCCCTGTCGATGGCGCAGATGGCCCTGATGTCCGTGGCGTTCTTCGGCGCTCTCACCGTCCTGCCGCTGTACCTGCAGAACGTGGTTCACGCCGACGCCACCGAGACGGGGCTCGTCCTGCTGCCGGGCTCGCTGGCCATGGGACTCGCCGGCCCCCCGATCGGCCGCGTGTACGACCGTTACGGCACGCGGGTGCTGCTGATCCCCGGAGCGATCATCACGAGCGCGATCCTCTGGATGTTCACCGCCGTGGGAGCGGATTCCAGCGTCTGGTTCATCGCGATCCTGCAGACCGTGCTCGCGCTCGGCCTCGCGTTGTCGTTCACGCCGCTGTTCACCGCCTCGCTGGCATCCCTGCAGCCGCGCTTCTACTCCTACGGCAGCGCCGTGCTCGGAACCGTTCAGCAGGTCGCGGGAGCCGCGGGTATCGCCCTCATGATCACCGTGTTCTCGGCGGTGTCGGCGTCCGCGGGCGGCACCCCGGCCGAAGCGGGCGCGGCAGGTGCACGTGCGGCGTTCCTCATCGCGGCGATCGCGTCACTGCCGCTGATCGTCGGCGCCGTCGTCATCCGCAAACCTGCGGACGAGGTCGGCGAGCCGACGCGCTGACCCGCATTCCGCCGCACCGGGTGCTGCAGGGAACGGGCGGTCGGTGATCAGACCGGGTCGCAGATGCCGTCGATGGTGCAGGACGCGCCGTCCGCGATCATCGTGAGGGGGGTCGCGAGCAGCGGGGTCGGCTGCGGCTCCTCCTCGGTTGCGGCTGCGGGCGCGGCGGACTGCTCGGACGCGGACATGCATCCATGGTACGTCCGTGGACGGACCCGTGGCTCGGCCCCGGCGGGTCAGGCGAACAGCGCCGCGATGACCAGCATCGCCGGGATCGCGGCGATCGTGGTGACGAGCACGGTGTCACGGGCGACCACGACGCCGGTCTGGTAGCGGCTCGCGATGTTGAAGACGTTCTGGGCGGACGGAAGGGCTCCCAGGGCCACGGCGGCGAACAGTGCGTGCCCGTGCAGCCCCAGCGCGAGTGCCAGCCCCCAGCTGATGACCGGCATGACCACCGACTTCCCGGCGGACGCGACCAGCACGGAGGCCAGCGCCTCGCGGTCGCGCAGGGGCCGTGCTCCATGCAGCGACATGCCGAACGCCATCAGGACGAGCGGCACCGCGGCCCCGCCGAGCAGGACGAAGGGCTGATACACGGCGTCCGGCAGACGCCAGCCGGTGAGCGCGACGACGAGTCCGGCCAGCGACGCCAGGATCATCGGATTGCGGACGGGCTGCAGCAGGATGCTGCGCACCGACGCGCTCCCGCTCGTGGACACGTCGAGGGTCACCAGGATCGCCGGTGAGAGCACGATGAGCTGCAACAGCAGGATGGGGGCCACGTACGACGCGTTGCCGAGCACGTAGACGGCGACGGGCAGCCCGATGTTGTTGGCGTTGACGTAGCCGGAACCCATCGCCCCGATCACCGTCTCGGCGAGTGGACGCCGGAAGAACAGCCGGCTGGCGACGACGAACAGTCCGGCCGTCGCCACCGCGCTCAGCGCCGCGATCACGACGCTGCGGGAGAACACCGCGTGGACGTCCGCGTGCGCGAGGACCGTGAACAGCAGGGCGGGATTGGTGACGAAGAACGCGATCCGGTTGAGCACGTTGCCCGCGTGCGGTCCGCCGATGCGGAGCCTGCCGGCGACGTAGCCGACCGCGATCACGAAGGCGATGATCCCGAACCCGATCAGCACTCCGCCCACGTCGACCAGCCTACGAGGCGGCCGGTCAGTGCTCGAACAGGTCGCCGTCCACGTAGAACCAGCGGCCGTCCTCGCACACGAACCGGGAACGCTCGTGCAGCACGCCCACCCCGCCGTCCTCGAGCAGGTAGGTCGCCCGGAACTCGACGATACCGGTCGGGTCCCCTGCGTCCCCGGCCACGGTGTCGACGATCTGCAGCCCGCGCCAGCGCGGGTTGTCGGTCAGATCGAGCTCGGCAGGCCGCGTCGACGGATGCCACGTCCGCAGCAACCACGCGTCATCCGCCCGCTTGAACGCCGCGAACCGCGAGCGCATGAGCCCCGCGGCGGTCGTGGGCTCGTCCGGATCGGTCACCACGTTCGCTCCCGGCGTCAGTTGTTGAAGCGGAACTCCACCGGGTTGCACGGCAGAACGGTATCAGCCCTCGGGTGCGGCGGCATCACGAGTCAGCCCTCGACGCGACCACGTAGTCTCGCTCGATGCTTGCGGTTGCTCTACCCCAGTCGCTTCCCCGAACGCGCAACTGGTGTGACTCGAACGCGGACCTGTCCACGAATCGCTCACAGACAGTCCACACCAGCGGATCAGCGGTCGGCTCGACATCGAACTGAAGACACCCCGATTCAGCGCGAGTGAGTTCGATGTGCCGATCGAGGTGACGGAGGACTGTCGCCGCCTCGTCGTCGTCTGCGCAGATGAGACGCCCTGTCAGCGTGATCGTGGTCACGCGACCTTCAACGGGGTGATCTCTGCGACCTTGTCCTGCAGCGCACGTCGCTCCATCCGAAGCTCGTAGTTCGACTGAAGATTCATCCAGAACTCCTCCGAGGTGCCGAAGTAGCGCGCCAGACGAATGGCGGTATCCGCAGTGATCCCACGCTTACCGTGAACGATCTCGTTGATCCGCCGCGGCGGCACACCGATCGACACCGCCAACTTGTTCTGAGTGATCCCGAAACCACCGATGAAATCCTCCATCAGGATCTCCCCCGGGTGGATGGGCTCGATCAGGTCCGCCTCAGTGATAGTCGACGAGTTCGACATCTTCCGCACCTCCATCTCTCCAGACGAAGCAAATACGCCACTGGGAATTCACGCGGATGCTGTGCTGTCCGCGGCGGTCGCCCGTAAGCTGCTCCAAACGATTGCCCGGCGGGATCCGCAGATCTTCGACGTCCTTTGCCGCATGGATCAGCTCCAGCTTCCGCAGCGCCGCCCGTTGCACGCCACGATCGACACGCTTGACGTACTGCTCACGCCAGATCCGTTCGGTGTCCTTGCTGCCGAACGATCTGATCACACACCCAGTCTATAACGGTTTCCGTCAATAACGCTAGACGTTAAAGCGGAACTCCACCACGTCGCCGTCCTGCATCACGTATTCCTTGCCCTCCAGGCGCGCCTTGCCGTGGGCGCGGGCTTCCGCGACCGAGCCGAGCTCGACGAGGTCGTCGAACGAGATGACCTCCGCCTTGATGAAGCCCTTCTCGAAGTCCGTGTGGATGACGCCGGCTGCCTGCGGGGCCTTCCAGCCCTTGTGGATCGTCCAGGCACGGGCTTCCTTGGGGCCGGCCGTCAGGTACGTCTGCAGGCCGAGCGTGTCGAAGCCGATGCGGGCGAGCTGGTCCAGGCCGGACTCGTCCTGGCCGGTGGACGCGAGGAGTTCCGCGGCATCCTCCGGGTCCAGGTCGATGAGCTCGGACTCGATCTTCGCGTCGAGGAACACCGCCTGGGCCGGGGCCACGAGCGCGGCGAGCTCCGCTTTGCGTGCGGCATCCGTCAGCACGGCCTCGTCGACGTTGAAGACGAAGATGAAGGGCTTCGCCGACAGGAGGCCGAGTTCGCGGATCGGGGCGAGGTCGAGGCCGGAGGCCGACAGCAGGATGCCCCGCTCGAGGGCGTCCTTCGCCGCGTTCGCGGTCTCGAGCACGAGCGGTTCGGTCTTGCGCCCGCGCACCTCCTTCTCGTATCGGGCGATCGCCTTCTCGAGGGTCTGCAGGTCCGCGAGCATCAGCTCGGCATTGATCGTCTCGAGGTCGTTCTGCGGGTCCACTGCGCCGTCCACGTGCACCACGTCGTCGTCCGCGAAGCCCCGCACCACCTGGGCGATCGCGTCCGCCTCGCGGATGTTCGCGAGGAACTGGTTGCCGAGACCCTCGCCCTCCGACGCGCCGCGTACGATGCCGGCGATGTCCACGAACGAGACCGCAGCCGGCACAAGTCGTTCGCTGCCGAACACGTCGGCGAGCCGCTGCAGGCGCACGTCCGGCAGGTTCACGACCCCGATGTTGGGCTCGATCGTCGCGAACGGGTAGTTCGCCGCGAGCACCTGGTTCTTGGTCAGGGCGTTGAAGAGGGTGGACTTGCCCACGTTGGGCAGGCCGACGATTCCGATGGTGAGAGCCACGGGAGTTCAGTCTACGAGACTGCGGAACGGCGTGAACGCTACGGGCGCGTCGCCCGGAATGCCTCCGTCACGTACGGGAGCTCGATGCGGGCGTCTCCGAGGGCGCCGATCTCGTCGAACAGGTCGGACAATTCGGCCTCGATGCGGGCCCGCTCTTCCGGCGCGGCGGTGATGATGTAGCTCCGCGACCGCACCATCGCGAACAGATCAGCACGCGACATCGAGCGCGTCCACCGGAAGCGGGAGCGCTCGAGGCCGCCGAAGGGTGTCGCCACCCGGGGACCGTCGTCGGCGAACATGGCCTCGGCCGAGCTCGGATGCATGACGGCGGTCATCCGCGCGACCCAGTCGACGTGTTCGTCGCGAAGGTTCCAGATGAGCCCGAGGACGCCTCCCGGCCGCAGCACCCGCGCCGCTTCACGCGAGGCTGCGCCGGGCTCCACCCAGTGCCACGCCTGCCCGAAGACCACCGCGTCCATCGACCCGTCGTCCAGCGGCAACTCCTCCGCCGACCCGAGCCGCATGGGCACCCCGGGACGGATGCCGCGAAGGTGCGGAGCATCTGGGCGTCCGGTTCGACCGCCACGGCGTCCGCCCCGAGCCCGACCAGCATCCGTGTCAGCTTCCCCGTTCCGGCGCCGACGTCGGCCACCCTCGGATGGTCCCCGAGATGCCCCAGGAGGAAGCGCACCGCGTCGGCCGGGTACTCCGGCCGACCCGCCTCGTACGTGTCCGCCGCGCCCCCGAACGAGCGGGCCATCTCCTCGCGTGTGGCCATGGTCCGACCCTACGCCCGCGTGTGGAGGCCGCCGTCAGTGGAGGAACACCAGCAGCGCGGCCACCCCGATGAAGAGCGAGCCGAACACCGAGTTCAGGATGCGCTGCCCGCGCGCTGTCCGGGCGAAGCGGCCGAAGGGCTTCGCGGCCAGGGCGAAGAAGAACCACATCACGACGACGTCGACCACGATCGTCGTCGCGATGAGGATGAGGTACTGCGGCAGCGCCGGCCGGTCCAGGTTGATGAACTGCGGAACGAACGCGACGAAGAAGACGATCGCCTTCGGATTGAGCAGGTTGACCCAGAACCCCCGCCGGATCATCGACAGCGAACCCTCGCGCGCTCGCGGTGCGTCGTCCTCATCTGCGACGGCAGCCGGCCGGGTGACGATCAGCCGCAGCCCCAGATACACGAGGTATGCGGCGCCGAGGTACCGGATCACGCCGAACAGGATCGGCGACCGCGCGACCAGCAGCCCCAGGCCCGCCGCGACGACGACGACGTGCACGATCAGTGCGAGCTGCTGGCCGACCACGCCCCAGATGGACCGGCGCCAGCCCTCGTTGAGCGCGTTCGTCATCGTGTTGACCGCCCCGGCGCCGGGCGTGAAGCTGATCACGATGCAGGCCGTCAGCAGGGAGAGCCAGACGGTCAGAGTCACTCGATCGATTGTAGGAGAGCACGCGCTCACGCTCGGCGCGCCTGCACGCCCGGTCGCACCCGGCGGGTGAGGCTGGGGGCATGTCATTGGATTTCACTGCGATCGACTTCGAGACAGCGAACTCCAGCAACGCCTCCGCCTGCGCCGTCGGCCTCGTCCGGGTCCGTTCCGGCCGCGTGGTCGCCCGGACCGGATGGCTCATCCGGCCGGCGGTGGGACACGACCGCTTCCTCGAGGTCAACGTCGGAATCCACGGCATCCGCCCCCAGGACGTGGTCCGCGCCCCGTCGTGGAGCGACCAGCTCGGGCATCTCATGGCATTCGCGGGCGATGACGTGCTCGTGGCGCACAACGCGGGATTCGACATGGCCGTGCTGCGCTCCTCGTGCGAGGCGGCGGGCGACGCGGTGCCGGCCTACCGGTACCTGTGCAGCGTGAAGGTGTCGCGAAAGACGTACGACATCCCGTCGCACCGTCTGCCGCTTTCCGCGGCCGCGGCCGGCCACCGCGGTTTCGCCCACCACGACGCCACCGAGGATGCCGAGGCGTGTGCCGCCATCATCATCGACTCCGCGCGGCGCGCGGGAGCCGGCGCCATCGAGGAACTCGCCGATGCCCACAGCCTGATACTGGGCACTCTCGGCGACGCGGGCGTGCGGCGCACCCCCGTTGCGGCATAGCGGAGACCGCCGCCGCTCCGATGTCGGACCCCTCTGCCATGCTCGGCTCATGGACGCACTGACAC
>NZ_DATEJS010000129.1:0-21348 GCF_035277845.1 Microbacterium sp.
CCCGAACACCGGCGACATGGCATGCGCGGCATCGCCGATGCAGAGCAGTCCCGGCTGCCACCAGGTCTCGAGCCGGTCGATCTGCACCGACAGGAGCTTGACGTCGTCGATGGCGGCGAGGTCGTCCGTCACCGACGCGAGCCGGGGCACCGCCCGCGCGATGCGGGCACGGAACGACTCGATGCCGCCCGCCCGCACCTGCTCGAACGAGCCCTTCGGGATCAGCAGCGCGCACTGCAGATACTCCGGCCGCGGGATCGTCACGACGAGCCCCTCGGCGCTGATCCACCCCAGCGTGTCGGGCATGGGCTGGGCGGGCCGTGGCATCCGGAACCAGGCGACGTCGGTCGCGACGCCGGATGCCGTCGGGACGAGCCCCGCCGCCTGCCGCACCGTGGAGGCGCGCCCGTCGCACGCGACGACGAGGTCGGCGTCGATCTGCTCGCCGGAGGCGAGCGTCACGCCGCGGATCCGTCCTGCGCGGGTGACCACGCCCTCGGCCTCCGCCCCCATCATCAGGTGGAACGACGGCAGCGTGGATGCGTCGTCGGCGAGCAGTTCCAGCAGGTCCCACTGCGGCATGAGCGTGACCAGCCGATTCGGCGCGGGCAGGCTGGAGAAGTCGATCGCGTGGATGCGGATGCCGTTGACCACGACGTCCAGGCGCGGCAGCGGCGTGTGGGCGATCGCCTCGAATCGGTCGCGCAGGCCGAGGTCGTCGATGAGGTTCAGCGTCGAGGGATGCACCGTGTCGCCGCGGAAGTCCCGGAAGAAGTCGTCGTGCTTCTCGAGCACCGTGACCTCGATGCCGGCGCGGGCCAGCAGCAGCCCGAGCATGAGACCGGCCGGTCCCCCGCCGACGATGCAGACCGTGGTGCGGCGGGACATGGCATCCGCTCCTACCGGAGCGCCCCCACGCTGGCGAGCGCCATGCGCACGAGGGTGCCGCGGCCGCCCTCCATCTCTGCGGCGACCTCGTCGGACGCCGCCTCCCGCGGAGTCATCCAGGTCACTTCGAGGGCATCCTGGCGGGGTTCGCACGTGCCGGTGACCGGCACCACGAACGCCATCGACACCGCATGCTGGCGGTCGTCGTGGAACGCTCCGAGGCCGGGCATCGGGAAGTACTCCACCACCGTGAAGGGATTGGGCTGCGGCGGCAGCAGCGGGAACGCCATCGGTCCGAGGTCGTTCTCGAGGTGGCGGAACAGCGCGTCGCGCAGCGGCTCGGCATAGCGCACCCGGCCGGACACGATGGTGCGCGTGATCTCGCCGAGCGCGGTGGCGCGCAGCAGCATCCCGACCTCGGTGACCACGCCCATGCCGTCGACGCGCACCGGCACGGCCTCGACGTACAGCATCGGCAGTCGGCGGCGGGCCTCGGCGAGCTCGATGTCGCTGAGCCATCCGGGGTTGGACATGTTCCCGGGCGGCGGGCCGAAGGGCTCGTCGCCGGCGGGCTCGGGGTCGGGGGTGCGGACCGGCATGCCCCCATTCTGCCCCCGAGCCCTCTTCAGCCGAGGACCCCCGCACGGTCGCATCTCGTGTCCGCCGCACCCGCGGTGGCGTTCTGCGCGCGCCGAAAGCAGCAGACGGATGCCGCGGCACGGCAATCGGAACGTAATTTGCGCTGAGCGACAACTTTCTCTTCCACCTCGTGAGAATCGGGCATAGCCTGCCGATCATGTCGTCGTCCGCAGTCGCAACGAAGCGCATCGCCGAACCTCCCACGGGGAGCTTCGACCGAGTCACGCACGTGCTCCTCGCCCTCGCCCACATGGACGCGCCGCGTGTCGCCGAGATCGGCGCATTCACGGGGCTCCCGGTCAGCGCCGTGTACCGCTGCATCGCGTCGCTGGTCGAGGCCGGCCTCGTCGAGGAGGGGCCGACGCACGGGCGCTACCACGCCGGCGCCGTGACCATCTCACTGGCGGAGCGGTACCGGCGCAGCTCGCTGAGCGCCGGCCAGACCGCACGCACCCTGGCTGAGCTCGCCGCGCACACGCAGGAGTTCGCTGCGCTGCTCATCCGCAGCGGCGACGAGATCGTGTGCGTCGATGCCGCCGACGGCTCCCGGGTGCTGCGCTGCTCGTTCACCATCGGCGAAGTCGTCCCCATGATCGCCGGTGCCAGCGCGAAGGCCGTGCTCGCGCACCTTCCCGACGACGAGGTGCAAGAGGTCCTCGACCGCAACGGCGTCACCGAACCCGAGGCGGAGCGGGTCCGCGCTGCTCTGCCCGGCATCCGCGAACGCGGCTTCGCCGTCAGCTCGGACGAGGTGGACGAGGGCGTGTGGGGCGTCTCCGCGCCGGTGTTCAGCCATGGAACCGTGGTCGGATCCGTCAGCACGATGGCACCGGTGTTCCGCGCCAGCCAGCTCACCGTCCGCGCCGTGCGAGGCACCGTCATGGCCGCCCAGGCCCTCACGCGACTCGATCTGAGCCTGTGATGCGGGCCGCTCTGCCCGGAGGCCGGCGATGACGATCCTCGATGGAACGGCGCTCTCGATCGACGAGGTTCTGCGCCTCGGCGCGCAGGCTCGTCCGCAACTCGAGCTCGCCGACGAGGCCCGCAGGCGGGTGGCCGACTCATGGATGCTGGCCACCGAGCTCGCCGGCAGCCGCCCGGTGTACGGCCGCACCACCGGGGTGGGCGCGAACCGTGACACGACGGTCGCCCAGGATGTCTCGTCGGACCTGCGACTGCTGCGCAGCCACGCCACCGGATCCGGCGAGACGCTGCCCCGGGTCACTGTCCGCATGGCGCTGCTCATCCGGCTGAACCAGCTGCTGCGCGGCGGATCCGGCATCCACCCGGATGCGCTCGACGCCCTGCTGGCCGCCCTCGCCGGCGACCGGATGCCGACCGTGCACGCCGCCGGCGCGATCGGAACGGGCGACCTCAGCGCGCTCGGCGAGATCGCGCTCACGCTCCTCGGCGACGGGACGGAGCAGGATCGGGACCCGCTGTGGCGGCTGCACGCCGGCGACGCGCTGCCCTTCCTCTCCTCCAATGCCGTCACGATCGCGACCGCGTGCGCCGAGATCGCGCGACTGCGGCGCTGGCAGGAGCAGCACGCTTCCGTCGCGGCGCTCTCCTTCCTCGCGGTGCGCGCCTCCCGCGAGAGCCTGCAGCCCGCGGTCCAGGCGGCGCGCCCGCAGCACGGGCAGGCGCAGGCCGCATCGGCCGTGCGCGCCCTGCTCGCGGACTGCGACGCTCCGTCCCGCCGGGTACAGGACTCGTACGGGTTCCGCGCGTACCCGCAGGTGACGGGCGCCCTCCTCGACGCGGCGGCCGCGCTCGAACACGTGGTCGGCACCGACATCGTGTCGGCATCCGAGAACCCGCTCATCGACCTCGAGAGCCGGGATGCCTTCCACAACGGCAACTTCCACGGCATCCCGCTCGCGCTCGCCGCCGACCGGGTCAAGCTCGCCCTCACCTCCGTCGGACAGCTGTCCGTCGCCCGTCTCACCGACATCTCCGACCCGGACATGACCGGTCTCACCTCGTTCCTCGCCGACACCCCCGGCGCGAGCGGCGTGATGCTCCTCGAATACAACCAGGCGGCCGCGCAGGCCGACCTGCGCCAGAACGCGCAGCCGGCCACCCTCGGAGCCGTCGTGATCTCGCGGGGCGTGGAGAACCACTCCAGCTTCTCGACCCAGGCGGTGTCCCAGCTGCGGCGCTGCCTGGATGCCGCGTTCGACGTGCTCGCCTGCGAGCTGGTCGCCGCGGTCAGGGCGCTCGAGCTGCACGGCGACCGCGTCGCCGGTCCGCTCGCGGCGTTCGTCGAGCGCCTGGCCCCACTCATCGGCCACGACCCCGCGGACCGCCCGCTGACGGCGGACCTGGCGGCCGCCCGAAGCTTCCTCGAATCCGACCCGACCCTTCCCTGACCCTCACTGACGACGCAAAGGACCCCCGACCCCATGGACACCACGATCACCGACGAGGCCAGAGAGCCCGTCCCCGAGGGCATGGTCGCGATCGACCAGATCCCCTTCGGACGCTTCCACTTCAAGGTCACCGCGATGACCTTCGGCGCCAACTTCTCGGACGGCTACGCCCTCGGCATCATCGGCAGCGCGCTGCCGCTGATCACCGCGCAGTGGAACGTCAACGGATTCTGGCAGGGGATGCTCGCGAGCTCGGCGCTCATCGGCCTCTTCTTCGGCTCGCTCATCCTCGGCCGGGTCAGCGACCGCATCGGCCGTCAGCGCGTCTACGTGCTGAACTTCGTGCTCATCGCCGCGGCATCCCTGGCGCAGTTCTGGGCGCCGAACGTCGAGACCATCTTCATCCTGCGCCTGCTGATCGGATTCGGCCTCGGCGCCGACTACGCGGTCGGGCCGACGCTGCTGTCGGAGTTCGCCCCGCGCAAGTCGCGCGGACTCATGCTGTCGTCGCTGACCGTGCTCTGGACCGTCGGCTACGTCATCGCGAACGTCATCGGCGCCTACGTCAACATCGGCCCCGACACGTGGCGCTGGCTGCTGGCATCCGGCTTCATCCCCGCCCTGTTCGTGCTGATCGTGCGCATCGGCTCCCCGGAGTCGCCCGGCTGGCTGATCAGCAAGGGCCGGGGCGAAGAGGCCAAGGCCATCGCGGCGAAGTACCTGAACACCGGGAACGTCTACATCCCGGCCGCGCACATCGCCGAGAAGAGCAACTACGGCGAGCTGTTCAGCCCCGAACTGCGCAAGAGCACCTGGTTCGGCATCCTCTTCTACAGCGCCCAGGTGCTGCCGTACTTCGCGATCTACACGTTCGTGTACACGATCCTCGAAGCGATGAAGGTGCACGACGCCAACGTGCAGAACCTGCTGATCAACATCTTCCTGCTCGCCGGTGGCGTCGCCGGTCTCTGGGCGATCGCGAAGTTCCCGCGCAAGGCGTTCACGTTCTGGACGTTCATCATCATGACCGTGTCGCTGGTGCTGCTCGGCATCCTCGCGAACGCCTCGCCGTGGCTCATGCTGATCCCGTTCATCGTGTACTCGTTCGTGATGTCGGGAGCATCCAACATCACGCAGGTGTACCCGCCGGAGCTCTTCCCGACGCACCTGCGCGGCAGCGGCGTGGGCCTGCTCAACGCCACGAGCCGCATCGCGTCGGCGATCGGCACGTTCCTGCTGCCGATCAGCCTCGAGAAGTGGGGCGTCTCGGTGTCCATGTACTGGCTCGCCGGCGTCCTGGCGCTCGGCGCCCTGGTCACCTGGGTCTGGGCTCCCAGCACCGAGGGCAAGAAGCTCGTCTGACGAAGCCCTCGACGAGGCCAGAGGGATGCCGGTACCCCCGGCATCCCTCTCTGCGTTCAGGCCGCGCGCGGGACGCTGTCCAGCAGCAGCTGCGTGTACTCGTGCTGCGGGTCGCGCAGCAATTGCTCGGTGGGACCGTGCTCGACGATCTCTCCGCGGCGCATCACGACGGTCTCGTCGCACACCCGGCGCACGACGCCCAGGTCGTGGCTGATGAACATCACGGTGAGCCCCCGCTCGGCGCGGACGGATGCCACCAGGTCGAGCACCTGCGCCTGCACCGAGACGTCGAGGGCGCTGGTTGCCTCGTCCATGACGAGTACGTCGGGCTGGATCGCGATGGCCCGGGCGATCGCGACGCGCTGGCGCTGACCGCCCGACAGCGTCCTGGGCCGGGCCTGCGCGTGCCGCTCGCCGAGGCCGACGGCATCCAGCAGCTCGAGCACCCGCGTCCGCGCATCGGATGCCGACAGCGGGGTGTGCAGGCGCAGCACGTCCTCGATGGCACGGCCCGCGGGGATGCGGGGATCCAGCGACAGGTACGGGTCCTGGAACACCATCTGCACCGACTTCGCCCGTGCCAGCCGCTCGGTGCGGCCGCGCGGCGTGCGGGTGCGCTCGGCGCCGGCGATCCGGATGGCGCCGGCATCCGCCTGCTCGAGGCCCACCACCATGCGGGCGAGGGTCGACTTGCCCGATCCGGATTCGCCCACCACACCCAGCGAACCGCCCCGCGGGATCTGCAGGGTCGCGCCGCACACGGCCTGCACGGGAGGCTTGCCGTGGCGCAGGTACGTCTTCGAGACGCCGGCGATCTCGAGTGCGGGACTGTGCGTTTCGGCGGGACTGTGCGTTTCGGCAGGACTGTGCGCTTCGGCTCGACTGTGCGTTTCGGCTCGCTCCGCTCGCTCAACGACCGTGGGGGTGGGAGCCGGGGCGGCGTCGACCGTGGGGGTCGCCGCGACGAGGCGCTGCGTGTACGCCTGCACCGGGCGGACGAAGACCTGGCGCGCGTCGCCCTGCTCGACGACCTCGCCGCCCTGCATGACGTAGACGCGGTCGCAGATGGATGCCGCGAGGTTGAGGTCGTGGGTGATGAACAGCATCCCCATCCCCCGCGCGGCGCGCTGCGCGGCGAGCACCTGGATGATCTCCGCCTGCGTGGTGACGTCGAGCGCCGTGGTCGGCTCGTCGCAGATCAGCAGCTTCGGCGAGGAGGTCAGCGCCCCGGCGATCATGACGCGCTGCAGCATCCCGCCGGAGAACTCGTGCGGGAACTGCTTCAGATGCGCCTGCGGATCGGGCAGCTGCACCGCGGCGAGCAGCTCGATCGCGCGGGCGCGGGCGTCCTGCGGCGACCGGTGCTCGACGAGGCGGAGCGTCTCGGTCATGTGGTCGCCGATGGTGCGCATCGGGTTGATGCCGGCTCGCGGATCCTGGAAGATCATGGCCGCAGTGGTACGCCGGATCGCCAGGATGCCGGCCTCCGGCGACCCGGTCACCTCGCGGCCGTCGACCGAGACCGACCCGCCGAACGCGGCACCGTCGGGCCACAGCCCGAGGGCGGTGCGCGCGGTGAGCGACTTGCCCGAGCCGGACTCGCCGACGAGGCCGACGGTCTCCCCGGCAGCCACGTGCAGCGTGACGCCGTGCAGCAGCTCGGTGCCGTCCGGGAGGGTCAGCGTGAGATCACGCACGTCCAGGAGCATCACGCCGGCACCTCTCCGCCGATCCGATCGGACATCTCCTCGCCGACGATGTTGACGGCGACCACCGCGAGCACGACGGCCACGGCCGGCACGATCGCGGGCAGGAAGGCCCCGGACGCGATGCCCGCCTGCGCCTCGTCGATCATTGCGCCCCAGTCGGGGGTGGGCGGCTGCACACCGAGGCCGAGGAACGAGAGGCCGGCGAGCTCGGCGAGCACATACCCGAAGTTGAGGGCCGACTGCGCGCCGACCACGGGGGTGATGTTCGGCATGACGCGGCGCAGGGCGATCCACGGTCCGCCGAAGCCCTGCACCCGGTACGCCGAGACGTACGGTCGTGTGCGCTCCGCCTGCACGAGGGCGCGGGTCAGCCGGGCGACGTACGGCGCATACGCGATGCACATGGCGATCACGGGGGCGACCAGGCCCTTTCCGAACAGCGCGACGGCCATGATGGCGATCAGCAGCGACGGGAACGCGAACAGCACGTCGAACAGGCGCCCGAGCACCGTGTCGATCCAGCCGCCCCGCCACCCGGCCGCGAGGCCGAGCAGCATCCCGACGATCGTCGAGCCGATGACGACGGCGAGGGGGCCGATGAGCGCGGTGCGTCCGCCCCACATGGTGCGGCTGAGCAGGTCCCGGCCGAGGTTGTCGGTGCCGAGCCAGTGCGCGGCCGACGGGCCGGCGTTGATCGCGGCGTAGTCGATCCGGTCGGGGCTGTACGGCGCGAGGAACGGCGCGCCCGCGGCCGCGACGACGAACATCAGCAGGATGATGACGCTGATCCAGAAGGTGGCCGTGGCGCGCGGGACGCGAGGCGCCCGCAGCACGCGAAGCGCCGGGCCCGCGCCGGCGGAGGCTCCGCGCGACGCGCCGGCGCCGGGTGGAGTGCCGGTGGGGACGGTCGGTGTGGTGGTCATCGGGCGGACGCTCCTGCCGCGGATCGGGGGTCGATGAGGGGCTCGAGGATGTCGATGACGGCGTTGACGAGCAGGAATGCGGTCACCACCAGCAGCACGATCGCCTGCACCACCGGGAAGTCGAGACGGTCGACGGACTGCACGAGCAGGCTCCCGATGCCGGAGATGCCGAACGCGGACTCCACGATGGAGGTCGCCACCAGCAGCCCCGCGATGAGGGGACCGCCGACCGTGACGATGGGGCGCAGCGCGTTGCGGAACACGTGCCGGCGCACGACGGCGCCGCGGCTGAGGCCGCGCGAGCGCGCCACCTCGACGTGCTCGCGACCGTACTGCTCGACCATGGCCGAGCGGGTCACCTTGCCGACCACCACGACGAAGACGATCGTGAGCGCGAGCGCGGGAAGAGTCAGGTGGTAGGCCATGTCGACGAAGCCCTGCCCCGACCCGAACGTGGGGAACCAGCCCAACCCCACCGCGAACACCGCGATGAGCACGATCGAACCGACGAACGAGGGGATCGCGGACAGGATGGTCAGCGCGATGAGCGTGACGCGATCGGCCGGCTTGCCGCGCCGGACGGCGGCGAGGATGCCGGCGGCGAGACCGATCACGACGATCAGCACCGCCGAGATCAGCACCAGCATGAGCGTGGTCGGCATCCGGTCCGCGATCACCGTCGCAACGGGCTGCCGGTACTGCAGCGAGCGGCCGAAGTCGCCGTGCAGCATCCCGACGACCCAGTTCGCATACTGCTGCCACGGCGGCAGATTCAGTCCGTACTCCGCGGTCACGGCGGCGACGGCATCCGGATTGGGGCGGCGCCCGCGCAGCAGGAACCGCACCGGGTCGCCCGGCACGAGGAACCGGGAGAAGAAGACGAGGAGCGTCACCAGCCACAGCGTCAGCAGCAGACTGCCGAGCTTGCCGGCCAGGCGGCGGAGGAAGGCGGCGGTCCGCCCTCCCCCGACGGCCGGCAGGGTGCGGGCCGTGACGGTGTCAGCGCTTGCCAATGGTGGCCGCCCACGGGTAGTAGAGGAAAGCGACCGACGGCGAGGCGCCGGTGATCCGCTTGCCGAGGAACATCGTCATGGGCGCCTGTGCGAGGGGCAGCCAGGGCAGCTGCTCGTTCGCGATCTTCTGCGCCTGCGCGGACAGCTGTGCCCGCGCTTCCGGATCCATCGTGCTGATGGCCTTCTGCACGACGGTGTCGAAGGCCGGGTCGGACCAGTTCGCGTAGTTGGAGAACTGACCGGTCTGCAGCACCGCGTACATCTCGAGCGGATCCGGGCTGGACAGGTACCAGTTCGTGTAGAACAGGTCGATTCCCTTGCGCGCGGTCGGGTCGCTGAACAGGGCCGAGAACTGCGCGGGGGTGACCGTCGTGATCTTCGCCTTCATGCCGATGGCCTGCAGCGCCGCGGCCGTGCCCTGGGACACGATGGCGAAGTCGTTGCCGAGCGGAGCCGTGGCGATCGTCACGGTCTTGCCCTCGGCGCCGGCATCCTTCACGAGCTTCCTGGCCGCCGCGAGGTCGTACGGGTACGTGTTCAGCCCGTCGAACGCGGATGCCTTGGTCGCCGCCGACGCGCCGGACCACACCGACGGGGTCGTCAAGGCGTCGGTGACGGTGCCGATCCCGCCCGTGGCCGCCGTGGTCATGCCCTTGCGGTCGAGGGCCATGAGCAGGGCCTTGCGCACGCGCAGGTCGCCGAGGGCGCCCTTCAGGTTCGAGACGATGAGGCTGTTCACCGCGGTGTTCAGGCCGTAGTACAGAGTGCCGGCCGTGGTGCTGCGCAGCTGCGAGAGCGCCTCGGCGGGGATCATGAACGATCCGTCGACGGCGCCGGACTTGAGTGCGTTGACCCGGGCGGTGGCGTCCTGCAGGAACACGAACGTGAAGCTCTTGCTCTTCGCCCGCAGCGCCTTGTCCCAGTAGCCGTCGTAGCGCGACAGCGTGATCGACTGGCCGGAGGTCCAGCTGTCGATCTTGTACGGTCCCGTGCAGTCGACGAGCCCCGTCGAGTTGCCGTAGTCCTTGCCGGCCTTTTTCAGGTAGGCGGCCGATTCGACGACGCCGGGGTCGGCACCCATGCCCAGGTTGAACTGGGAGTCGGGACGGGTCGTGGTGACCGTCACCTGGTACTGCCCGGTCTGGCGGATCGACTTCACGTAGCGGTAGGTGTCGGCCCACGCCGAGCCCACATTCGGGTCCATGTGGCGCTTCATCGACGCCACGACATCGGCCGCGGTCATCGGGGTGCCGTCGTGGAACGTGACGCCCTTGCGGATCTCGTACACCCACGTGGTCGGGTTCGGGTTGGAGAACGAGGTCGCGAGACTCGGCGACAGGGTCCAGTCCGGGTTCAGGCGCAGCAGCGACTCGCAGACGTTCGAGAGCACCTGGTTGTCCGGGTAGTCGAACGCGTAGGCGTAGTCGAGCGACAGCGGTTCGGCGTACACGGCCCACGTGACGCTGTCGATGTCGCCGGAGGGGGCGGGGCTGTTCGCGGTGATCGTGACGGCGGCGGATGCTGCGGGCGTCGGGTCGCCCGCCGACGAGCATCCGGCGAGGGCGAGGGCGGCGACGAGCGCGCCGGCGAGGCCTGTGGCCACGCGCCGCCCGCGGATCGAACGGAAGGAGGGCATCTTCGGCTCCGGTTCTGTGGTGTGTTCGGGTCGGGTGTCAGCGGGCAGATCCGGGGCGGACGTAGACGGGTCTGCCGTCGATCCAGGTGGACTGCACGGTGGCGGTGTGGATGTCGCCGGGGGCGAGCTCGAACGGGTTCGGCGAGATCACCGTGAGGTTCGCGAGATAGCCGGGACGGATGCGTCCGGTGTCGTCGTCACGGTGGTTGATGCGCGCGGTGCCCGAGGTGTAGGCCGCGAACGCGGCGGCCAGCCCGATCCGCTGCTCGGGACCGGCCAGCGGCGGGGCATCCGACCCGGGCGCGGTGCGGTTGACGGCGATGTGGATCGCGGCGATCGGATCGGCCGACGAGACCGGCCAGTCGCTGCCCGCGCACAGCCGCACGCCGGCGCGCACGAAGTCCCCGAAGGGATAGTGCCGGGACTCGGCCCCCTCGCGCAGGAACGGCAGGGTGAGCTCGTCCATCTGATCCTCGTGCGTGGCCCACAGAGCCTGGATGTTGGCGGTGGCGTCCAACTCGGCGAACCGGGGCACCTCGGCCTCGTCGACCACCTGCAGGTGTGCCAGGTGGTGACGGCCGTCGGTGGCTCCGTTGGCGGCGCGGGCGGCCTCGAGCGCATCGAGGGCCTCCCGCACGGCACGGTCTCCCAGGGCGTGGAAGTGCACCTGCTGGCCCGCGGCATCCAGCGCAGTCACGTACTGCTTGAGCAGCTCCGGGTCGATGAAGCTGAGTCCGGAGTTGCCGGTGGGATGCCCGTGCCCGTCGCCGTACGGGGTGAGCATCGCGGCGGTGCGGTTCTCGGCGACGCCGTCGACCATGATCTTGGTGGTGCCGAGGCTGACCTTGCCGCCGGTGTCGCGGGCGGCGACCTGCTCGCGGCGGGCGGCCATGCGCGCGACCTGCTCGATGCCGGCGGAGCGCTCCCACCACTGCGAGCCGACCACGTGCACCTCGAGGGTGCCCTCGTCGGCCGCGCGCAGGTAGGCGTCGAGCGGGTTCGCCATGCCGGCGGCCTCGCCGATGAGTGCGTCCTGCCAGCCCGTGATGCCGAGCGCGGTCAGTTCCTCCTGCGCGCGCAGCAGACCGCGGTACACGAGGTCGGCGTCGGGCGTCGGACGGTGGCCGCCGAACAGGTCGACGGCGCCCTCGTGGAAGGTTCCCGAGGGGTGTCCCGCGGCATCCCGCACGATGACCCCGTCGACCGGGTCGGGGGTGTCGGCGTCGATGCCGGCGGCGCGCATGGCGGCGGTGTTGGCCCACAGGCTGTGGTGGTCGCGGCTCATCAGCGTGACCGGCACGTCGGGCACGACGTCGTCGATGAGGGATGCCGTCGGGTTGCCGCCCGGGTAGTGGTCCATCGACCAGCCGCCGCCGGTGATCCAGCCCACGTCGGGGTTCGCCGCGGCGTAGGCGGCGATGATCGCGACGGCGTCGGCGGCGCTCCCGCCGCCGGTCAGGTTGCACTGCAGCAGCTCGACGCCACCGGAGGTCGGGTGCACGTGCGCATCCTGGAACCCGGGGCTCAGCAGCGCACCGTCGAGGTCGACGATGCGCGTCTCGGCGTCGCAGTACAGCTCGATCTCGGAAGCGGAGACGACCGCCGTGATCCGGTCGCCGGTCACGGCCACCGCGTAGCCCCGGATCGGGTCGCCGGAGCCGGTGAAGACCGCGCCTCCGGTGAAGATGACGTCTGCTGCCGTTGCCATGTGTCCCACTTCGTCGTGTCGGTTCGGGTTGCGTTGCGACTGTACGGGGTTCAATGCAGCGTTGTCAACGCTGTTGACACAGTTGTTGTCCGAACCGTTACAGTGGATGCCGCACCCCGGCGTGGGACGATGGAGGAGGAGGTGCGCATGGCCGTCAAGGCAGCTGTCCGGACGAAGGTGCGGCTCGATCCGGATCGGATCATCGCGGCCGGTCTGGAACTCGCCGCCCGGCCGGGCGTCAGCGCGATCTCGGTGCGCGAGCTGGGCACGATGCTCGGCGCCGACCCCACCGCGATCTACCGGCACTTCCGCAGCAAGGACGACCTGATGCGGGCCCTCCTGGACCACATCCTGGCGGGCTCCCTCGCCGAGGTGGATGCCGGCGCCCCGTGGGACGAGCGCCTGCGTCAGCTGGCCGAGCGCACGCTCGTCTGGGCGGCGCGCTACCCGGCCATCGCCGTCGAGTCGGTCGTGCTGACCACCCACGGCCCGGGCGAGCTCGGCGCGGTCGAGCTGATGCTCGACGCGTTCCGCGAGGCCGGCCTGTCCGACGACGAGATCGTGCGCCACTACGCCCTGCTGGCCTCGCACAGCCTGTCGGGCGCCGCCGGAATCGCCCGGGCGCGCGCCGAGGCGCCGGGCGAGGAGGACGCCTGGCTCGACGAGCCGCTCATCGCCGACCCCCGCAGGTACCCGATGATCGCCCGTTACGGTGCCCGGCTCAGTGAGCTGCGCGACGTCGACCTGCTCATGCGCGGGGTCGAGATGATCACCGAGTCCGCGCGCCGCGCCGCGGCATCCCGCTGACGCCTCCCGCTGGCCGCCTCCCGCGAACCCTCACCGGAAGACGCGAGCCCTGATCCGAATACGCGTTCAGCCCGTCTTCCGGTGAGGGTTCGCATAACCGGATGAGGGCTCGGCACGATGTCGGAGGGGCCTGCGATCATGGGGGGATGAGCGATCCCGACGCCCCCGACCTCGATCCCGGCGCCGTGCTCTGGTCGGCGCCGCCCGAGCAGCGCGCGGGGCGCCCGCTGCTGGTGCTGCTGCACGGGTACGGCGCCGACGAGCACGACCTGTACGGACTCGTGCCGTACCTGCCCGAGGGATTCCTCGTGGCCTCGGTGCGCGCTCCGCTCGCGCCGTCGTGGCCCGCGCCGGGGGCGGCCTGGTACCCGATCGAAGACCTGTCGACGCGGGACGCCGGAGCGGTGACGGATGCCGCGGAGTCGTTCCTGGCCTGGCTCGACGACGCCGGCCACGACGGCCCGGTGGGGCTGCTCGGCTTCTCGCAGGGCGGCGCAGTCTCGCTGCAGGCTCTGCGGCTGCAGCCCGAGCGGTTCGCGTTCGCGGTGGTGCTCGCCGGCTACGTGGCACCCGGCGAGCTGCCGCGCGACGCCGAACTGGCGGAGCTCAAGCCCCCGGTGTTCTGGGGGCGCGGGGCGCGCGACGAGGTGATCCCGGCATCCCTCGTCGCACACACCACCGAGTGGCTGCCCGGCCACGTCGACCTGTCCGGACGGGTGTACGCGGGGCTCACGCACAGCGTGTCGCAGGCCGAGCTCGACGACGTGGCGACCTTCCTCGCGAAACGGCTGGAGCCCACCACTTCCTCGGCGTGATCGGGTAGCCTGGCCTGGTCCCTGTCCCGAGTGTGAGGAAGACCTGTGACCAAGATCGTCGCGTCCGCGCTGTAATCCGCGCCGTACCGTCGATCTCCGACGTGTCTGCGCATCACTTCCGCGCCGACCGTCGATCCTGTCGCTTCCCGCTCCCTGTCAGGGCACCACGCCCGGCGAGCCTTCGCGGCCTTCGGTGTTCGGCGCATCCCGAACACTCTGGAGGCCCCTATGTCCGCATCACCCACCGGGACGTCCGTCGTCCTCGACGACCTCACCTTCACCTGGCCCGACGGCTCGCCGGCGCTGAGCGGCGTCTCGGGCGCATTCGGCGCCGGCCGCACGGGACTCGTCGGCCGCAACGGCTCCGGCAAGTCGACGCTGCTGCAGGTGGTCGCCGGTGCGCTCGAACCCGGATCCGGCTCCGTCGCCGTGACCGGTGACGTGGCGTACCTGCCGCAGCACCTGACGCTCGCCGTCGACCAGCCGGTCGCCGAACTGCTCGGCGTCGCGCCGGTGCTGGCGGCCGTGCGAGCCGTCGAGCGCGGCGACGTCGACCCCGCGCACTTCGATGCCATCGGCGACGACTGGGACATCGAAGCGCGTGCCACGGCCGCGCTCGCCGAGGCGGGGCTGCCGGGCGACGCACTCGACCGACGGGTCGGCGAGTTGTCCGGCGGCGAAGCGGTGCTGGCCGCGGTGGCCGGCATCCGGCTGCAGCGGGCGGCCGTCACGCTCCTCGACGAGCCCACCAACAACCTCGACCGGGATGCCCGCGCCCGCCTGTACGACCTCGTGCGGGCGTGGCGCGGCGCGCTCATCGTGGTCAGCCACGACGTCGCCATGCTCGAGCTGATGGACGACACCGCCGAGCTGTACGGCGGCGGACTGTCGGTGTTCGGCGGCCCGTACTCGGCGTGGCGCGCCTGGCTGGATGCCGAGCAGGATGCCGCGGCCCGCGCCGAGTCGGATGCCCGCAAGGACCTGCGCCGCGAGAAGCGTCAGCGGATCGAGGCGGAGTCCAAACTCGCGAGCCGGGCGGCCATGGGACGCAAGGCCGAGGTGGAGAAGCGCGTGCCGAAGATGGTGGCGCACGGGCGCCGGATGGAGGCGCAGGTGTCGGCCGGCAGGCTGCGGGTCGAGGTCGCCCAGAAGGAGGCGGCCGCCCGAGCCGCGCTGGACGCCGCCGGGCGACGCGTGCGCGACGACGACAGCGTGCACATCGATCTGCCCGATCCGTACGTGCCGTCGAGCCGGCGCATCGCGACGATCGGGGACGGCGAGCACCGCTGGGTGATCCAGGGGCCGGAGCGGGTGGCGCTCGTCGGCCCGAACGGCACCGGCAAGACCACCCTGCTCGAGCAGCTGGTCGCCGGATCGGCCGCCGAGCGGGGAGCACCCCCACTCCCCCCGGCCGCCCAGCGAGGAGCGTCCCCACTCCCACCGGTCGTTGAGCGAGGAGCGCAGCGACGAGACGAAACGCACCTGACATCCGAGGCATCCCGCTTCGGCATTTCACCGCTTTCGGCTCACCCGACCGCCGGGATCCACATCGGGTACCTGCCGCAGCGCGTCGACGGGCTCGACGACGACGCCACCGTCCTCGAGAACCTGCAGGCGGCCGCGCCGCACACGCCGACCGCGGAGCTGCGCAATCGGCTCGCCCGGTTCCTGCTGCGCGGCGACACGGTGCTGCGGCCGGTGTCCACCCTCTCCGGCGGCGAGCGCTTCCGCGTCGCCCTGGCGCGGCTGCTGTTGACCGATCCGCCCCCGCAGTTGCTCGTGCTCGACGAGCCGACGAACAACCTCGACCTCGACACGGTGTCGCAGCTGGTGGATGCGCTCTCGGCGTACCGCGGCGCGGTGCTGGTGGTGAGCCACGACGACGTGTTCCTGGCCCGGCTCGGCATCGATCTGACGCTCGAGCTCGATCGGGACGGGAGGCTGAGGGCGGGATGAGCACCCGGCACGTCGCGCCTCGCCGGAAGTCGTGACGACCGCGCCGGGCTCTACCGCAGGGAGCCCGGCGCGAGCCCGAGCTCGTGCTCCATCGCGTGACAGACCAGCCGCCCGCGCTCCATCGCGGCGCCGTAGTTCACGAGCGCGTGGGAGTTGATGCCGTCGATCATGCCGAGGTACTGCCACGCCACCGAGTGCGCATCGTCCGTGTGGAATTCGCCGGCGCGCATCCCGCGTTCGATGAGGGACACGACGAACTCCTGCCACTGGTCCATGAGATCGCGCACGGCCCCCTGGAGGGCGTCGTTGCGGCGACTCAGCACGAACACCTCGGCCCACATCGCGGTCACCTCGTCACGGCCCGTGTCCAGGAGGGCCCGCGTGAGCACGCGCAGCGCATCGGTCGCCGTCGCCTCCGCGTCGGTCTCGGCGCGCATCTCGGCGAGCTCGTCCTCGGCGATCGTGCGGAACGTCGCCGCGACGAGCGCTTCCATGTTCGGCTCGTAGTGCACGACGAGGGTCCGCGTCACCCCCACGCGCTCCGCGACGGACCGCAGCGTCACGGCGACCAGGCCGTCGCGCCGGGCGATCTCACGGGCGGCGGCGCGCAGCTCCTCCCCGCGCTCGGCGGGCGGTTTGCGACCGGCGCGGGGGCGGACGGGCGACGATGCGGTCACGATGCGGGAGGCTCCAGCACCGGTGCATTCGGCGCGACCGAGGCGGAGTGCGCGGGCGCCGCGGCATCCGGTGCGGGATCCACGGACCGAGGCGACAGCAACACGAATCCACCGTAGACGATGGCCGTCACGATGCCCGAGCCGAGCGCGCTCGGGTCGACGCCGCCGAAGACGTCCGCAAGCGGCCCGTGGTAGAGCGTGGTGTCGACGCTGAGCACCCCGAAGACGGAGCCCGCGAGCCAGGCGACGACGGCCGGGACGTTCCAGCCGGCGCGGAACCAGTACCGTCCGCCGTGGCGCCGCTGCGCGAACGCCTGCAGGTCGTCCGGGTCGTACGCCCGCGTGCGCAGCGCGCCGATGAGGATGACGACGACCCACGGCGCGGTGATGCCGTTGAGGATGATGGTCGCCGCCGTGATGGAGTCGATCGCGTTGAAGACGAACACGCCGACGTACAGCAGCACGACGGAGGCCGCGGCGGCGAGCGCGGTCGTGTGCACGCGGCGCAGGCTCGGGAAGAAGGTCTCGAGGTCGAGGCCGGTCGCATAGATGTTGAGTACGCCCTGCCCGAAACCGCCCGCGACCGACACGATGAGCACGAGCACGACGAACCACAGGGGCGAGGCTCCGACGAGGTCCCCCATGAAGTCGCCCGTGGAGTGCTGCACCGCGACGCCGACGAACGCACCGAGGATCGACGGCAGCAGCATCCCGATCATGAGCCCGCCGAACAGTGCCCAGCGCACGCGCCGGGCCGAGTGCCGCCGCAGCGAGATGCGCCGCGTGTAGTCGCCGACGACCGGAGCGTACGACAGCGGACCTGCCATCGCGAGTACGACCGAGAGCACGAACGTCTGCGCGTATCCGCCGAGCGCGGGATGCGCCGCGATCCGCGTCGGGTCGAAGCCGGCCGCGAACGCCACGAAACCGAGGACGATCGCGGTGCCGGCGATCGGGACCACGAACTTCTGCATCGCGACGATCGTGGCGTGGCCGAACAGGGCGACCACGACGATCAGCGCCGACACGATCGCATACGCGGCCGCGTGCATCGCCGGGGCATCGGGCAGTCCGACGAGCCGGTGCCCGGTTGCGACGAGCGCGTCGCCGCTGGTCCACACGGTGAGCGCGGCGAACACGACGGCGATGACGAGAGACAGCCCGGAGCCGATCAGGCGTCCGCGGATCCCGAAGAAGGCGCCGCTCGAGACGGTCATGTTGGTGCCGGTGCGCGGCGAGACCGTCGCGAGGGGCAGGAGCACGATCGTGCCGAGCAGGGTTCCGACCACCGTCGAGAGCACCGCTCCCCGGAAGTCCAGGCCCAGCTGCACGGCCACCCAGCCGTACACGGCGACCGTCCACCCCAGGTTGCTGCCCAGGAAGACGGCGAACAGGTTGCCGGGAGACGAGTCGCGTTCGCTCTCGGGCAGGTAGTCGACGCCTGCCTCCTCGACGTGGCCGACTCTGTCGCTGCGGTTCGTCGTCATGTGATCACTCCTTCGGGAACGGGGTCGCCAACAGCATGTGCTATATTGACCTTGAAGTCAATAACTTTCGCCCCGCTCCCGGGTGCGGCGAAAAGTGAGTGAACGATCGACACGGCGTCGTCCATCGCCACCGTGTCGATCGCCGCATCCCGCACTGGCCGCCGAGGCATGGTCGGGATGACACGAAACGGATACGCTGACGGGCACACCGACCGTCTCGAGGAAGAGGACCCCCATGGGCTGGAGGATGCCGCACGAAGGCGCCCCGCACGACCGCACCTGGATGGCATTCCCCACGGAGGGTCAGACGACCGGGGACGACGCCGCCGAACAGGAGCGCTTCTACGGGGCCTGGAGCGCGGTCGCGAACACGATCATCGACTTCGAGCCGGTGACCATGGTCGTCGATCCGGGCCAGGCCGAGCGCGCGCGACGCATGCTCAGCTCCGAGATCGAGCTCGTCGAGGCTCCGGTCGACGAGTTCTGGTTCCGCGACCACGGCCCCACCTTCGTCGTCGACGACGAGCGCCCCGGCGTGCTCGGCGCGGTCGACTGGGTGTTCAACGGCTGGGGCGACCGCGGCTGGTCCGACTTCGAGAAGTCGGCGGAGCACGCGCGCCTCGTCTCGGGGATCGTCGGCTCGGAGCTCATCAGCTCCCTGCTCGTCAACGAGGGCGGCGGCATCCACGTCGACGGCGAGGGCACCATCCTCCTCACCGAGACCGTGCAGCTCGACAAGCGCCGCAACCCGTACGCCGACAAGGCCCGCGTCGAGGCCGAGCTGGCCCGCACCCTCGGCATCACCAAGGCCATCTGGCTGCCCCGCGGCCTCACCCGCGACTACGACGACTTCGGCACCAACGGGCACGTCGACATCGTCGCCGCGTTCGGCGCGCCCGGGACCGTCATGCTGCACAAGCAGAACGACCCCGAGCACCCCGACTTCCAGGTGTCCCGCGACCTGCGCGCGTTCCTGGCCGGCCAGACGGATGCCGCCGGCCGCGAGCTCGAGATCATCGACCTGCCGGCCCCCGCGACGATCCGCGACGACGAGGGCTTCGTCGACTACTCGTACGTCAACCACCTCGTCGTCAACGGCGGCATCATCGCGTGCGGTTTCGGCGACGAGAACGCCGACGCCCAGGCCCGCGAGATCCTCGAAGCCGCCTACCCCGGCAACCGCCGCGCGGTGACGGTGGACGCCCGCCAGATCTTCGCCGGCGGCGGCGGCATCCACTGCATCACCCAGCAGCAGCCCACGGTCTGACCCCGGTCACGGCGCAGGCCGCCATCCCTCCCCGGTCGTCGAGCGAGGCTCGACAGGGCCGAGACGAAACGCAACTCACTGACGAAAGGCAAGGAGCCACCCCATGTTCGACGTCGTCGAAGCGTCCATCGCCGAGCTGCGCGCCGCGCTCGAATCCGGCGCGGTCACCAGCGTGCAGCTGGTCGAGGCGTACCAGGCGCGCATCGCCGCGTACGACGGCCCCGGCACCGAGACGAAGCTCAACGCGGTCGTCGTGCCGAACCCCGACGCGCTCGCTGAGGCCGCCGCATCCGACGCCCGCCGCGCCGCGGGAGAGCTGCTCGGACCGCTCGACGGCATCCCGTACACGGCGAAGGACAGCTACCTGCACACGGGCCTGACGGCAGCGTCGGGCAGCCACGCGTTCGAGCACCTCGTGGCGCAGCGCGACGCGTTCACGATCGAGCGGCTGCGCGCCGGCGGCGCGATCTGCCTGGGGCTCACGAACATGCCCCCGATGGCGAACGGCGGGATGCAGCGGGGCGTGTACGGCCGCGCGGAGAGCCCGTACAACGCGGAGTGGCTGACATCGGCGTTCGGCTCCGGCTCGTCGAACGGCTCGGGCACGGCGACCGCGGCGTCCTACGCGGCGTTCGGGCTCGGCGAGGAGACCTGGTCGAGCGGCCGGGCTCCGGCATCCCACAACGCGCTCGTCGCCTACTGCCCGAGCCGCGGCGTCATCTCGGTGCGCGGCAACTGGCCGCTGGTGCCGACCCAGGACGTCGTCGTGCCGCATGCGCGGAACGTGGCCGACCTGCTCGAGATCCTCGACGTGGTCGTGGCCGACGACCACACCGCGCGCGGCGACTTCTGGCGCATGCAGCCGTGGGTGCAGCTGCCCAAGGCCTCGGAGGTGCGGCCCGACTCGTACGTGTCGCTGCCGCCCGCCGACCTGCGCGGCACGCGGTTCGGCGTGCCGAGGATGTACATCAACGCGGACCCGGATGCCGGCACCGGCACGGGCATCGGCGGTCCCACCGGCGAGCGCGTCGAGACCCGCGAGTCGGTCATGGAGCTGTGGCGGGCCGCGCGCGCCGACCTCGAGGCCGCCGGCGCCGAGGTCGTCGAGGTGGACTTCCCCGCCGTCACCAACTACGAGGGCGACCGCGCCGGCGCGCCGACCATCGCCACCCGTGGCATCGTGCCCGCCGACTTCCTGCGCAGCGAGGTCGTGGAGCTGTGCGCCTGGAGCTGGAACGACTTCCTCGCGGCGAACGGCGACCCGGCCCTGAACACGCTCGCCGACGTCGACGGCGCGCAGATCTTCCCGGCCCCGCCGGGAGCCCTGCCCGACCGCTACACGGGGTTCGACGACGACATCAACGAGCTGCCGGACCTGTTCCGCGCGCACCCGGTCACCGACATGACGACGATCCCGCACATGGCCGAAGGCGTGCGCGGGCTCGAGGAGACCCGCCGCATCGACCTCGAGCAGTGGATGGACGAGCTCGGACTCGACGCGGTGCTCTACCCCGCGATGGCCGACGTCGGCCCGGCCGACATGGACGTGAACCCGGCATCCGCCGACCTGGGCTGGCGCAACGGCGTGTGGGTCGCCAACGGCAACATCACGCCGCGCCACCTCGGCATCCCGTCGGTGACCGTGCCGATGGGCACGATGAGCGACATCGGGATGCCGGTGGGCCTCACGATCTCCGGCCGCGCCTACGACGACACCGCCCTGCTGCAGATCGCCGCCGCGTTCGAGGCCATCCGGCCCCGCCGCACCGAGCCCCCGCGCACCCCGCGCCTGTAGCGCGTCCCTCCCCCGGTCGTTGAGCGAGCGAGCGCCGGCGAGCGAGACGAAACGCGGCAAGCCCGCGAGGACGACGCGTTTCGTCTCGCTCCGCTCGCTCAACGAGCGGGGTGCAGGGCGACCCTTCCGCGACACCCGAGCCACCGTGCACCCCGCACCTGCACCCGTAACCCCTCCCCCGGTCGTTGAGCGAGCGAGCGCCAGCGAGCGAGACGAAACGCAGCAACCCCGGAAGGCCGACGCGTTTCGTCTCGCTCCGCTCGCTCAACGACCCGAGGTGCAGGGCGACCGTTC
>NZ_DATEJS010000130.1:0-3430 GCF_035277845.1 Microbacterium sp.
TGCTGCCGCAGCAGCCCGTCCCGGTGGTGATCGGCACCCGCCGGATCCCGGCCGACGCGCTGGTGCGCCGGCATCCCCACGACCTGCTGCAGTTCGACGGCGACCTGGTCGCGGTGCTCGAGGAGCTGCGCGAGCGCGGCATCCAGCGCGTGTTCGTCGAGGGCGGGCCGACGCTCGCGAGCGCCTTCCTGCGGGAGGGCCTCGCCGACGAGGTGCTCGTGTACGTCGCACCGAAGCTCATCGGGCGCGGCGCGGCGGGAGACTTCCCGGCGATCGGCGATGTCGGCGTCGGCACCATGGCCGACGTGCGACCGCTGGAGCTGGCATCCGTCGAGCGGCTCGGGGACGACGTGCTGATCGTGGCCGTGCCGCGCGAGGGAATCCCGACCGGTGAAGAAGGAGAAGGCTGATGTTCACGGGGATCGTGGAAGAGATCGGCGAGATCACCGCCACCGAGCCGTCGGGTGACGGCATCCGGCTGACGGTGCACGCGCCGAAGGCGGTGTCGGATGCCGGTCACGGCGACTCGATCGCGGTGTCGGGCGTGTGCCTCACCGTCGTCGATCAGGGCCCGGACTGGTTCACCGCCGACGTCATGAAACAGAGCCTCGACATGACGACCCTCGCCGGCATCGCCCCGGGCCGCCGGGTGAACCTCGAGCGCGCAATGGCCGCGCACGGGCGCCTGGGCGGGCACATCGTGCAGGGCCACGTCGACGGCACCGGCGAGGTGCTCGAGGTGCGTCCCGGAGCCGAGTGGCAGGTGGTGCGGGTGGCCCTGCCCGCCGACCTCGCCCCGCTGGTGGTCGACAAGGGCTCGATCACCGTCGACGGCACCTCGCTCACCGTGAGCGCCACGTCGCGGGCGGACGCGCCGCAGCACTGGTTCGAGGTGTCGCTCATCCCGGAGACCCTCGCCGCCACGACGCTCGGCGCCCTCACCGCGGGCGACCGCGTCAACCTCGAGACCGACATCCTGGCCCGGCACGTCGAACGCCTCCTCGCGTTCCGCACCGGCCCGAACCCGACGGAAGGGGGCTCCCGATGAGCCTGTCCACGATACCTGCGGCCCTCGACGCACTGCGCGCGGGCAAGCCGGTCATCGTCGCCGACGACGAGAACCGCGAGAACGAGGGCGACATCATCCTGTCCGCCCAGCTCGCCACCCCGGAGTGGCTGGCATGGACCATCCGCTGGTCGAGCGGGTTCCTGTGCGCGCCGATGCCGGCCGATTGGGCCGACCGGCTGGACCTGCCGCCGATGGTCGCGAACAACCAGGACTCCAAGCACACCGCGTACACGGTCAGCGTGGATGCCGCCTCCGGCGTCACGACCGGCATCAGCGCCGGCGACCGGGCCCACACGCTCACCGTGCTGGCGGACCCCGCCTCGACGGCGGCCTCCGTCATCCGTCCCGGTCACGTGCTGCCGCTGCGCGCCGTCGACGGCGGCGTGCGCGAGCGCGCCGGCCACACCGAGGCGGCCGTGGAGCTCATGAAGCTCGCCGGCCTGGCACCGGTGGGCGCGATCGGCGAGGTCGTCGCCGAGGACGGCAGCATGATGCGGATGCCCGGTCTTCTGGAGCTCGGCGAGCGCGAGGGCCTGCCGGTCATCACCATCGAGCAGCTCATCGCGCACCTGAACGAGGTCTCGCCGATCCCGGACGACGCCCGCCGCGGACGGCGCGTCGTGAGCCTGCGTGCCGAAGCCGCCGTGCCGACGTCGCACGGCGAGTTCCGGTTCCTCGCGTACAAGGATCGCGCCACCGGCACCGACCACATCGCCGTCGTCAAGGGCGAGCTCGGCCCGGAGGCGATCGTGCGCGTGCACTCGGAGTGCCTCACCGGCGAGGCGTTCGGCTCGCTCAAGTGCGAGTGCGGCCCGCAGCTGGATGCCGCCCTCGACGTGATCGAGAAGGACGGCGGCGTGGTGATCTACATGCGCGGCCACGAGGGGCGCGGCATCGGCCTCATCAACAAGCTGCGCGCCTACAGCCTGCAGGAGCAGGGCCTGGACACCGTCGACGCGAACCTGGCGCTCGGCCTGCCGGCGGACGCCCGCGACTATGCGGCCGCGGCCGGCATCCTGAACGACCTCGGCATCAGCCGGGTGCGGCTGCTGACCAACAACACCGACAAGGTGACGCAGCTGCGGGCGTTCGGCGTGGACGTCGTCGAGCAGGTGCCGCTGATCGTCGGCGTCGGCCCGGTCAACCGGGACTACCTCGCCACGAAGCGCGACCGCATGGGACACGTGATCGCCGACGGTGCGCTGCACCTCGGCGCCGCAGAAGGAGAGATGAAGTGAGCGGAAAGGGCGCGCCGATCGCGGCGACCGAGATCGACGGCACCGGCCTGCGGGTCGTCGTGGTGGCGGCATCCTGGCACGACACGATCATGGACGGCCTCGTCGCCGGCGCCGCCCGCGTGCTGGATGCGTCCGGCGCCGACTGGACGCTCGCCCGCGTGCCCGGCTCGTTCGAGCTCGCCGTCGCCGCACAGGCCGCGTTCGCGGGCGGGGCGGATGCCGTCGTGGCGCTCGGCGTCATCATCCGGGGCGGCACGCCGCACTTCGAGTACGTGTCGTCGGCGGCCACCGACGGACTGAACCGCGTGTCGCTGGACGCCGGCAAGCCGATCGGGTTCGGCCTGCTGACGCTGGACGACGAGCAGCAGGGACTGAACCGCGCCGGGCTGCCGGACTCGGAGGAGGACAAGGGGGCAGAGGCGGCGGATGCCGCCCTGCGGACCGCGGCCGTCATCTCCGCGCTGCGCGGCTGACAGACGGACGGAAGGGCCCGGATCCGCACGGCATCGCCTGCGGATCCGGGCCCTTCGCTGTCGCGGGTGGGCCTTACGGCTTCCAGATCATAAGGACGACCACGACGACGAGCAGCAGTGACACGATGCCGCTGGTCCCCGCGATCGCACCGTAACCGGCCGGCTTGGAGCCTGCGGCATCCGCCCCCGCTCCGGCCGCCTCGATCGCCTCGGCCGCCTTGTTCATCTGCGGCACGACGACGAAGGCGCTGAGCGCGAAGGCGATGACGTAGAGGATCACCGAGGTGAGGATCCACGGCGTGGTGAACGACAGGTCGTACTGCTTGGGCGCCAGCGACATCGCGCCGAAGCCGAAGACGAAGGTCAGCAGCGACAGCCACGAGAAGATCATGGTCGACTTCGCGAGTGTCGTGACCTGGGCGGCGCTGCCGCTGCGCAGGGCCCGCAGGCCCGTCATCGGCAGGATCGCCATCGGCCCGACGATGAAGACTGCGGTGCCGATGTGCAGGATGTCGATCAGAGTGTCCATGTCCCTAGCTTATGGCATGCTGAAGGTTCCCGCCTTCGTCTTCGGATCAGGATTCGTACCGCGCGACACCGCGCAGGAACGTGGCGATCACCCGGATGTCGGGGATGTCGGCGGCCTCGGC
>NZ_DATEJS010000131.1:0-16270 GCF_035277845.1 Microbacterium sp.
CATCGGGTGAGCTCCCTCGAGGCGCACGTACTCGCTCCATTGCGTGCCGGTGAGCGGCCCCCAGCGGTCGCTGCTGACCGCGATGCTGCGGTGTTCGGGAAGAGGTGCGAAGTCGTCGAGGGAGAGGCCGAGTGCCGGACGGAGCGGGCCGAAGTAGCCGCCGAGGCGGGCCTGGTCGTTCTCGTCGACGTGACCGGAGAACCACGTGACGATGAGCGTGCCGCCACTCTGCGCATAGTCGGCGAGATGCTGCCCGTCTTCGTCGGTGTAGGGGTACAGGTGCGGCGCGATCACGAGGTCGTATCCGTCGAGGGCGCCGCCGGGGTGCACGAAATCGACGTGGACGTTCCCTTCGTACAGGGGCCGGTACCACTCGAGGAGGTTGCGGTGGAGGTCCAGCTGGATCTGGTGGGCTTCGCCTTCCGCGGCCCACCAGCTGTTCCAGTCGAGGACGATCGCGACCCGACTGTCGACGCCGGAGGATGCGACGGCGCTGAGCCGGGCGAGGTCCGATCCGAGGCGGACGACGTTGCGCCAGGTTCGGGTGTCTGTTCCTGAGTGGGGCAGCATGCCCGAGTGGAACTTCTCGGCGCCGCCGCGTGACTGGCGCCATTGGAAGAACGCGATCCCGTCGGCTCCCCGGGCGACGGCCTGCATGGACAGGCTGTGCATCATCCCACCGGGCTTGGTGCCGGCCACGGACCGCCAATTGACGTAACCCGTCGCCTGTTCCATGAGCAGCCAGGGGCGGCCCCCGCCGAGCGAGCGCATGAGGTCGCGGGTCATGGCGGCGCTCACGGCGACGTCGGGCGAGAGCGGGTCGGGGTAGGAATCGTCGGAGACGACATCCAGTTCTTGGGCCCACTTCCAGTAGTCGAGCGGTTTGAACATGCCGATGAAGTTCGTCGTGATCGGGATGTCTGCGCTGTGCGCGCGCACGGCAGCCTTCTCGAGGCGGAAGCACTCGAGGAGCTCATCCGAACTGAATCGGCGGAAGTCCAGCATCTGCGTCGGGTTGACGTAGGTCGGCGTTGTGCGAGGAGCACCGACCTGGTCGAAACAGGTGTAGTGCTGACCCCAGAACGCGGTCGTCCAGGCCTCGTTGAGGGCGTCGATCGTGCCGTACTTGCGTTCCAGCCACGATCGGAACGCCGACTCTGACACCGCGCAGTAACACGCGTTGACGTGGCATCCGTACTCGTTCCCGATGTGCCAGAGCGCCAGTGCCGGGTGGCCCGCGTACCGGGCTGCCATCGCATCGGCGAGCCGCCGGGCGTACCTGCGGAACACCGGCGAGCTCGGGCACCAGTGCTGACGGGAACCCGGGTGGAGCGCACGGCCATCGCGGTCGACCGGCAGGATTTCGGGGTGAGCCGACGTGAGCCATGGCGGAGGCGTCGCCGTCGCTGTGGCGAGGTCGACCGCGATGCCGTTCTCGTGCAGCAGATCGAGTACGCGATCGAGCCACCCGAAATCGAAGAAGCCGTCTGCGGGCTCGAGCAGCGCCCAGGAGAAGACACCGACGGTGACGAAGTTGACGCCGGCTTCCCGCATGAGGCGGACGTCTTCGGCCCACATCTCCTCGGGCCACTGCTCCGGGTTGTAGTCGCCCCCGTAGTAGAGCTGTTCGTGCATCATCCCTGCCGGAAACCTCGTCGTCTCGTTCGTGACCGATCACTAGTTGACCGGTCACTAAATGTACGGTGAGGGCCCCCACCGATGCAAAACGTGCGCGTGCCGCCCCGAAGCGGCTACGTGGTGGGGGCCGGCTCGGCCGTCGAGCGACGCACGACGAGATGTGCGCTGCCGGGGGGCGTCGGATCGACGACCGCCGCGTCGTCGCCTGTGAGGGAGAGGAGATTCTCGACCGCCCGCCGCCCGATCTCCACGAGATCGATGTGCACGGTCGTCAGCGGCGGGATCGAGAACGCGCTCTCGGGGATGTCATCGAAACCGACGACGCTCATGTCTGCCGGGACTCGCAGTCCGCGATCATGGAGCGCCGACAACAGACCGAACGCGACCTGATCGTTGGCGGCGACGACCGCGGTCGGTCGTTCGCCGTCCAGCAGCTGATCGGCGATTCGGTGCCCGGATGCCGCGGACCAATCGGCGGCCTCGATCACGTCCATCGGAGCGAGGCCGTGTCGCTCCATCGCGATTCCGTACGCACGCCTCCGGTGCCTCGCCGACATCCAGCCCGAAGGTCCCGCGACATGCGCGATGCGCACGTGGCCGAGACCGGCGAGATGCTCGACGATCAGGTTGATCCCCACAGTGTTCAGGGACGTTTCGTCGCCGAGCTGTTCGGGCTCGCTCTCGAAGAACACCGGAACCCGGAAGTCGGCGGACTCGATCGCCGACCTGCTGACATCGGTGGGAGCGAAAGCGATGACGCCGGCGAGATCGGATTGGTTGATGAGGTCCACAGCCGCGGCGAGTTCGGTGGTGCTGCCGGAACCGATGCTGACGATGTCCAGGAGGTAGCCGGCCTCTCGCGCGGCCGACGTCGCGCCATCGATGAACTGAGAAGGACCGGTCTCGCGAAGATTGTAGACGAGCGCGCCGAGGCGCTTGGGTCGACGAGTCGCCAAAGAGCGCGCGGCGGCGTTGGGGCGGTAGTCGAGCTCGGCGAGCGCCGCCTCGACCCGTTCACGGTTCCCCTTCTTGACCGAAGGATTGCCGCGAAGGACGCGGGCGACCGTCTCATGCGACACCTGAGCACGGCGGGCAACGTCATAGATCGTCGCCGGGCGTGCGGCGGGTTCCTTCAACGTGTCCGCCCGCCTCACATCATCGACGTTCTGCATCGGCCGGTCCGACGCCGCGGCACGATTGCCGGTCACAGGAAGCTGCTTCTCGTGACGGCCTCAAGCTGTCACGAGGCGCCGTTCCGGCTGCCACGCGCCGCTGCGAGCTTACCAATCCGCGAACACGGGCATCTCGCCACCGCACGGCCGGCGCGTCAGAGCCCGGGGGCCAGCCCCAGCCGCGGATAGAGCAGCGCGAACCCGGCGGCGAGTCCGTCGACGTAGTTCGCTCCCACGTGCGTCACGCCCGGCACCACCGTGAGCCGGACGAACATCCCCGCGTGCTGGGCATCGCGGGCGAGGGCGCGGCTCTGCGGGCCGTACACGGTGTCGAGCGCGCCCGTCGTGACGATGGCGTACAGACCCCGGTAGAAGTGCCGGTGCAAGTGCGCATTCTCACGCATGATCGTCGCCGGTTTCGCCGCCTGCCACGCCGCCCGGCTGCCGTGGAACACGTTCCTGATCATGTCGGGTGCGTAGTGCGTGCCGAGGTACAGCTCGGGCGACTCCGCGAACACGGTGCGGAAGACCTTGGGGTACTGGGCTGCGATCTTCAGCGCGCACGTCGCACCGTTCGAGTACCCCGCGATCGTCCAGTACCGCGGGTTCTGGATGATGTTGAGGTGGGTGCGCGCCCAGTCGAAGACATCCGTGGCGATGTACGTCTCGGCGTTGCCCCGGCCGCCGTCGACGCAGCCCGGGTCCATGCCGGACGGACCGACCTGGTCGGCGACGAGGATGATCGGCGCGAGGCCGTGGTGGCGCGCGGCGATGCCGTCGATCACGCCGGCCAGCAGCTGGATGTTGGTCGTCCCCGGGAAGCCCTTCATGAACACGACGAGCGGCAGGGCCGGCGCGTGCGCGACGAGCGCAGCCGGCGGCAGGTAGATGCTCGCCGGTCGCGCAGGGAAGTGCGACGCGGTGGCGGGGATGTCGATCGTCCCGGTCTGGCCCTGGGCCGGCATGCCGGCCGGCGCGCGCCAGGTGAGGTACAGCGGGCCGCTCGCGTGCTCGGGTCTCACCGTGTGGCCGCTCGGCAACGAGATCGGCTGGGTCACCGTCACCCCGAGGAGATCTGCGACGGTGGGATTGAGCCCGAAGGCGGCGTTGACCTGGACGGTTCCCGTCAGCGCGAAAGCCACGATCGCCCCGGCGGCGATCGTCCGCTGCCACCAGCGTCCGCGCCACAGGCAGACGACCGCGAGACCGATGCCGGCGAAGGTCGCCGCCGTCCATCCGAGCACCGCATTCGGCAGCTGGATCTCGAAGTAGCCGGTCACATTCGCCCAGACGAAGACGGCGGTGGCCGCTGCGACGCCGGCCGCGACCGCGATCAGCGACCCGATCACCCAGCCCCTCGTCGGCCTGCGGATCAACAGCGCGATCAACAGCGCCAGCGACGCGAGCGTCAGGATCCACGGCAGCGCGCCGCCGATGATCTGGATGTCCAGCAATTCGCGCATCATGCTCCCCTCAGCCCCATCCGCTCACAGTGCCGGGGCCAGGCCGAGGCGCGGATACAGCACCGCGATCCCGGCAGTCAGTCCGGCCACGACGTTCGCACCGACATGACCGACACCGGGAAGGACCTTCAGCGTGACGAACATGCCTGCCCGCTTCGCGTCGCGGGCGAGGGCCCGACTCTGCGCGCCGAACTCGTCGTCGAGTGCACCGGTCGTGATCACCGTGAACACACCGCGGTAGATGTGCCGGTGCAGCCGCGCCTCCCGGTGCAGGATGCCGGCGGGCTTGGCCGCCTGCCAGGCGGCAACGCGCCCGTGGAAGACGTCACGGATCATCTCGCCTCTGTAGTCGGTGCCGAGGTACAGCTCCGGCGACACGGACATGACGTTGCGGAAGACGTTCGGATACTGTGCCGCGATCTTCACGGCACACGTCGCCCCGTTCGAATACCCCGCGATCGTCCAGTACCGGGGGTTCTGGATGATGTCGAGGTGGGTGCGCGCCCAGCTCAGCACATCCGTGGTGATGTACCGCTCGGCATTCCCGCGCGCCCCGTCGACACAGCCGGGGTCGGCGTTCGGTCCGATCTGATCCGCGACGACGACGATCGGCGCGAGACCGTGGTGCGATGCGGCGAAGCCGTCGACGACCCCCGCGGTCGGCTGGATGCTCGGAACGCCCGGATAGCCCATCATCATGATGATCAGCGGCAGGGCCGGTGCATGGGCGACGAGGGCCGCCGGCGGCAGGTAGATGCTCGCCGTGCGCGCCGGGAAGTGCGACGCGGTGGCAGGGATGGTGACCGTTCCGGTGGTTCCCTGTGCCGGCATGTCGGCCGGCGCGTGCCACCGCAGGTAGAGCGCCGCCCCGGGCTGGTGCGGCCTGACGGTGTGGCCGCCGGGAAGCGCGATCGGGTCGTTCACGGTCACACCGAGCACGTCGGCGACGGTCGGGTCGATCCCGAACGCGGCGTTCACCTGCACCGCCCCGGTCAGCACGAACGCCGCAGCCGCGACGGCTGCGATCGTGCGCTGCCACCAGCGCCCGCGCCAGAGGCACACGAGGGCGAGGCCCACTCCGGCGAAGGTCGCGGCCGTCCAGGCCAGCACCGAGCCCGGCAGCTGGATCTCGAACGCGCCCGTCGCGTTCGCCCAGACGAAGACGCCCGCACCGGCGGCGAGGCCGGCCGCGATCGCCGCGGCGGATGCAATCAGCCAGCCCCTCGTGGGCGTGCGGATCAACAGGGCGACCAGCAGTCCGAGTGAGGCTGCGGTGAGCCCCCAGGGCACCATTCCACCGATGATCTGCAGGTCGAGCAGTTCGCGCATTCCACGTCCCCATCTGAAGAGCCGGTTCACTGTAGCCCGGCGGCATCCGGCGAAGATCAGGAACATGCCGGAGGAATGCAGGGAAGATGCCGCGGTCTCGCCGAGCATCCACAGGGAGCTCCTGACTAGACTGAAGTTCCCGCGGGAGTGGTGAAATCGGCAGACACGCAGGATTTAGGTTCCTGTGCCTACGGGCGTGTGGGTTCAAGTCCCACCTTCCGCACGACACCGGTCAACCTCCTCCGCTCCGACCGACACGACGGAACGCCTGTGCATGCAGCTTCACTGATCCCCTGGCTCAGTCCCGAGAACATCATCTCCGGCGCCGGCCCCTGGGCTCTGCTCGTCGTGCTCGGCATCGTCTTCGCCGAGACCGGTCTGCTGGTGGGCTTTATCCTGCCGGGCGACACCCTGCTCGTGATCGCCGGGCTGCTCACCAACACCGAGAACATCTTCGGCTGGAACGTGTGGGTCATCGCCCTGCTGATCTCCGTCGCGGCGTTCCTCGGCGGCGAGGTCGGCTACCTCATCGGCGACAAGGCCGGGCCCGCGGTCTTCGAGAAGCGCGAGTCGGGGCTGTTCAGCCGCAAGAACGTCGAGCGCACCAAGGCGTTCTTCGACCGCTACGGCGGGATGACGGTCATCCTCGCCCGGTTCGTCCCGGTGGTGCGCACGTTCACGCCGGTGGTCGCCGGCGTCGGCCACATGCCGCGCCGCCGGTACACGCTCTACAACGCGATCGGCGCGGTGACGTGGTGCTTCGGCGTCACGCTGCTCGGCTACGTCATCGGCTACATCCCGTGGGTGGCGGCCTTCGTCACCAACTACATCGACGTGATCCTCATCGGCGTCGTGGTGCTGAGCGCCGCCATCACGCTGGTGCACTACCTGCGCGAGCGCGCGAAGGCCCGCAAGCACGCCGCGGCGGCCGACGCCGCCCAGAAGCGCGCCGGATTCGACGCGCCGGGCGATCAGCCCGCCTGAGCGGCTTCGTCCCCGCCCTTCTTCTTCGCCGCCCGGGAGCGCTCCACGCTCTCCCGCAGCGCCGCCATGAGGTCGATCACCTCGCCGCCCTTGTCCTGCTCGGCCGATGCCGCGAAGGTGACCGACGGATCCAGGGTGTCCCCCTCGGCGATCTTCGCGTCGATGAGGATGCGCAACTCCTTCTGGTAGTCGTCGGTGAACTCCGCGGGGTCGAAGTCGGCCGCATAGCTGTCCACGAGGGATGCCGACAGCTTCAGTTCCTGCGACGAGATCTTGACCGGACCGTCGAGGGCGGGGAAGGAGACCTCGCGCACCTCATCAGCCCAGAGCAGGGTCTGCAGCACGAGGACGTCGCCACGCGTGCGCAGCGCGGCCAGGCGCGTCTTCTGCCGCAGCGAGAACCGGACGATGGCCGTGCGGTCCGTCTGCTCCAAGGTCTGCCGCAGCAGCACATACGCCTTCGGCGACGCGGAGTCCGGTTCGAGGTAGTACGCGCTGTCGAACAGCAGCGGGTCGAGTTGCTCGGTCGGCACGAACTCGACGACCTCGATCTCGCGGCTGCGCTCGGCCGGCAGGGCCGCGAAGTCCCCCTTGGTGAGCACCACGGTCTGCTCGCCGTCCGTGTAGGCGCGATCGATGTCCGCGTAGGGCACCACCTCGCCGTCCAGCTCGCAGATCCGCTGGTAGCGGATGCGGCCGCCGTCGGCTGCGTGCACCTGGTGCAGGGAGACGTCGTGGTCCTCCGTCGCCGAGTACACCTTCACCGGCACGTTGACCAGTCCGAAGGTCAGTGCGCCTTTCCAGATGGCTCTCATTCCCCCAGTACACACCGGTTCCCGCCGGAATGGGGCGGCTTGGCGGCAGGATGGGGCACATGGCCGACGACGAGCTGCAGGTCCGCATCGCGGGTCGGCGACTTCGCCTGTCCAATCTCGACAAGGTGCTCTACCCGGCCACCGGCACCACGAAGGCCGAGGTCATCGACTACTTCTCGCGCATCGCACCCCTGATGATCCCCCATCTGACCGGTCGCCCGGTCACCCGCAAACGCTGGCCGGAGGGGGTGGAGAACACGCCGTTCTTCGCCAAGGATCTGGAGGCCGGGGCGCCGGCCTGGCTGCACCGGATGCCCATCCAGCACTCCGGCGGGGCGAAGGAGTATCCCCTCGTCGACGACGTGGCCGCACTCGTCTACCTCGCGCAGAGCGCCGCCCTGGAACTGCACGTGCCGCAGTGGCGGTTCGATCCGGACGGCATGCCCGGTCCGCCCGACCGGCTGGTGCTCGATCTGGACCCGGGGCCGGGCGTCGGCCTCGTCGAGTGCGCCGCCGTCGCGCGATGGGCGCGCGGCATCCTGACCGGCATGGGGCTGGAGCCGTATCCGGTCACGAGCGGCAGCAAGGGGCTGCACCTCTACGCGGCGCTCGACGGCGCGTGGACCAGCGACCAGGTCTCACAGGTCGCGCGTGAACTCGCGCGGGCGCTGGAGTCGGACCACCCGGACCTCGTCGTCAGCAGCATGTCGAAGGCGGTGCGCGACGGCCGGGTGCTCGTCGACTGGAGTCAGAACAACGGCAAGAAGACGACGATCGCGCCGTACTCGCTGCGCGGGCGGGAGCAGCCGTTCGTCGCCGCGCCCCGGCGGTGGGAGGAGCTCGACGATCCGGAGCTGCGCCACCTGACCTTCACGGAGGTGCTCGACCGCGCCGACGAGATCGGCGACCCGATGGCATCCCTCGGCTTCCGCGCCGGTGCGCGCGGCGGTGCGACCGGGCCGCTGTCGGCGTACATCGCCAAGCGCGACGGACGGAAGACCCCCGAACCCATGCCGGACAACCCGCTCGCCCATGCGACGCCCGCCGGCGAGCGACCGCGGTTCGTGATCCAGGAGCACCACGCGTCTCGGCTGCACTGGGACTTCCGGCTCGAGCACGACGGCGTGTACGCCAGCTGGGCGGTGCCGCGCGGGGTGCCCCCGACGCCGGGACGCAACAACCTCGCCGTGCAGACCGAGGACCACCCCCTCGAATACGGCTCGTTCGAGGGCACGATCCCGCGCGGCGAGTACGGCGCCGGAACGGTGACGATCTGGGACGACGGGCGGTACGACCTGGAGAAGTGGCGGGACGACGAGATCATCCTCACCGCCGAAGGCAGGCCGGGCGGTCCGCTGGGGCGCGCCCGCCTCGCCCTCATCCGCACCGACGGCAGCGGCGAGAAGTCGACCTGGCTGCTGCACCGCATGAAGACGGATGCCGCCGGCCTCCCGCAGCCCGACGGGACCGCGCCGGTGCCGACCGAGCAGGCCGATCCGCGCCCGCCGCGCACGCCCGACGCGCTGCCGGCCGGGGCGCCCGCGGCGATGCTCTCGATCTCCGCGACCCCCGGCATCGCCCGGGCGGCCGCCGAGCGCTGGGGGGCGTGGGCCGAGATCAAGTGGGACGGCATGCGCGCCCTCGGCGTGTGGGACGGCTCCCGCCTGCGGCTGTACGCCCGAAGCGGTGCGGATGCCACGCCCCGGTACCCGGACATCGTCGCGGGACTGGACCTCGGACCCGAGCCCCTGATCCTCGACGGCGAGGTCGTCGCGATGGATGCCTCCGGCCGCCCGAGCTTCACCCGCCTGCAGCAGCGGATGAATCTGCGGTCGGCCGAGGAGATCGCCCGCGAGGTGCCGCGGACCCCCGTGCAGTACGTGCTCTTCGACCTGCTCTCGGTGCGGGACGTGCACGGCGCACCGGAACCGCTGCGCGCCCGCCGCGCGGCGCTGGAATCGCTCGCCGCGCACCTGCCCGCGCACATCCTCGTGCCGCCCGTGTTCGAGGATGTGGACGCGGCGCTCGAGACGAGCCGCAGCCTCGGCCTCGAGGGCGTCGTCGTGAAGGACCCGGCCTCGACGTACCAGCCCGGAGTGCGCAGCCCGTCGTGGCTGAAGGTCAAGCACGTCCGCACGCAGGAGGTGGTGATCGGCGGCATGCGCCCCGGCCGCGGCGGCCGGGCGGGCATGATCGGCTCCCTGCTGGTCGGCGTGCCCACGGCGGAGGGGCTGCACTACTGCGGGCGGGTCGGCTCAGGTCTCGGCGAACGTGCGCTCGCCTCTTTGCTGGACACGCTCGCACCGCTCGTCTCTTCGGCCGACCCGTTCGCCGACACACCTCCCGAGGACGCCTCGGACGCCGTCTGGGTGCGCCCCGAGCTGGTCGCCGAGGTCGAGTTCGCGGAGTGGTCGTCGTCCGGCACGCTGCGGCAGGCGCGCTGGCGGGGACTGCGACCGGACAAGTCCCCGGAGGACGTGATCCTCGAGAGCTGACGCGCTACACGTGGGCGTCGTGGTCCGAATGGCCGGCCGGTTCCAGCTGGAAGGTCGAATGATCGACGTCGAAGTGCGCAGCCAGGCATCCCTGCAGCTGCGCCAGCACCCGGCCCGCCTGCCCGTCGGCGAGCACCTCGGCGGCGACCACGACGTGCGCGGTGAACACCGGAGCGCCGCGGGTGAGCTGCCACACGTGCACGTCGTGCACGGCCGTCACGCCGGGGGTGTTAAGGAGGTGCTCGCGGATCTCCTGCACGTGCACCCCCTGCGGCGCGGCCTCGCTCAGCACCGAGACGACCTCGCGCAGCAAGGAGATCGCGCGGGGCACGATCATCACGGCGATCGCGAGCGAGGCGAGAGCGTCGGCCGGCGCCCAGCCGGTGAGCAGGATGACGGCGGCGGCGATGATCACCAGGGCCGAGCCGATGAGGTCGCCGAGCACCTCGAGGTAGGCGCCGCGCACGTTGATGCTGTGCCGCTGCGCCGCACTGAGCAGCCACATCGACACCGCGTTCGCGAACAGTCCGACGACGGCGACGAGCAGCATCGTGCCGCCGGCCACCTGAGCCTCGGCCGGATGGAGCAGCCGCAGGATGCCTTCGACCGCCACCCAGACGGACAGCACGACGAGGATGACCGCGTTCGTCAGCGCGCCGAACACCTCGGCGCGCTGGTAGCCGAAGGTGCGGCGCTCGTTCGCCGGGCGGGATGCCACGACGCTGGCGACGAGCGCGATCACGAGCGCGGCGGCGTCGGTGAACATGTGCGCGGCGTCGGCGAGCAGAGCCAGCGACCCGGACAGGATCGAACCGACGACCTGCACGATCATGACGACGGTGGTGATGGCGAGCGACGTCGCCAGCAGGCGCCGGTTGTCGGCGCCGCGCACCCCGGGAGCGTGATCGTGCATGTCTCCAGCGTACGGGCGGCAAAACCCTGGTCGGGGCCGTTTCCGCCAGTCGGGAATGAGAGTGATTCTCAGTGCCGGCTAGAGCCTCTCGAGAAGCGGCTCGAGGGCGCGGAACGCACGGGCGCGGTGGGACGCCTCGGCCTTCTCGGCATCCGTCCACTCCCCCACGGTGCGCTCGGCCCAGGGCACCTGGCCGTCCGGCACGAAGATCGGGTCGTAGCCGAAGCCGCCGTCACCGCGTGGGGCATCCGCGATGCGCCCGTTCCAGACGCCCTCCACGGTGTGCTCCTGGCCCGGCCGACCGTCTTCGCCGGGCAGCACGAGCGCGATCACGCTCACGAACCGCGCCGTGCGGTGCGGGTCGGCGATGTCGGAGATCTGGTCCAGCAGCAGGTGCAGGTTCGCGACCGGATCCTTCTTGTGCCCCGCCCAGTACGCCGAGAAGATTCCGGGCGATCCTCCGAGCACGTCGACGCTCACGCCGGAGTCGTCGGCGAAGGCGGGGAGGCCGGTGTGCGCGCATGCGGCGCGGGCCTTGATCAGTGCGTTCTGCGTGAAGGTGACGCCGTCCTCGACGGGTTCCGGCCCGTCGTAGCCGAGCAGCTCGAAGTCGGGGCGCGTCGCCCGGATGATCTGCTCGAACTCGATGACCTTGTGCGGGTTGTGGGTCGCCAGCACCGCCTGGCGCACACCGGCACCGTTCATGCGAGGGCTGCCAGCTGCAGCTCGCGCAGACGCCCGCAGCCCGCCACGCCGAGGTCGAGCAGCGCGTCGAGCTCCCGCTTGTCGAACGGCGCCCCCTCCGCGGTGCCCTGCACCTCGACGAACAACCCGCGCCCGGTGACGACCACATTCATGTCGGTCTCCGCGCGCACGTCCTCGACGTAGGCCAGGTCGAGCATCGGCTCGCCGTCGATGATCCCCACCGAGACGGCGGCGACGGAGTCCAGCAGCACCTCCGCCTTGGCGGGGACGAGCCGCTTCTCACGGCCCCACTCGATCGCCTGCGCGAGTGCGACGTACGCGCCGGTGATGGCGGCCGTGCGCGTCCCCCCGTCGGCCTGCAGCACGTCGCAGTCGATCACGATCGTGTTCTCGCCGAGCGCCTTGGTGTCGACCACGGCGCGCAGGGCCCGGCCGATGAGCCGCGAGATCTCGTGCGTGCGCCCGCCGATCCGGCCCTTCACGGACTCGCGGTCGTTGCGGGAGTTCGTCGCGCGGGGCAGCATCGCGTACTCCGCGGTGACCCACCCCTTGCCCTTGCCGGTGAGCCAGCGCGGCACTCCCCCGGTGAACGACGCCGTGCACAGCACCTTCGTGTCGCCGAAGCTGACCAGCGCCGACCCCTCGGCCTGCTTGCTCCAGCCGCGTTCGATCGTGACCGGGCGCAGGTCGCTGACGCTGCGCCCGTCGGCGCGGACGATGTCGGTCATGGACGGTTCCCTTCGGAGAGGACGGATGCCGGCAGGTCGATCGTGCCGGTCTGCACGAGCCGGACGTCGCGAACCTCGCGGCCCATCAGCCGGTGCGCGAGCCGGAGGAAGTCGTCGGCGGACGATCCGGTGGCCTCGTAGACGTGGGAGGCAGTGGCATCCGGCCCCGCCAGCAGGTCGAGCGAGACGAGCCGCCGGAAGACGTCCTTCGCCGTCTCGGTGTCGCTCGAGACGATCGAGACGTCCGGCCCCATCACGTAGCTGATCGCACCCTCGAGGAACGGGTAGTGGGTGCAGCCGAGCACGACGGTGTCGACCTGCGCCTCGTGCAGCGGGGCGAGGTAGTCCGCCGCGGTGGCGAGCACCTCCGGACTGTCGGTGATCCCGGCCTCGACGAACTCGACGAACCGAGGACAGGCCTGGGCGAACACGGTGTGCCGCTCGTCGATGCCGAGCATGTCCTGGTACACGCCGGACCCGATCGTGCCCTGCGTCCCGATCACGCCGATCCGGCCGGAGCGCGTCATCGAGATGGCGGTGCGCACGGCGGGCCCGATCACCTCGACGACCGGCACGTCGTATCGCTCGCGGGCGTCGCGGAGCATCGCCGCGGATGCCGTGTTGCAGGCGATCACGAGCATCTTCACGCCCTGGTCGACGAGGGTGTCGAGCACCTCCAGCGAGTAGCGGCGCACATCGGCGATCGGCTTCGGACCGTACGGCGAGTGCGCGGTGTCGCCGATGTAGAGCAGCGACTCCCGGGGCAGCATCGCGGAGATCGCACGCGCCACGGTGAGTCCGCCGACGCCGGAGTCGAAGATTCCGATGGGCGCGTCGTTCACAATCGACCAGCCTACCCGGGCCTCGCACGGGTCACCGGCGGACGCGACGCTAGGCTGACGCGCATGACCGCGCCCGCCGCATCGAGCACCACGGGGACGGGCAGCACCGCGCTGCTCACCGACCGCTACGAACTCACCATGCTGGAGGGGGCGCTGCGCGACGGCACCGCTGCCCGCCGCTGCGTGTTCGAGCTGTTCGCCCGGAGGCTGGCCGGCGGCCGGCGCTTCGGCGTCGTCGCCGGCACGGGCCGCCTGCTGCAGGCGCTGCGCGCGTTCCGGTTCGGCGACGACGAGCTGCGGTATCTGCGCGACAACGGGGTCGTGGATACCGCGACCCTCGCGTTCCTCGAGGGCTATCGGTTCCGCGGCACTCTGACCGGGTACCGGGAGGGCGAACTGTACTTCCCCGGATCTCCCGTGCTGACGGTCGAGGGGACCTTCGCGGACGCCGTGGTGCTGGAGACCCTGGCCCTCAGCATCCTGAACCACGACTCGGCCGTCGCGACCGCCGCCGCCCGCATGTGCATCGCCGCGGGCGACCGCCCGCTCGCCGAGATGGGCTCGCGGCGGGCATCCGAGTTCGGCGCGGTCGCGGCGGCGCGCGCCGCGTACCTCGTCGGGTTCGGCGCGACGAGCAACCTCGAGGCGGGACGGACGTGGGGCATCCCGACGATGGGCACCGCCGCCCATGCGTGGACGCTGCTGCACGAGCGGGAGGAGGACGCCTTCCGCGCGCAGATCGACGCCCTCGGCACCGGCACGACCCTGCTCGTGGACACCTACGACATCCGGCGAGGCGTCGAAACGGCGATCCGGGTCGCAGGCACCGGCCTCGGCGGTGTGCGCATCGACTCCGGCGACCTGCCCATCGTCGCCGCGGAGGTGCGCGCGCGGCTCGATGCGCTCGGCGCCACGGGCACCCGCATCACGGTGACGAGCGACCTCGACGAGTATGCGATCGCATCCCTCGCGGCCTCCCCCGTGGACGCGTACGGCGTCGGCACGTCCGTGGTCACGGGGTCGGGCACGCCGACCGCGGGCATGGTCTACAAGCTCGTCGCCCGGCAGGATGCCGCGGGAGGATGGGTGCCGGTGGCGAAGCTGTCGCCCGACAAGGCCTCGCTCGGCGGCCGCAAGTCCGCGTTCCGCACCTTGGATGCGGGCACCGCCACCTCGGAGCTCATCGAGGTGTCGACGGGTTTCGAACCGCTGGACTCGCCCGCAGATCATCCGGACGCCCGCGCGCTGCAGGTCGCGTTCGTCGTGGACGGCGAGATCGACGCCGCATTCGAGGGGCCGGCCGGCGTGACGGCGGCACGGGCGCACCATCTGCGGGTGCGGGAGGAGCTGCCGGTTCGGGCGCTCGCGCTCAGCCGCTCCGATCCGGCGATCCCGACGGTGCATGCCGCCGCAGCGGCCTGAACCCGGGACCGGTCAGTCGCGCAGCGACTCGTAGATCTCCTTGCAGGTGGGGCAGACCGGGAACTTCTCCGGATCACGTCCCGGCGTCCATTTCTTGCCGCACAGCGCTTTGACCGGCTTGCCGGTCAGTGCGGACTCGAGGATCTTCTCCTTCTTGACGTAATGGGAGAAGCGCTCGTGATCACCCGGCTCGATGAGCTCCTCGTTGAGAAGCTGCTCCAGTTCGCGGTCGAGGGTCGCGATGCCGCCCTGGTCGGGGCTGTCAAGGGGCGTGCTCATTCCGCCGATTCTAGTCCGGCGGGCACCCGCCGGGTCCGGATCACAGCGACTCGGCGAACTCCATGAGCCTGCTGCGGCGGTGCTCGAAGATCGCGGAGCCGACCGCCACCCCGCCGATCAGCACGGCGAGCCCGACGGCCACCCCGCCCCAGAGGGCGAAGACGGCAGCATCCCCGTCGCCCTCGGCCGCCTGCCGGGCCCACGCCAGCACCGGCACCGCGCAGCACAGCGCGCCGAGGAGCACGAGCGCCGGGGACGCCACCGACGCGATGCCGCCGCGCTCGGGCTGGCGCAGCGGGCTGTCCCCCGGCAGCGTGACCGGATACGGCGCCAGCACCGACGCGATGCTCGACAGGCCGAGACCGGACAGGTACAGCGCCGCGCTCGTGCCGATCATGACCGGCAGCGTCGACCAGTCCCCGTGCAGCACCATGGCGACCGGGATCAGGATGCCGAGCACGGGCACGCCGATGAGGAGGATCGGCACGAGGCGCCCGACCCGGTCCGACAGGCCGCGCACGTCCGCGGCGAAGTGGATCCAGACAGCGGTGGCGTCGTACGCCAGATCGTTGTGCGGCATCCAGCCGAGGAACAGCGCGATGAGGGGAACCGGCAGCAGCACCGCGGTGCCGAACGGCACTCCCGCGACCATCAGCGGGAGCACGCACAGCACGGCGACGACCGGGACCACGATGAGACTCAGGAGGTAGCGGCCGTCGCGCAGCCAGTAGACGAGGCTCCGCGCCGCGACGGCGCCGCCCGGAGTGCTCGGCACGATCACGAACCAGCCCAGTTCGCCGCGGCCGGCTCGCGCCGGCCGCTCGGTGGCGGTCAGCATGCGCACCGTGATGCCGTACCAGAGCGCCGCCAGCAGCACCGGCGTGAGCACTGCGACGGCGAGACTGACCCAGCCGCCGGTCGCGTCGCCGGCGGAGAACAGCGCGGGAAGGGCCCACGCGGCGCCGAACGGGCTGTCGCCGAGCACGCGCGCCGCCGTCATGAGCGGTGCCGGCACCGTGCCGTGCCACTGCAGCGACGCGAGGAACACCCCAGTCGGCGCCACGAAGACCACGAGTGCCAGCAGCAGGATGCCGGTGAGCTCGCGCGATCGCCGCTCCCGCAGCAGCAGCGCCGCCACGCCGAAGCACACCCGGGCGAGCAGCACGCAGGTGACGATCACGAGCAGCGCGCTCAGCACCGACACCGGCCACGGCACGCCCCGGGCGATCCAGAACGCGGCCACCCCGATCGCGACGGTCGCGGCACCGAGCACAGGGACGCTGAGCGCTCCGGCCACCCCGGTCGCGGCCGCCACCTCGCGCGGCTCCAGGTCGAAGAGTGCGAACCGGCGCGGGTCGACGGGGTCGTCGGATCGCGACAGCAGCGCCGCGACCGCGAAGCCGACGAGGATCGCCGACCCGCCGATCACCGTGACGACGAGCGCGGTGGGCCCCGGGGCATCCGGCACCGCGGCGAGGCCCGCAC
>NZ_DATEJS010000132.1:0-6436 GCF_035277845.1 Microbacterium sp.
GGACGCCTTCAGGGCGGCGTCCGTCAGGAGAGTGCGATCGAGCTTCGACGCGTCCGACAGCTCGCCGAGCGCCGACCGGGCGTCGCCCCGGGCCACCGACGTCAGGTACTTCGTGACGGATGCCGCAGCCTCGGCCCGGGCCGTCTGCGCGCGCGTCGACGCGGTCACGGCGACGACGGTGACCAGGATCGCGGCGACCACGACCAGGGCCGCGACGATGCCGATCCAGGCTCTCCGTCCCACACGACGGCGTCGCGCCGGCAGCGCCGCTTCCGCCCGCGTCGCCGGAATGTCCTCGTCGGGCCGCGGGCTCTGCCCGCCTGCGCCGGTCTCGTCGCTCATCTCGCTCTCGCCTCCCGGTCGATGCTGGATGCCTCCCTCGACGATACCCGCGCGGCACCCGACGCACGCGGGTCCGGTCGCACCACCGACATAATGGTGCTGTGGCCGACGACATCCGCATCAACCCGAGCATCCTCGCCGCCGACTTCGTCAACATGCAGTCCGAGCTGGCGCGGATCTCCGGTGCCGACTTCGTGCACGTCGATGTGATGGACAACCACTTCGTGCCGAACCTCACCTTCGGCACCCAGATGGTCAGGCGCATCCAGGAGACGAGCCCCATTCCGCTCGACGTCCATCTCATGATCACGAATCCCGACCGGTGGGCGCCCGGCTACGCCGAGCTCGGCGCGGCATCGGTCACCTTCCACCTCGAAGCGGCCGCCGAGCCGGTCTCGCTCGCCCGGCGCCTGCGCGACATCGGCGCCCGTGCCGGCGTCGCCGTCAAGCCGGCGACCCCCGTCGAGGGTCTGTTCGACCTGCTCGACGACTTCGACCAGATCCTCGTGATGACCGTGGAGCCCGGCTTCGGCGGCCAGTCGTTCATCCCCGAGATGATGCCGAAGCTGCGGCGATTGTCCGACGAGGCGAAGCGCCGCGGGTCGAGCGTGTGGCTGCAGGTCGACGGCGGGATCGCCGAGTCGACGATCGCGCAGGCCGCCGAGGCGGGCGCGGACACCTTCGTCGCGGGCTCCGCCGTGTTCGGCGCGGACGACCCGGATGCCGCCATCGCCGGGCTGCGTGACGTGGTCGCGGCGCATCGCCACTGACGGACCCGGTACCCTGGACAGGTGAAGACGTTCGACGAGTTGTTCGCCGAGCTCGCGGTGAAGATCGCAGAGCGACCGGAGGGATCCGGCACTGTTGCAGAGTTCGACGCGGGCGTGCATGCGATCGGCAAGAAGATCGTCGAAGAGGCGGCCGAGGTGTGGATGGCCGCCGAATACGAGTCGACGGATGCCGCAGCCGAGGAGATCTCGCAGCTGCTCTACCATCTGCAGGTGCTCATGCATGCGAAGGGACTGTCCCTCGCGGACGTGTACCGCCACCTGTGAACGCATCCCCTCTCTGACCGAAAGACTTCGTCATGCTGCGCATTGCCGTGCCGAACAAGGGCTCGCTCGCCGAGACCGCCGCCCAGATGCTGTCCGAGGCCGGGTACACCGGCCGACGCGACGCCAAAGACCTGTACGTCTCCGACCAGGCCAACGACGTCGAGTTCTTCTACCTGCGCCCGCGCGACATCGCGACGTACGTGGGCTCAGGGGCGCTCGACATCGGCATCACCGGTCGCGACCTGCTGCTGGACGCGCGCGGCCGGGCCCGCGAGATCGAGGCGCTCGGCTTCGCCGGGTCCACGTTCCGCTTCGCCGGCCCTCCCGGCCGCTTCCGGGAGCTCCACGATCTGCAGGGTCTGCGGGTCGCGAGCGCCTACCCGGGGCTGGTGGACTCGTACCTCGACGAGCACGGCATCGCCGTCGACCTCGTGCCGCTGGACGGCGCGGTCGAATCCGCCGTGCAGCTCGGTGTCGCGGATGCCGTCGCCGACGTGGTCTCGACCGGCACCACCCTGCGTCAGGCGGGGCTGGAGATCTTCGGGCCGGTGCTGCTCGAATCCGAGGCCGTGCTCATCCAGGGCCCGCACGACGCCGACGGCATCGACACGTTCGTCCGCCGGCTGCGCGGCGTGATGGTCGCGCGGCGCTACGTCATGATCGACTACGACCTGCCGGCGCACCTCGTCGAGCAGGCCGTCGCGATCGCCCCCGGCGTCGAGTCGCCGACCATCTCCCCGCTGCGGGACCCGGAGTGGGTGGCGGTTCGCGTCATGTCCGCCCGGCGCGAGGTCAACCACGCCATGGATGCCCTGTACGAGCTGGGCGCACGCGCCATCCTCGTGACGGCGATCCACAACGCGAGGCTCTGATGTCCCTCGTCACCCGGGTCATCCCGTGTCTCGACGTGGCCGCCGGCCGCGTCGTCAAGGGCGTGAACTTCGAGAATCTGCGCGACATGGGCGACCCGGTCGAGCTGGCCGCGCTGTACTTCGCCCAGGGCGCCGACGAGCTGACCTTCCTCGACGTCACCGCCACGGTAGAGGAGCGCGCCACGACCTACGACGTCGTGCGCCGCACCGCCGAGCAGGTCTTCATCCCGCTGACGGTGGGGGGCGGCATCCGCTCCGTCGACGACGTCGCCCGGCTGCTGTCGGTCGGCGCCGACAAGGTGGGCGTCAACTCGGCGGCGATCGCCCGGCCGGACCTCGTCGACGAGATCGCCGACGTGTTCGGCGCCCAGGTGCTCGTGCTCTCCCTCGACGTGAAGCGCTCGCCCCGCACCGAGTCCGGCTTCGTCGTCACGACGCACGGCGGCCGCACCGAGACCGACCTCGACGCCCTGGACTGGGCGCGTGAGGCCATCGAGCGCGGTGCCGGCGAACTGCTCGTGAACTCGATCGACGCGGACGGCACCAAGGTGGGCTTCGATCTCGAGCTCACCGCGCTCATGCGCGAGATCTCGAGCGTCCCGGTGATCGCCTCTGGGGGAGCGGGCGACGTGTCGCACTTCGCCCCGGCCGTGCACGCGGGCGCCGACGCCGTGCTGGCGGCATCCGTGTTCCACTCCGGCCAGATGACCATCGGGGACGTCAAGCGGGCGCTCGCGGCCGACGGGATCGAGGTGCGCGCATGACCGCGTCGATCGAGCAGCGCATCGCGCAGGTCTCCTTCAACGGGCAGGGCCTGGTCGCGGCGATCGTGCAGCAGTGGGACACCCTCGAGGTGCTCATGCTGGGCTGGGTGGATGCCGAGGCGCTCCGCCGCACCCTCACCGAGGGGCGGGTCACCTTCTGGTCGCGGTCCCGGCAGGAGTACTGGCGCAAGGGCGACACGTCCGGGCACATCCAGCTGGTGCGCGGTGCGCGCCTGGACTGCGACGGCGACGCCGTCCTGCTGCAGGTCGAGCAGATCGGCGCGGCCTGCCACACCGGAACGCGCACGTGCTTCGACACCGTCGACCTGGAGCCGGCCGTGACGGACGGGACCGCATGATCCCCGCGCCGTCCGGCGCCTCGCGGCGCGTGGGCGCGGCGCGCGCGCGTCTGGTCGCCGTCCTCCTCACCCTCGCCTGCGGCGCCCTGGGCGTGATCGCGTCCACGCAGACGTGGTTCACCGTCGACCTCACCGGCGCGGCGGCGCACAGCCTCAGCGTGCCGGGCTCCACGGCGGTGCCGATCCTGGCTCCGCTGAGCCTCGCGGTGCTGGCGCTCGGCGCCGCGCTGTCGATCGCCGGCACCGTGCTCAGATTCGTGTTCGGAGCCATCGAGGTCGTCATCGCCGCGGCTCTGATCGTCACGACCTGGCCGGTGGCGTTCACGCACCCGGTCGGCGCGGTCGCCCGCGTCGTCACCACGGCGACCGGCATCACCGGCGACGCCTCGGTCGCGAAGCTCATCGCGCAGAACGTCGCCACGCCGTGGCCCTACGTCACCGCCGTCCTCTGGCTCGTGCTCGTCGCAACCGGCGTGTTCGTGCTCGCGACCGCCCGGCGCTGGCGATCGACCGGGCGCCGCTACCGCACCGACGCGACCGGCCGGCAGCCCTCCGCCGGCCCGCTCGACGCGGTGGAGTCGTGGGACGACCTGTCCCGCGGCGAGGACCCCACCGACTCCGGTCGCTGACCGGGACGCGCCGCCCGCACCGGAGGGGGTGCGTGCCGACCCGCTAAACTGGCCACCGGGCATGTCGCCCGCCAGCCTGCACTTCAAGGAGCCCCATGTCGAACCCCATCGCAGACCCCGGCCACGGACATTCGCCCGCCGCCTGGGCGATGGTCATCATCATGCTCGCCGGCGTCTCGCTCGGCACCCTGTTCTTCTACCTTGAGATGCCCGTGCTGGTGTGGATCTCGGTCGTGATCGTCGTCATCGGCGCGATCGTCGGATTCGTCATGAAGAAGGCCGGCTACGGCGTCAACGGCCCGAAGTACCAGCCCAAAGAGCATTGAACCTCCTCGCCGATCTCACCGACGGCGCGGTCGAGGATGCCGCGCAGCGCGAGTTGACCCGGTCTCTGTCCGACGTCGAGCGCGACGCCCTCGCACAGGCTGCCGCCCGTGACGCCCTCGCATTCCTCGCCCCCGGCGACCGGGTCAAGGTGATCGCCGAGGTCAAGCGCGCGAGCCCGTCGCGCGGCGACCTAGCCGGCATCCCCGACCCCGCCCACCTCGCCGGCCTGTACGAGCAGGGCGGGGCGTCGGCGATCTCGGTGCTCACCGAGGGCCGCCGCTTCAAGGGCAGCCTCGCCGACCTCGAGGCCGTCAAGGCCCGGGTCGCGCTTCCCGTGCTGCGCAAGGACTTCATCGCCACGCCGTACCAGGTGTTCGAAGCCCGGGCATCCGGGGCCGACCTCGTGCTGCTCATCGTCGCGGCGCTCGAGCAGCCGGTGCTCGCCGAGCTCTACGGCCTCATCGGAGAGCTCGGCATGACCGCGCTCGTCGAGGCGCACTCCGCCGACGAGGTGGACCGCGCCGCGGAACTCGGCGCCCGGCTCATCGGCGTCAACGCCCGCGACCTCACCACCTTCGACATGGACCGCGACCTGTTCGGACGGCTCGCCGAGCGCATCCCGGCGGATGCCGTGAAGGTCGCGGAGTCCGCCGTGCTCGCGCCCGCCGACGTCGCCCACTACCGGGCTGCCGGGGCGGATGCCGTGCTGGTCGGCGAAGCCCTCGTGACCGGCGACCCCGTCGCCACACTTCGATCCTTCCTGGAGGCCTGATCATGCGACTGCCGGCCGACATCGGCTCGCTCCGCGCCGCACACGGGCCGTTCTTCGGCGAGTTCGGCGGGCGTTACATGCCCGAATCGCTGATCGCGGCGATCGACGAACTCACCGAGGTGTACGAGCAGGCGATGGCCGACCCGGCGTTCCACGCCGAGTTCCGCCATCTGCTTGACACATACGCCGGGCGTCCATCGATCATCACCGAGGTGCCGCGGTTCGCCGAGCACGCCGGGGGAGCGCGGATCTTCCTCAAGCGCGAGGACCTGAACCACACCGGGTCGCACAAGATCAACAACGTGCTCGGGCAGGCGCTTCTGACCAAGCGCCTCGGCAAGACGCGGGTGATCGCGGAGACGGGTGCGGGCCAGCACGGCGTCGCCACCGCCACGGCCGCTGCGCTGTTCGGGATGGACTGCACGATCTACATGGGCGAGGTCGACACCGAGCGGCAGGCGCTGAACGTGGCCCGCATGCGGCTGCTCGGCGCCGAGGTGGTCGCGGTGAAGACCGGGTCCCGCACCCTGAAGGACGCCATCAACGACGCCTACCGGGACTGGGTGGCGTCGGTGGAGACCACGAACTACATCTTCGGCACGGCCGCCGGCCCGCACCCGTTCCCGGCGATGGTGCGCGACTTCCAGAAGGTCATCGGCGAAGAGGCGCGCGCCCAGCTGCTGGACGAGGTCGGACGGCTGCCGGATGCGGTGATCGCCTGCGTCGGCGGCGGCTCGAACGCGATCGGCATGTTCGACGCGTTCCTCGACGACCCCGGCGTGAGGCTCTACGGCGTGGAGGCGGCCGGTGACGGCGTCGACACGGACAAGCATGCCGCATCCATCGAGCGGGGCCGGCCGGGCATCCTGCACGGCGCGAAGACGTACGTGCTGCAGGATGAGGACGGCCAGACGATCGAGTCGCACTCGATCTCCGCGGGGCTGGACTACCCGGGCGTCGGCCCGGAGCACTCCTGGCTCGCCTCGATCGGGCGCGCGGACTACATCCCCGCCACCGACGACGAGGCCATGCAGGCTCTGCGTCTGCTCAGCCGCACCGAGGGCATCATCCCCGCCGTCGAGTCCGCGCACGCCCTCGCCGGGGCGCTGCGCATCGGCCGCGAGCTCGGCCCGGACGCCGTGATCGCGGTGTGCCTGTCCGGTCGCGGCGACAAGGACATGGACACCGCCGCGCGCTACTTCCACCTGTACGACGACGACTCCCAGGGAGCCGGAGCATGAGCCGCATCGCCGACGCCCTGGATGCCGCCGAGGCCGAAGGCCGCGGCGCGTTCGTCGGGTACCTGCCGCTCGGGT
>NZ_DATEJS010000133.1:0-4920 GCF_035277845.1 Microbacterium sp.
CGACGGTCCTGGCCAGCGCGGCCGGATCGACGTCGGGAATCCCGAACAGCACGTCCGCGGAGTCGACCATCGTGTCGAATCGCTGCTGCTGCTCCGGGGTGCGCCGGAATCCGGGATCTCCCGACCAGTCGGCCGGTCCCCGCATCGGGTGGTACAGGCTGTGGTCTCGGATCACGTCGAGTCGGGGCTCGAGCTGCTGGATCAGCGCGCACAGCTCTTCGGGCAGGGGCACCGCCACGACGGCGCGCTGTCGGTTGTTCGATTCCGGCATCTCTGCTCTTTCCGGGTGGGGCGGCGGGCGGGTGCGGTCAGCGCAGTGTCGCGACCGCGCCGGCGATCGCCGCGGCCCCGGCCTCGATGACACTCTCGGACGTCGCGAACGACATGCGGAAGAAGGGCGCCGTCCCGTAGGCGGACCCCTGGATCACGGCGACACCGGCCGCTTCGAGGAGGAACAGGGTCACGTCTTCGTCGGTGCGCAGCTGCGCCCCGGATGCCGTGTGCCGGCCGATCAGGTCGCCGCAGCCGATATAGAGGTAGAACGCGCCGTCCGGTGTGATCGGGGTGAGCCCGTCGATCGCCCCGATAAGCCGCAGCGCCAGGTCACGACGCGACCGGTACGCCCCGACGCAGTCCGTCACGAACGACTGGTCGCCGGTGAGCGCCTCGGCCGCGGCGGCCTGGCTGATCGACGACGGGCAGGACGAGACCTGGCTCTGCAACTTGTTGATCGCCGCGATCAACCGGGGATCGCCGACGCCGTAGCCCAGCCGCCATCCGGTCATCGCGTACGTCTTCGACACCCCGTTGACGGTGAAGACCCGGGACCGGATACCGGGCATCGCCGCAGCGACACCGGCGAACGGCTGCGACGTGTACAGGATTTCGTCGTAGATCTCGTCGGACAGCACCCAGACGTGGGGATACCGCTCGAGGACTTCGGCCAGGGCGGCCAGCTCCGCGGGCGTGTACAGGACGCCGATCGGGTTGCTGGGCGTGTTGAGCACCAGCCACTTCGTACGGTCGGTGATGGCGGCCTCGAGCGCGGTGGGCGTCAGTTTGTAGGCCGAGTCCGGTCGGGTGCTGACGATCACGGGGGTGCCGTCGTTCGCGAGGACCATGTCGGGATACGAGACCCAGTACGGAGTCGGGATGATCACCTGGTCGCCCGGGTCGAGGGTTGCGGCGAAGGCCATGTAGATGACCTGCTTCCCGCCGCCGCCGATCGTGAGCTGCGGGTCGGTGTACTCGATTCCGCTGGTGCGGAGCATCCGTGACCGGATGGCCGCGCGCAGGGCCGGCGTCCCGTTGACGGCGGTGTACTTCGTCTGACCCGCCTCGATCGCGGCGATCGCGGCATCCTTCACGTTCCGGGGGGTGTCGAAGTCGGGCTCCCCGACAGTGAAGTCGATGATCGTGCGGCCCTGCGCCTTGAGGTCGCGGGCGCGCGCCGAGGCGGCGACGCTCGGAGACTCCCGGATCCGCAGCACCCGTGCCGCAGGGGTGAAGTCGTCCGGGACGGTGATGGGCTCACCGGGTGCGGTGCCGCTCATGCCGGCACCCCCAGTCCCTGGTCGGGGTCTTCGTCGTCCAGGTCGGTCGTGATCCCCTTGTCGCGCAGCACGGTGTGCAGCCCGCACAGGTCGATGGTGGTGCCGCCCGCCTTGTACAGGTCGATCAGCTCGGCCTCGTGCTCGTCGCGGGCCCGGGACAGTTCGGACACTTCATCGACCTCGGCGCGGCGCACCACGACGACCCCGTCGGCGTCGCCCTTGATGACGTCACCGGGGCAGATCAGCTCCCCGCCGAACACGACCGGCTGATTGATGCGGCCGAGCGTCTCCTTCACCGTGCCGCGGATCGACACGGAGCCGGAGAACACCGGAAGCCCGAGCGCCCGCAGCTCCTGTGTGTCGCGCACGCCGCTGTCGGTCACGACGGCGGCGATGCCCTTGGCCTTCGCCGCGTTGCCGAGCACATCCCCGAACAGGCCCGCGTCCCGCAGCTCGCCGGCCGCGACGATCAGCACATCGCCGGGCTGCGCAAAGTGGATGGCGACCTGCAGCATGACGTTGTCGCGCGGCGCGCACACCACGGTGAACGCCGAGCCGACGAAGGTCATGTCGCGGTCGATCGGCTTGATCGACGACGAAACGGCTCCGCGCCGTCCCTGCGCCTCATGGATGGTTGCGGCCGTGTACCGGCCGAGCCGTGCGATCGAATCCGTGTCGGCCCGCTGGATGCGGGTCGTCACGTGCGGCGTCTGCATCACGCTCAGACTTCCCTTCTGTCGAATGTGAGTCCCCCGGGGACCTGGAATGTGGGCATGATCTCGATCAGCCCGAGATTGACGTGACGGGGTGCCGCGATGGCGAAGTCGACCGTCGCGACGATGTCGTCGGTCGTCAGCGACTCGTACCCCTCGTAATACGTGGCCCACGCTTCGGCGAGCGCCTCAGGGGTGCCGCCCATGTTGCGGCCGAAGATCTCGGTCTCCACGCGCCCGGGGCAGATCTCGGTCACCCGGATGCGCTTGCCGACGGTGTCGTTGCGCAGCTGCCGGGAGATCTGCGCCACCGCGGCCTTGGTGGCGTGGTAGGCCGTATGGCCGAAGAAGTTGTACCGGCCCGCGATGCTCGACAGGTTCACCACGTGTCCGAGGTCGCGTTCGACCATGCCGGGCAGGAACAGCCGGGCCAGGTGCAGGATCGCGCGCAGGTTGACGTCCACCATGGCGTCGACGGTCTGACGGGAGGCGTCGAGGATGTTTCCGGGTGCGCTGACTCCGGCGTTGTTGACGAGAACGTCGATGTGGAGGCCGCCGAGTTCGCTCTCGATGGCGTCCACGTCGGCGAGGTCCATGGGGTGCGGGATGGCTCCGGTGCGAGCGGCGAGTTCGCCGAGCCGGGAGGCGTCCCGCGCCACGGCGTGCACGGTCAGACCGCGTTCGCGGAACTTCTCCACGATCGCCGCCCCCATTCCGGTGGATGCGCCCGTGACGAGGGCGGTCTCGTAGTCGGTGTATGGCATGTGCTGCCTTCCTGTCGTGTCTTGGCGTTCGCGCTATGCGGCGCAGCGCAGATCGGGGCGGCCGACGTGCGTGTACGCGGCGTCGACGCTGTGTCGGAGGTTCTGGAGTCGGTGGTGCCAGTAGTGGGCGTCGGCGGCGGCCGAGCGCAGCGTGGCGTGCCGGAAGCGGACGTGTTCCCCGGGGCGTACCTGGGCGAGGGTGTCGAGCGAGACGGGCGTGACGACCGCGAGCACGGGGTAGCCGGCGGTCACGCCGCGGCCGCGGTGGAGGACGACGAGTTCGTCTCCGGGCGGGATCTCGACAGCGCCGATGGGGACGCCGCGGGACAGGATCTCGTGGGTGACCTCGCGTACCGGGAGCCGTCCGGTCATGCGCAGCCCGATGTGGTTGCTCTTGTCGGTGATGCGGAACGGCGCTGCGAACAGGCGCAGCACGGTGCCGGCGAACTCGTCGATGTCGGGCCCGTCGGTGACGTCGATGACGGTGCCCGGTCCGAAGTACGGCACGTCGACGCCGAGGTCGAACAATGCCAGCACATCCGCCGCCTCCTGGGTCAGGGGTGCGGTGCTCGCATGCAGGGCGAGAGTGGTGTCGGCGGCGAGCAGCGAGCCGAAACCCGCGGCGGCGTCCGGCGCGCAGCTGCCGATAAGCAGAGGGACCTCGAACGACCCGTGCACGGCGACATAGGCGCGCAGGCCTGCGGACATGTTCTCGAGCTCGACCTTCTGCCCGGCCTGGACGAATACCGGCGCCCACATGGGCGTGGGGATGTCGTCGACGTACACGTCCATCCGCGCACCCGTCACGGCGATGAGGATGTCGGTGTCGGTGCGGAAGGAGAAGTCGAAGGCGGTGATCTCGATGAGCGGTGCCGCGTCGCGGTTGCCGACCAGGGTGTTGGCCACGCGTGCGGAGCTCTGGTCGAGCGCGCCGCCCGCTGCGAGTCCGAGTGCCGGTCCCTGCGCACGTCCCAGGTCGGTGACGGCGGCCATCGTTGCCGCGAGGACGGTGACGGTGCCGCTCATTCCCCCACCTCCGCCGCGGTGAGCCGTGTGCCCTCGAGGCTGCGGTACTCCCCCACGCCGATGCGGTGGAAGCTCACGGTGTCACCCGGCCGATACGGCACCGGTGACGGCTGGTCGATGTCGAAGAGCACCAGCGGCGTCGCCCCGACCAGGCACCATCCGCCGGGAGCTGCTGTCGGCGTGATCGTCGCCTGGCGACCCGCGACGGACACCTTGCCCACGGGCACGTGCGCACGGGGGTTCGGGAGTCGTGGAATCGGCACGGGGAACGCGGGCCCGTCGAGCATCGGCGAGCCGCCGGGCGCGCCCAGGCACCGCACCACGTACAGGGGCGTGGAGTGCAGACGGATGACCTCCTCCGCATCCAGCCCGGTGATCCGGGCGACGTCGGCAAGGTCGGGACCGTATTCGCCGCCGTAGACGACCGGCACATCGAAGTGCCGCGGCTGGGTGCTGAGCTCGGCATCCGCATCGATCTGCGACGCCGTCTCCTCGACGATGCCGACCATCACGGACGCGTCGACGGCCATCGCGTCGAATTCGACGAGCACCGTGTCATACGTCGGGATGCAGCCCAGAAGCCCGGTCGGTGCGAGCTCCGTCAGTCGCCGCGCCAGATGGTGCACCGTCCGCCAGTCGCGTTCGGCGTCACCCGTGGCGCCCACCACACGGACGGCCGCCGGCCCGCACGGCATGATGTCGATCCCTGCATCGGTCGCCGCCAGAACGCTCGACGTGCTCATGAGGCGGCATCCGGGGCAGCGATCTCGACGCCGGCGGCTTCGAGTTCGGCACGGAGCAGGCGGGCGAGTTCGACGGCGCCGGGGTTGTCGCCGTGCAGCAGCACCGAATCCACCGTGACCG
>NZ_DATEJS010000134.1:0-3406 GCF_035277845.1 Microbacterium sp.
TGCGCATGGCGCGTCTCCTGTTCGTGAGTTTGTCTGTCGCCAAGGCGCGGCCCCTCCGGGTGCACGTGTCATCCACGTGCACCCGGTTAAAAGCGCCCTGACGGGTGCTGGACTTGCACTCACTTCAGGTCGTGCAACCCCTCCCGAAAAGCAATCATGAGGGACCTCTCATGATGTGTCAACGCATTGCCCCACAGCTTTGGCGAAAGATTGGCTCAAGACCACCACTGCGATGGGAGCGGTATCACGGCAACTGAAGGTTGCTGGACGCATCCGATTTCGGGCTGATCAGAGGCCGTAGAGGCCGACATACCAGCTGCCGACGAGGCTCCCGACGAACAGGCCGACCCACGCTCCTGCGATCATCCACGGGCCGAACGGGATCGCGCTCTTGCGCCCAGCGCGGTGCACCGCGATCAGCCCGAGCCCGAACACTCCGCCGATCAGGAACGCGGCAAACGCGCCGACGGCCAGCGCCGCCCAGCTCGCCCACCCCAGATACATGCCTACGACGCCGGCGAGCTTCACGTCTCCCCCGCCCATGCCACGCGGGCTGATGAAGCGCACGACGAAGTAGAAGGCGTACAGCGCCGCCATGCCGATGCCCGCCCGCAGCAGGTTCTGCCACGGCGCGCCGAGCACGCAGGCGAGCGTCAGCAGAACGCCCGCGACCGGATAACTCGGCAGAACGATGCTGTTCGGCAGGCGTCGCACGTCCAGATCGATGAGGGTGAGCACGACCGAGATCGCGGCGAAATAGAGGTACGCGACGAGCACCGGCCAGAACGCGAGCACGGTGACGGCCGCGGCGGCATCCAGCATCCACCACGCCACGACGGCGAATGCGATCGCGGTGATCGCCTCGACGATCGGGTACCGCGCCGAGATGCGCGCGCGGCACGAAGCGCAGCGGCCGCGCAGCGCGAGCCACCCGAACACCGGGACGTTCTGGTACCAGCGGATCGCCGCGTCGCACTGCGGGCAGCGACTCTCACGCGTCAGCGGGATGCCGGCCGGCACGCGGTACGCGACGACATTGAGGAAGGATCCGATCACCAGCCCGAACACGGCAGCGAAGACGACGAGCACGGCGGTCACGATTCAATGATCCCGCACCCCGAGAGGGTCAAGAAAACCTCAAGATCAGCTCAAGACCGACGCGGGATACATGCATCGAAGAATCGGCACGATAATGCGAAATCACCGTTTTGCGCCCTCGCGATCCTTCAAAGCCTCGCGCAGAAGCCCCTCCAGAGACTCGATCCGGGCCTCCAGTGCACGCAGATGACCGACCGTGGCGGTGGCTTCCTCCTCGGCCTGACCGACCTGCGAGACGATCCACGACGCGAACGTCGCCGTGATCACACCGAGCAGGGTCACTCCCCCGATCATGAGCACGATCGCGATGAACCGGCCGATCGCCGTCGCCGGGATCTCGTCGCCGTAGCCGACCGTGGTGATCGTCTCGAACGCCCACCACAGCGCCTTCCAGAACGTGGTGATGTCTGCTCCCGGCTCGCCGCGCTCGACATTGAGCACGGTGAGCGCGCCGACATAGAGCAGCAGTGAGGCCGCCGACCCCGCATACAGCAGGATGCGACTGCGGATCGCCGCGCCCTCGGTGCGCTGCAGGGCACCGCGCAGCATCCGGAGCGGCTGCAGCACCGGCACGAGCACGATCGCCAGGTCGAACAGGTGGGTGCAGCACCACCGGAACCGCCGCCCGGGTTTCTGGATGGCGACCTTCACCACATAGTCGATGACGAAGACGATCCACGACAGTGCGAGCACCGCCACGGCGACGTCGCTGTACGGCGACTGCAGGTTGCCGATCACGAGCCACGAGTACGCGAACAGGAAGATCACCGACACGACGATGAGCGGGCGCTCGGTCAGTTCGCGCCACCGCTTCGGATTCATGAGCTGAATCGTAAGGCCGCCCTATGTCGATCCGCTGAGATCACGCGTCGAGGATCTCCAGACGCACCGTGACCGGCCCGCCGTCCTCGAGCTCCTCAGCCACGCGCACCGCCTTCTTCAGGGGCAGCACGTAGTACCCGGCGGAATCCGGGAAGATCGACGTCGTCCACGTCGATACCCCGACGGATGCCCGCACCCGCACCGACCCGAATCCCCGGTGCGGACGCGGGATCTCACGGATGTCGGCGCTCAGCTGCTCGGGCAGTGCGGTGAAGTACCAGGCGGCATCGATTCGGGCATCCCACTGGAACACCTCGCCGTCGAACTCCACGATCATGGTCCCGATCGTAGGCCGCGGGTGGCGGCCGACGCGGCGGGTGGATGTCGGAACCCCCGCGTATCGTGCGGGGCACAGACAGCTTTTCGTGGGTTGCTGTTCAAGGTGAGATCGTATTTATATTCTAATGTTTGCTTGCATCTGAGTTGTTGAAATCGTAGACTGTTGTCATGACCGAAGTAGCCGTCGAACACCTGGCACCTCTTGCCGAGGCGCTCGACGGTGTCGGCGAGCGATGGCTCGTGGCGCTCGGCGGCATGCACCCCAGCGCGGTGGTCGACGACGATGTGGATGCCATGTCCGACGCCGACCTCATGGCGGTCAACGAGGCTCTCGCGGCCGTGGGCCGCAGGTACCAGGCCCTGCATGCGCGTCTCGCGAACGGCATCAACAAGCGCTCCGCACCGTCGCTGGGAAGCGAGGGACTGGCGCGCAAGGCGGGGTTCAAGTCGGCCGAGAAGCTCATCGCCGCGACGACCGGCGGACACACGGCGGAAGCGAAGCGGCTGATCCGCGTGGGCGATGCCACGGCGGGAGGCATGACGTTCTCCGGCGAGCGCGCACCGGCCCGGCACCCGCACGTCGCGGCCGCCCTCGAGCGCGACCAGATCAGCACGGATGCCGCCGACGCCATCACCGGCATGCTCGACAAGGTCGCATTCCGCGCCGACCGAGCCGCCCTCGATCAGGCGGAGCAGATCCTCGTGGAGCAGGCGGCCGGGCTGTCGCTCTGCGAGGTGCAGGTGATCCTGCGGCACGCCGAAGCGTGGCTCGATCCGGACGGGGTCGCGCCGAAGATCGCAGACCTGCGGATGAAGCGGTACCTGAAGGTGTGGGAAGACCAGCACGGGATGATCGTGCTCGACGGCCGGCTCGACCCCGCGACGGGGGCGCCTGTCAAGGCCGCGATCGAAGCGCTCGTCACCGCGCAGATCCGTGCCTCACGCGGGCACAACGAGCCCGATCAGGAGGCCGCGAGCGGCGAAGGGTCCTGGACGTGGGCGGAATCGGCGGATGACGCGGATGCTGTGGGCCACGGGGATATGGCGGGTGCCGGAGATGCGGCTGGAGTTGACGTCGCGGCCGGGGTTGCGGTCGTGGGAGGAGGCCTGGGCGAGGACGCCGAGCGACGCACCGTCCCGCAGCTGC
>NZ_DATEJS010000135.1:0-6162 GCF_035277845.1 Microbacterium sp.
CCCCAACGTCGACCTCACCTGCCACCTCGTCGCCCAGCCGCAGGGGGAGTGGATCGGGTTCGACACCACGGTCACCGTCGGCCCCGCCGGCCTCGGCCTGACCGACACGGTGCTGCACGACGAGCGCGGCCCCATCGGCACAGTGCAGCAGATCCTCACCGTCCGCCCGATGCAGCCCGGCGTTTCTCGTTGACTTGCCCTGGATGTACGCGACACGCCGCGCGTCGCGTACATCCAGGGCAAGTCAACGAAGGGGAGGGTGCGGTACGGGGGGGCGACGGAGGGCGGCGGGCCTGGTGCGGGGCGTCGGGGCGTCGCATGATGTGCTCATGCGCAAAGAAGCTGCGGTGTCCTACGCCTCGGGGCAGGGCGCCATCCCTCTGCTCGGCCAGACGATCGGCGAGATGCTCGACGACGCCGTGAGCACGTACCCCGACCGGGAGGCGCTCGTCGAGTCGGCCACCGGGCGCCGGTGGACGTTCGCCCAGCTGAACGAGCAGGTCGACCTGCTGGCCCTCGGCCTGCTGGAGCTCGGCATCGAGAAGGGCGACCGGGTGGGCATCTGGGCGCCCAACTGCGCGGAATGGGTGTTCACCCAGTACGCGACGGCGCGCATCGGCGCGATCCTCGTCAACGTCAACCCCGCGTACCGCACGAGCGAAGTGGAGTACGTCATCCGGCAGTCCGGGATGCGGCTGATGGTCAGCGCCACCGCCTTCCGCTCCACGGACTACGCCGGGATGCTGGCCGAGATCGGCTTCGACGACGTCGTGTTCATCGGCACGCCGCAGTGGGACGAGCTGCTCGAGCGGGGCGCGGCATCCGACCCCGCTCGTCTCGACGAGTGCGCTGCGACCCTCACCTTCGACCAGCCCATCAACATCCAGTACACGTCGGGCACCACCGGATTCCCGAAGGGCGCGACCCTGTCGCACCACAACATCCTGAACAACGGGTTCTTCGTGGGGGAGGGTACCGGGTACACCGAGCAGGACCGCGTCTGCGTGCCCGTGCCGCTGTACCACTGCTTCGGGATGGTGATGGGCGTGCTGGGCGGCCACTCGCACGGCTCCTGCGTGGTCTTCCCGGCGCCGGTGTTCGACGCGGAGAAGACGCTCGAGGCGATCCACACGGAACGGTGCACCTCGCTGTACGGCGTGCCCACGATGTTCATCGCCGAACTCGCGCACCCGCGGTTCTCGGACTTCGACCTGACGAGCCTCCGCACCGGGATCATGGCCGGCTCACCGTGCCCCGTCGAGGTGATGAAGCGGGTCATCGACGAGATGCACATGCCCGAAGTGGCCATCTGCTACGGGATGACCGAGACCTCGCCGGTGTCCACGATGACCTCCCGCGACGACGACCTCGCCGCCCGCACGCAGACCATCGGACGCGTGATGCCGTACGTCGAGGTGAAGGTGATCGACGAGAACGGCCTCGTGGTGCCGCGCGGGATGCCGGGGGAGTTCTGCACGCGCGGCTACTCGGTGATGCTCGGCTACTGGGACGACCCGGAGAAGACCGCCGAGGCCGTCGACGCGGGCCGCTGGATGCACACGGGTGACATCGCCACGATGGACGAGAACGGGCGCCTCAACATCGTCGGCCGCATCAAGGACATGATCCTGCGCGGCGGCGAGAACATCTACCCGCGCGAGATCGAGGAGTTCCTGTACCGGCATCCCGACATCAACGACGTGCAGGTGATCGGCGTCCCCGACGAGCGCTACGGCGAGGAGGTCATGGCCTGGATCGTCATGCGCCCGGGCGCCGAACCCCTCACCGCCGAGGCCGTGCGGGAGTTCGCCGCCGGCAGGCTCGCCCACTTCAAGATCCCGCGGTACGTGCACATCGTCGACGCGTTCCCGATGACCGTCACCGGCAAGGTGCGCAAGGTCGAGATGCGCGAGATGGCGGTCGAGCTGCTGCGCGGCTGACCTGCGGCACCGCGCGCACCGGCGCCGCGCGCACCGGGCCCGTCGCGCCCGTGCCGGGCCGGTCCCGCCCGCGCTGTACGATTCTCCGGGCGGCACACTCGGGGAGGCGCATGCGCACGTGGATCATCGGCGCGGCCCTGCTGGCGCTGGGCGGTGCGGCGATCGCGGCCGGGATGCTGCCCGTCGACGACGCGCTGCAGCTGTGGGACCGGGTGTGGCCCATCCTCCTGTTCGTCGCCGCGATCACGGTCGTGACCGAACTGGCGGCGGTCGCCGGCGTCTTCACCGTGCTCGCGCAGGCGACGGCCCGCTGGGGCGGTGGGCGCGCCTGGCTGCTGTGGCTGCTCGTGGCGGCGGTGGCCCTGCTGAGCACCGTCTTCCTGTCGCTCGACACCACCGCGGTGCTGCTCACGCCGGTCGCGATCGTGCTCGCGCGGCATGCCGGGCTGAACCCGCTCCCGTTCGCGCTGACCACGGTGTGGATGGCGAACACGGGTTCGATGCTGCTGCCGGTGTCGAACCTCACCAACCTGCTGGCCCAGCACGCCATGGGCGACCTGACGCCGGTCGAGTTCGCCGGCCTCGTGTGGGCGGCCGCGCTCATGGCCGCGACGATCCCGATGATCGTCGTGTTCGTCGTCTGCCGACGCTCCCTGCTCGTGCGCTACCGCGCCGGCGAGGCGCAGCGCCCGCAGGACGTCGTGCTGTTCCGGGCGGCGGCCGTCGTGCTGGTCGTGCTGGTGCCGCTGCTCGTGTCGGGCCTTCCGGTGTGGATGCCGGCGACGGCGGCGGCGCTCGTGCTGTCGGCGGTGTTCGCGGTGCGTCAGCGGTCCGCGGTGCGCTTCGGCCTCATCCCGTGGCGGCTGATGGTCTTCGCCGGCGGGCTGTTCCTCTTCATCGCGGCATTGCACGCCGTCGGGCTCGGCGTCCTGCTCGCGCGCATCGCCGGGGAGGGGGAGTCGCCGCTCGCCCTGCTGCGGCTGTCGTTCTCCGGGCTGCTCGCCGCGAACGCCGTCGACAACCTGCCCGCCTACCTCGCCCTGGAACCGGTCACCGGCAGCCCGATCCGGGTCGTCGCCCTGCTGATCGGGGTCAACGTCGGCCCGCTGATCACCCCGTGGGCGTCGCTGGCGACGCTGCTGTGGCACCAGCGCCTGAGCGCCCTCGGCGTGGAGATGGGCTGGCGCCGCTACATCCTGCTCGGCGCGATCGTCGCCCCGGTGACGGTCGCCGCCGCGACCCTCGCGCTCGCGGCGTCAGCGTGAGGTCGTGGTCGCCGGGCGGTCGCGCTGCGGGGCGATGAGCACGACCGCCCAGTACGTCACCACGGCGACCGCCACGTGCATGACGGCGAGCCCGAGCACCCCGGACGGGCTCTGCCCGTGCAGCAGGATCCAGCCGTCCGGCGCGAACGACACGATGGTCACGGCGTACGCGGCCCACACGTAGAGCCGCCGGGCCCGCGAGCTGAGCGCCGCGGCGATCGGCCAGCCGAGGCACGCGATCACCACGCCGATGACGGTGAGCTTCGTGTAGTCCATGAACCGGAAGTGGTCGTAGCCGCGCGTCGCCGGGTCCGCCAGCATCCAGATCTGGGCGACGATCGCGCACGCCGCGACCGAGCCGACGACCGCCACTGCGCTGGCGAGGACGAACCGCCACGCGGCGGGCTGGAAGCGCGCGCCCGGCGCGTCGATGCGGAAGTAGCCGAGGAGGCCGGTGCTTGCGGACGTGTTGCTCGTGGTCATCGGGTCGACGCTACGGGCCGTGGTCTAAGACGGGGCTAAGGCCGGCCGGCGCCGGGTCACGTCTCGCGGAACACGTGGATCGCCTCGCGGGCCGCGTAGAACACGATGACGAGTCCGGCGACCGGGTCGGCCCACCACCAGCCCAGCGCGTCGTCCAGCACCAGCCCGAGCAGCACGCTCGTGGCGAGGATGCCGTCGATGAGGGTCACCCGTCCCTCGGTGAGGAGCACGGGGTTGTCCAGCCGACGGCCGACGTGCCACTTGCCCCAGGCGAGGGCGAACATGGCCGCTGCGGTCAGGGCCGTCCACCCGATGCCGCCGAGTACCGGCTGGGCGCGGTGGCCGGTGAGGAGGGCCACGGCCGCCTGCGCGAGCAGGTAGAGCGCGAGCAGCACGAACGCCCAGCCGATCAGCCGCAGACCGATGCGCTGTCGCCGCTCGCTGCTGCCGGTGAGCTCCCAGATCACCACCGTGCTCGCGCCGATCTCGATCAGGCTGTCCAGGCCGAAGCCGAGCAGGGCCACCGACGCCGACCGGTACGCGAGGATCGCGAGCAGCACCACGCCGACGACGTTCCAGGCGAGGGTGGCGGCCTCGAGCAGGATGCCGGTGCGGCGCAGGCGCTCCCTCTGATCCGTCGCGGCGCTCACCGGCCTGCTCCCTTCGGGGTGACGACGAAGTCGTCGAGGTTGCGCAGCCGCACGCGCACGTTCTGCGCTGCGTGCTCGGCAACGTGGGTCGCCTCGCGCAGGTCGGCGAGGTCCGTGGTGACGACGGCGGATCCCGTGAGGCGATGCCCGATCCAGCGGAGCTTGACCTCCTGCACGCCGGTGACGCCGGTCGAATCCGCGAGTGCGTGCTCGGCCCGGTCGATGAGCGTCGGGTCGACGGCATCCATCAGCCGAGCACCCACGGATTTCACCGTGCCCCACAGCAGCAGCAGGATCGACACGGCGATCAGCAGGCCGATGATCGGGTCGGCGAGCGGGAAGCCGAGCATGACGCCGATCGCGCCCAGCACGACCGACAGCGAGGTGATGCCGTCGAGGCGGGCGTGCACGCCGTCGGCGACGAGTGCCGCCGATCCGATCCGGCGGCCGACGCGGATGCGGTAGACGGCGACGAGTTCGTTTCCGGCGAAGCCGATGAGACCGGCGACGATCAGCCACGCCGGGTTCTCGATCGGGCGCGGGTGGATGAAGCGGTCGATCGCCTCCCACCCGGCGACGACGGCGGAGAGCGCGACGACGAACACGATGAACAGCCCGGCCAGGTCTTCTGCGCGCCCGTACCCGTAGGTGTGACGCCGGGTGGCGGCGCGACGACCGAGGACGAACGCGATCCACAGGGGCACCGCCGTGAGCGCGTCGGCGAAGTTGTGGATCGTGTCGGCCAGCAGTGCGACCGAGCCGGTGAACAGCACGAACGCGAGCTGCACGAGGGTGGTCCCGAGCAGCACGAACATCGAGACCTTCACCGCGGTGACGCCCGCCTTGCTGGCTTCGAGCGCGTCGTCGACGGCGTCGGCCGCATCGTGGGTGTGCGGCACGAACAGGTCGTAGAGGAACCCCTTCACCCCACCGTGCGGGTGGTCGTGCTCATGCCCGTCGTGGTCGTGGTCGTGGTCGTGGTCGTGGTCGTGCGTGTGCCCGTGACCGTGCGGGTGCGTGTGGGTCATCGGGCATCCTGCTCGGTGTGGTGGTGGCGCGGCGTGCCGCCGAGGGAGTGCTCGGCCTGGAAGATCGCGTCGGCGACCAGGCGCGACGCGTGCTCGTTCTCGAGGCGGTAGAAGACCCGCTGCCCCTCCTGCCGGGTGGCCACGATGCGCGCCAGGCGCAGCTTCGCGAGGTGCTGCGAGACGGCGGCCGGCGACTTGTCGACGATGTCGGCGAGGTGGTTCACCGACAGCTCGCCGGAGTCCTGCAGGGCCAGCACGATCCGCACGCGGGTGGCATCCGCGAGCATGGCGAACACCTCGACGGCGAGTTCGACGTACGGGCTTTCGGTCGAGTATCCGCATCCCTGCTTATCTGCGTGCATGTGCAGATATATTACGCTGTCCGGGTGAGTGACGACATCACGGACGCCGCGCGGGATGCCGCCTCCCGCCCGCCCCGGCGGAGCCAGCGCCGCCGCATCCTGATCGTGCTCGCCCTGAACGCGTGCCTCATCGCGGGACTCGTCGTGGCCGGCCTCATCGCCGGTTCGGTCAGCGTGCTGGCCGCTGCCGGGGACACCGTCGCCGACTGCCTGGCGCTCGCCCTCGGGCTCGTCGCGATCTCGCTGCGCGACCGCGACCCCGACCACCCGCACGCCCACCGGCCGATCGCGATCGCCGCGCTCGTCAACGCGACCCTGCTGCTGATCGTCACGATCACGGTCGTGGTCGAGGCGATCTCCCGACTGGCGGCCGGGTCGCCGCCGGTCGAAGGGCTGCCGATGGTGATCGTCAGCATCATCACGATGCTGGTGAT
>NZ_DATEJS010000136.1:0-2485 GCF_035277845.1 Microbacterium sp.
ATCAAAGACGTGCACTCGAACCGGATCGTCGGCTACTCGATCGACAGCCGGATGAAGTCTCGCCTCGCCGTCACGGCGTTGCGCAACGCGGTCGCGATGCGTGGTGATGTCGCCGGCTGCGTGGTCCACAGCGATAGGGGCAGCCAATTCCGGAGCCGGAAATTCGTCCGCGAACTCCGCCACCACCGGATGGTCGGATCGATGGGCAGAGTCGCGTCCTGCGGCGACAACGCGGCGATGGAATCGTTCTTTGCCCTGCTGCAGAAGAACGTCCTCAACCGACGCACCTGGACGACCCGCGAGGAGCTGCGGATCGCGATCGTGACCTGGATCGAGCGGACCTACCATCGCCGCCGCCGACAGAGCCGACTGGGCCGTTTGACGCCGGTCGAGTTCGAGACCATCATGAACCAGAACCTGGCCCTCGCGGCCTAACCGAAACAGTCACCTATCCGTGCAGCAGTCCCAGAGGGCAGCGTGATCACCACCAGCACCGGCGAAGTCCTCGGCGAATACACCCTCGACCCCACCCACAGCTACCAACGCAAAAACGGTTGTACCCCCGGAAACCGGGGGTTCAACCGTTCACGATGTCCTGAGACATCACATGGCGGAGACGGAGGGATTTGAACCCTGAAACGGATCGGCGCAGTGAGATGTGGTCGCTTGAGTTGCCTTGATTTCACGCGGATTCGTGTGCCGTCAGGATCGAGGTCGATCACGTTCAGTTGCGTTCGGCGCGCTCGAATTCGATTCGTTCTTTCCCGAATCCCGTCGCGACGGGGCCAGAGTGCCCGGCAGAACCCCATTCACTCGCTTTGGAATGGGCCAGTGGCGGCGGTCACTTCATGACGCGGTAGCCGCGGGCCTCGTCGTAGCCGTGGATCTCGCGGGTGTCGAGCGCGGCCATGAACTCGACCACCTCGGGCGAGATGACTGTCCGGGGACGAGCACTGGGAATCCGGGCGCGTACGGAGTCACGAACCCGGCCGACACGGGGGCTTCACCGCGCGCGAGCCGTTTCGCTCTACATCACCAGTGGCGAGGTGTATGGGCCGGACGCCGACCGATGAGCGGTCAGGGGTGCGTCTGAAGCCCGTCGAAGGTCGCGAGGAGGACATCATCGGCGAGCTCTGCCGCATCGACCGGCCCATCAGGGCGATACCACTCGACGAGTGAATTGATCATGCCGAAGATGAGTCGGGTGGCCACCGACGCGTCGATCTCCTTGCGGAGCATCCCCTCCTCTTGGGCCGCAGCGACGATCATCGCGACCCTTTGGTCGAACGCACGGCGTCGCTGCAGGGCCGCCAGCTCCACCTCGCTGTTGCCACGAACCCGCAGAAGGAGCATTACCTGCGGGAGACGTGCAGTCAAGACACCGACGGCGCTGTGCACGAATTGGCGCAGTTGCGCGGAAGCCGAGCCGTTGTCCCTGACCGCCGAGTCCAGAGCGCTCTCGAGACCACTCAAGGCGTCGTCGAGCGCAAGCTCCAAGATCGATGCCTTCGACTCGAAGTGGTGGTATAGCGCCGACTTCGCGAAGCCGAGGGATGCCGCAATATCCGAGACGGACGTCGCGTCGTAGCCCTGTTGGTTGAAGATCCGCACCGCCGCTTCCAGTACCTGCTGACGGTCATAACCGGGGCGTCCGCGGCGGTTTCGTGAAGTGGAAGCAGCGGCGGTCATGCATCCCAGTCTTGCACCGAACCTATGACGTTCCTGGCGGTTCCGTCATGGATTTGACACGGCGACCGAATTACTGAACGATCGGTCTGTAATAACTCGGAGCTCGCGACGCCGCGGGCCCAGGGAAGGATGACGATGTCCGAGGCATATCTCGTCGGTGGTGTCCGCACTCCGGTCGGACGGTACGGCGGTGCCCTCTCGTCGGTTCGTCCCGACGACCTCGCCGCGCTCGTCGTCGGTGAGGCGCTCGCCCGCTCCGGCGCCCCCGCATCGGCGGTTGACGAGGTGATCCTCGGTGCAGCGAACCAGGCCGGCGAGGACAACCGCAACGTTGCACGGATGGCCGTTCTCCTGGCCGGGCTTCCCGACGAGGTCCCGGGGCTCACCGTCAATCGGCTGTGCGCATCGGGGATGTCCGCCGTGACTCTCGCTGCGCAGGCCATCCGCGCCGGGGACGCAGACCTCATGATCGCCGGCGGAGTGGAGTCGATGACCCGCGCCCCCTGGGTGCAGGCGAAGCCCGCCCGTCCCTGGGCCAAGCCCGGCGAATCGTTCGACACATCGATCGGGTGGCGGTTCGCGAACCCGCGGCTTGCAGCGCGAGACAAAGCCACGTTCTCGATGCCGGAGACCGCGGAGGAGGTCGCTCGCGTCGACGGCGTCACGCGCGAGGATGCCGACGCCTTCGCCCTCGGCAGTCACGAGCGGGCGATCGCTGCGATCGACGCGGGCCGCTTCGCCGACGAGATCGTGGCCGTCACGACCGCACGCGGCGAGGTCGCGGTCGATGAGGGCC
>NZ_DATEJS010000137.1:0-2391 GCF_035277845.1 Microbacterium sp.
ACCGGCTTGGCGCGGCGCAGGGCGGCGAGCACCGGGCGTCCGATGAGCACGACGCCGACGATCGTCGTGACCGCGCGCAGGGTGTCCCAGCCGGCGGTCGAGGTCACCAGCGAATACAGCAGGAAGCTCACCAGGTTGCGCCCGAGCGGGGCGCCCGGAACGTAGGAGACGGCGGCGCCCGACCCGACCGCGAACGGCCAGAACCAGAGGTTCAGCAGCAGGCCGAACACGTAGGAAGCCGCCGCGCCGTAGAGGCACAGCATCCCGATCTCGGTCCACCCGCGCACGCGCCGGGGCAGCAGCCCGGCACCGGCGCCGACCCACGCGCACGCGAACATCTGGAACGGGGTCCACGGGCCGATGCCGCCGAACACCGTGGACGACAGGGCGATCGTCGCGACGCCGAGCAGCATTCCGAACCGGGCGCCGAACGCACGACCGGCGAGCACCAGCAGGATGAACACGGCCTCGACGCCGCCGACCCCGGTGCTCGCGATGCGCACCGCGGTGCCGATCGCGGCCAGCACCCCGAGGTAGGCGAGGGTGTGCGCCGAGCGCACGGCGCCGTCGAGCGCGGCGACCGCGACGACGACCGCGATCGGCGCGAGTGCGAGGGCGGCCCAGGGGGCCGCGGCATCCGCCTCCGCGGGCAGCGCCGCAGCGACCAGGGGCCAGCAGAACGAGGCGAGGCCCACGAGGTTCGCGGCGATCAGCGCGAGCGGGAGCAGGCGGCTGCCGGTCAGCGAGCGCGGATGCGGGGAACGTGCACGGTCCGGCGTGCGGTGCGACGACCTCGAGGATTCGGTGTGGATCCCGGCGGCGCCGGTGCGATCCTCGTCGGTGCGCGGCAGCGGATGCTGAACGATCGCCTGGTGCTGAATCCTCGATGGAGTCGGAGCCGGAGCTGTCGCGGTCGCGGTCGACGACGCGGGCTCGGCGGGAACGACGCCGTCGCGCATGGGCAGGATGCGGGCGCCGAGTGCGGCGACGAAGTCGGCGTCGTGGGTGGCCAGCAGCACCGCGGCGCCGGAATCCGCGGCCTGCCGCAGCGCGGTGTGCACCTGATCGCGGGCCGTGCCGTCCAGCCCGCGGGTCGGCTCATCGATCAGCAGGGCGCCGGGCGAGCGGCTCAGCTGCAGCGCGATCGCGAGGCAGCGGCGCTCGCCGAGCGAGAGATCGCGGGGATGCCGCGACATCCGGTCGGCCCGGGCGTCCGCGTCGAGGCCGAGGAACCCGGCGAACCGGTCGGCGGCGGAGATCGCGGTCGACCCGCTGCGGCGGGCGAGACGATCGGCGCGCGCGCACTCCGCGGCGACCGTATCCCGGGTGAAGAGGTCGTCGGTGGCATCCGGCACGAGCACCGGATGCCCGGTCACCGTGAGTCCGCGCGGCGGCAGCGCCAGCGCGAGCAGCAGTGACGACTTGCCGGCTCCGTTCGGCCCGACGAGCGCCGCGATCTCACCGGGGGCGAGGGAGAAGGAGGCATCCTGCACAGCGACGACGTCGCCGTGGGAGACGTGCACGTGCGCGGCGGAGAGAGCGGACCCCGGGAAGGAGCGGCGTGCGACCTCGCTCGACGACCGGGGGGAGGAGCTGCGCGCGGCCTCGCTCGACGACCGGGTGCCCGTGTCGATCCGCCAGCGGGCATCCGCAACCGCGGTGAACGCCGCATCCCGGTGCTCGGCCACCACGACGCACACGCCGGCCTGGTGCGCGAGGGCGTCCAGCACCCCGACGATCCGCCGGCGCGCATCTTCGTCGAGGTCGGCGAGGGGCTCGTCGACGAGCAGCAGGATGGGATGCTCCACGACCGCCGCGGCGATCGCGACGAGGGTCGCCTCGCCCGCCGACAGGGTGTGCAGCGATCGGTCGAGCAGGGCGGTGATCCCGATCCGCTCCGCCACTTCGGCCACGCGGGTCGCGACGATCACCCGCGAGACCCCGCGCAGCTGCAGGGCGAGGCCGATCTCTTCCCGCACCAGCTCGGTGCAGAATCCATCGCGCGGATTCTGCAGCACGACACCGATGAGGCGCGAGGCGCTGCGCGGCGGCATCCCACGGCGATCGTGGCCGACCACCTCGATCGTGCCGTCCGACCATCCGCCGTCGAGGTGGTCGACGAGTCCCGCGAGAGCGCGCAGCAGCGTGGACTTGCCCGAGCCGGTGGGGCCGGTCACCAGGGCGAGTGTGCCGTGGCCGAGTTCGAGCTCGGCGACCGTCAGCACGGGGTGCGCGCCGAAGCCGACCACGGCATCCCGCAGCACGACGGGGCGCTCGCAGTCACCGCCGGTCGGGGTGCCCCCGAAGCCGCGCAGCTCCAGGCCGGTCGCGACGGCGGCGGCCCGCTCCAGGGTGCGCTCGAGCACCGGCACGAGCAGCCGGGGCCCCACC
>NZ_DATEJS010000138.1:0-3846 GCF_035277845.1 Microbacterium sp.
TCCGGGTTTCACGGCCCGTCCATCGACGACATCTTCCCGCCGGCTCTCCTGTTCCAAGGCACGCCCTTCGAGCTGAACCGCCTGATGGCGATCCGCATCCTCGTGGTCGTCGTGCTCGTGCTGCTCATGTGGCTCGCCACCCGCAACATGAAGATCGTCCCGGGTCGCGGCCAGGCCGCGTTCGAGTTCATCTTCATGTTCGTGCGCAAGGGTGTCATCTACGACAACCTCGGTGAGAAGCTCGGCCGCCGCTACGAGCCGATCATCATGACGTTCTTCTTCCTGATCCTCGGAATGAACATCGTCGGCTCCATCCCCGGCCTGCAGATCGCCGGGACGGCCGCGATCGGCCTTCCGATCGTCATGGCGGTCATCGCGTGGGTCATGTTCGTCTACGCGGGCTTCCGTGAGAAGGGCTTCCGCTTCCTCAAGGACTCGCTGTTCCTGCCGGGCGTGCCGTGGTGGCTGTATCCGCTGCTGACTCCGCTCGAGTTCCTCTCGACCTTCATCGTCTGTCCGGTCACGCTCGCGCTCCGACTCACGATGAACATGGTCTCCGGCCACATGCTCGTGGTGCTCTGCTTCAGTGCCACCCAGTTCTTCTTCTTCACCGTGCTCGCCAACGGCAACCTGCTCGGCCTTCTGGGCGTCGGCTCCTTCGCGTTCGGCATCGCCTTCACCGTGCTGGACCTGTTCGTCGCCGCCCTGCAGGCGTACGTCTTCGCCATCCTGGCCTCCATCTACGTGCAGCTGTCGGTCGCCGAAGAGCACTGACCTGCAAAAGCTTGATTGTTTAAAGACCACCCTCGAAAGGAAACCCTTCCCGTGAACATCGTCGGACAACTCGCCCCGCTCGCATTCGGTCTCGCCGTCATCGGCTCTGGTATCGGCGTGGGCATCATCGTCGGCAAGACCATCGAGTCGGTCGCCCGTCAGCCCGAGCTGCAGGGTCGCCTGTCGAGCCTCATGTTCCTCGGTATCGCCCTGACGGAGGCGCTCTGCTTCATCGCGATCGCCGTCGCGTTCATCCCGTTCCCCAAGCCGTAATCTCGGCCCGCCAAGCACAAGGAGTCTGAATGCACAGCGCATTCGTCACCGCGGCCGCGGAGAGCGCCCCGAATCCGGTCGTCCCCACGATCCCGGACCTCGTCTGGGGCACGATCGTCTTCGTCATCGTGCTGGTCTTCATCATCTGGAAGATCCTGCCCAGCATGAACAAGGCGCTCGACGCCCGCGCGGACGCCATCGAAGGCGGCATCAAGCGCGCCGACGAGGCGCAGGCCAAGGCCGCCGCCGCTCTCGAGGAGTACACCGCCAAGCTCGCAGACGCGCGCGGGGAAGCCGCCGCGATCCGCGAGCAGGCGCGTGCCGACGGCGCGAAGATCCTCGCCGAGCTGCGTGAGAACGCGCAGGCCGAGGCTGCGCGCGTCACCGCCGCCGCCCACGCGCAGATCGAGGCCGAGCGCCAGACCGCGTTCGTCTCGCTGCGCAGCGAGGTCGGCACCATGGCCATCGACCTGGCCGGTGGCGTCATCGGCGAGTCGCTGTCCGACGACGAGCGGGCGCAGGCGGTCGTGGACCGCTTCCTCGCCGAGCTCGAGGTCCCCGAGACGGTGGGCAAGGCGTAATGGGCAGCGCGACCACTCAGGCCGTCGCCGCGTCCACTGCGGCGCTGGATGCCGCACGGGGCGTCGACCTCGGGGTCGCGCGTGAGCTGTTCGCAGCCGCGCGTGCCCTCGACGGCTCGTCGCAGCTGGCCGGCGCCCTCGCCGACTCGGCCGCGTCCGTCGAGGCACGCTCGAAGGTCGTCGCCGACGTCTTCGGCCGGGTGCTCTCGCCCGCCGCGGCGCAGCTGATCACGACCGCCGCCGCGCAGTCGTGGTCGGCGGCATCCGACCTGGTCGACGGGATCGAGGAGCTGGCCGTGCGGGCCGCCGCGAAGGCAGCCCCGGACGCCGACGTCGAGGGCGAGCTGTTCGCCTTCACGCGCGTCGTGGCCGCCAACCCGGAGCTGGAGCTCGCGCTCGGCAGCCGCATGGGCGACTCGGAGGCCAAGGGGCAGCTGGTGGAGTCCCTGCTCGCCGGCCGCGCGAGTGACGCGACCATCCTCGTCGCGGCCTCGCTCGTGCGCCAGCCGCGCGAGCGCCGGGTGCGCGACCTGCTGTCGCGGGGGATGCGGCTCGCCGCCGCCCAGCGCGGACGCACGGTCGCGACCGTGTACAGCGCCGTGGCGCTGGGCGCTCACCAGCAGCAGCGGCTGACCGCCGCGCTGGCTGCGCGCTACGACACGCAGGTGTCGCTGAACACCGTCGTCGACCCGACGATCATCGGGGGCCTGCGCGTGCAGATCGCCGACGACATCATCGACGGCAGCGTCTCGACCCGGCTCACCGAGCTGCGCCAGAAGCTGGCCGGCTGACAGACTTTCCCGCCGCGACGGCGGAGATTTCGGGGCCGCGGCCCCATGAACGAAGGAAGACAATGGCAGAACTCTCCATCAGCCCCGACGTCATCCGTGACGCGCTGAAGGACTTCGTCGCGGCCTACGAGCCCACGGGCGCTGCGGCGACCGAGGTCGGCACGGTGGTCGACGCCGCCGACGGCATCGCCCACGTCGAAGGCCTGCCCGGCGTCATGGCCAACGAGCTCGTGACGTTCGCGGACGGCACCAAGGGCCTGGCCCTGAACCTCGACGAGCACGAGATCGGTGTCGTCGTGCTCGGCGACTTCGCCGGCATCGAGGCCGGCCAGCAGGTCACCCGCACCGGTGAGGTGCTCTCGGTCCCGGTGGGCGACGCCTACCTCGGCCGCGTGGTCGACCCGCTCGGTCAGCCCATCGACGGCCTCGGCTCGATCGCGAGCGAGGGCGTCCGCGCGCTCGAACTGCAGGCGCCCGGCGTCATGCAGCGCAAGAGCGTGCACGAGCCGCTGCAGACCGGCGTCAAGGCCATCGACGCGATGATCCCGGTCGGCCGCGGCCAGCGCCAGCTCATCATCGGCGACCGCCAGACCGGCAAGACCGCGCTCGCCATCGACACGATCATCAACCAGAAGTCGAACTGGGAGTCGGGCGACGAGAACAAGCAGGTCCGCTGCATCTACGTCGCGATCGGTCAGAAGGGCTCCACGATCGCGTCCGTGAAGGGTGCACTCGAGGACGCCGGTGCGATGGAGTACACCACCATCGTCGCCGCCCCGGCATCCGACCCGGCCGGCTTCAAGTACCTGGCCCCCTACACCGGCTCGGCCATCGGCCAGCACTGGATGTACGGCGGCAAGCACGTCCTCATCATCTTCGACGACCTGTCGAAGCAGGCCGAGGCCTACCGCGCCGTCTCGCTGCTGCTCCGCCGCCCGCCGGGGCGCGAGGCCTACCCGGGCGACGTCTTCTACCTGCACTCCCGTCTGCTCGAGCGCTGCGCGAAGCTGTCCGACGAGCTCGGCGCGGGGTCGATGACGGGTCTCCCGATCATCGAGACCAAGGCGAACGACGTCTCGGCGTACATCCCGACCAACGTGATCTCGATCACCGACGGCCAGATCTTCCTGCAGTCCGACCTGTTCAACGCCAACCAGCGTCCCGCTGTCGACGTCGGCATCTCGGTTTCGCGAGTCGGCGGTGACGCTCAGGTCAAGTCGATCAAGAAGGTCTCCGGCACGCTCAAGCTCGAGCTGGCGCAGTACCGCTCGCTCGAGGCGTTCGCGATGTTCGCGTCCGACCTCGACCAGGCCTCGCGGCGTCAGCTGGCGCGTGGTGCGCGCCTGACCGAGCTGCTCAAGCAGCCGCAGTACTCGCCGTACCCGGTGGAGGAGCAGGTCGTCTCGATCTGGGCCGGCACCAACGGC
>NZ_DATEJS010000139.1:0-8133 GCF_035277845.1 Microbacterium sp.
CCCCAGGAGCTGGCCGCCGTCGAGGACCGGCGCGCGGTGCTGGCGGGCCTCGTGCGCGCGCACGGCACGCTGGATGCCGCGATCGAACTGCTCGGCACCGGCTCGGCGCGCCTGGCCGAACTCGACGACGACGGCGATCGCATCGAACGCCTGACCGCGCAGCGCGAAGCCGCGGCATCCGCCCTCGACACGGCCGCCGACGACCTCACCGCGGCCCGCACGGCCGCGGCGTCCCGCCTCGGCGACGAGGTCAGCGAACAGCTGCACGAGCTGGCGATGCCGGATGCCACGGTCACCGTCTCCGTCGCACCGGGCACCCCGAGCGCCGCCGGACGCGACGACGTGTCGATCCTGCTCGCGCCGCACCCCGGCAGCGATCCGCGGCCCGTCTCGCGCGGGGCCTCCGGCGGCGAGCTCAGCCGCGTCATGCTCGCGATCGAGGTGGTGATCGCCGCGACCGATCCGGTGCCGACCTTCGTGTTCGACGAGGTGGATGCCGGCATCGGCGGCGCCGCCGCGATCGAGGTGGGCAGGCGCCTCGCCCGGCTCGCGCAGACGTCCCAGGTCATCGCGGTGACGCACCTGGCGCAGGTCGCCGCGTTCGCGAACAACCACCTCACCGTCGTGAAGGCGTCCGACGGGTCGGTCACCGCGTCGAGCGTGCAGAAGCTCGCCGGCGCCGACCGCGAAGCCGAGATGGCCCGGCTGCTGTCGGGCATGTCGGACTCGGAGGCGGCGCTCGCGCACGCCCGGGAGCTGCTCGCCCTGAGCGACACGCACCCGAAGTCCAGCGTCGGCTGATAGGGTGAAAGCCCGTGACGGACACATCGACCACGGGCTCTCGCAGTACTGATCAGACGACTGACACCACCAAGCACATCTTCGTGACGGGCGGTGTCGTTTCTTCGTTGGGCAAGGGCCTGACCGCGGCCAGCCTCGGCAACCTGCTCACCGCGCGGGGGCTCCGCGTCGTGATGCAGAAGCTCGACCCCTACCTGAATGTCGACCCGGGGACGATGAACCCGTTCCAGCACGGCGAGGTGTTCGTCACCGACGACGGTGCGGAGACCGACCTCGACATCGGCCACTACGAGCGCTTCCTCGACGTGGAGCTCAGCCAGGCCGCGAACGTGACCACCGGCCAGATCTACTCGCAGGTGATCGCCCGCGAGCGGCGCGGCGAGTACCTCGGCGACACCGTGCAGGTCATCCCGCACATCACCGACGAGATCAAGCGCCGCATGCGCCTGCAGGCCGACGAAGAGCCCAAGCCGGACGTCATCATCACCGAGGTGGGCGGCACCATCGGCGACATCGAGTCGCAGCCGTTCATCGAGTCCGCCCGGCAGATCCGTCACGAACTCGGCCGACAGAACGTGTTCTTCGTACACGTGTCGCTCGTGCCGTTCATGGGCGCCTCGGGGGAGCAGAAGACCAAGCCCACCCAGCACTCCGTCGCCGCGCTCCGCTCCATCGGCATCCAGCCCGACGCGCTCGTGCTGCGCAGCGACCGCCCCGTCACCGAGTCGAACAAGCGCAAGATCGCGCTCATGTGCGACGTCGACGAGCGTGCCGTCGTCAACGCGGTCGACGTGCCGAGCATCTACGACATCCCCACGATGCTCAACAGCCAGGGCCTCGACGACTACATCGTGCGCGCGCTCAACCTCACCAAGGCCCACGACGTGGACTGGAGCCGCTGGAACAAGGTGCTCGAGGCCGTGCACAACCCCAAGCACGAGGTGAACATCGGCCTCGTCGGCAAGTACATCGACCTGCCCGACGCCTACCTGTCGGTGACCGAGGCGCTGCGCGCCGGCGGCTTCGCGCAGGAGACGCAGGTGAAGATCACCTGGATCCCGTCCGACGAGTGCGAGACCCCGGACGGCGCCAAGAGGGCGCTCGGCGGCCTCGACGGCATCGTCGTGCCCGGCGGCTTCGGCATCCGCGGCATCGAGGGCAAGCTCGGCGCGCTGCGCTTCGCACGCGAGCAGGGCATCCCGACCCTCGGCCTCTGCCTCGGCATGCAGTGCATGGTCATCGAGTACGCCCGCAACGTCGCCGGGCTCGACGGGGCGTCCTCCAGCGAGTTCGACGAGAACAGCCCGCACCCGGTCATCGCGACCATGGCCGAGCAGATCGACATCATCGAGTCCGGCGACCTGGGCGGCACGATGCGCCTCGGGCTGTACCCGGCCGCGCTCGCCGACGGGTCGATCGCCTCCGAGGTGTACGGCTCGTCGCTCGTGCAGGAGCGCCACCGCCACCGCTACGAGGTGAACAACGGCTACCGCCCGCAGCTGGCCGATGCCGGCCTGACCTTCTCCGGGCTGAACCCCGACCTCGACCTCGTCGAGTTCGTCGAGCTGCCCCGCGACGTGCACCCGTACTACATCGCGACGCAGGCACACCCGGAGCTGCGGTCGCGTCCGACCGACCCGCACCCGCTGTTCCGCGGCCTCGTGGCGGCTGCGCTCGAGCGGCACCGCTCCAGCGAGCTGTTCGAAGTCGAGGCGGGCTGACATGACGGTCGCCGAGGAATTGCGCGACGAGCCGGCCGAGCCCGCGGTGCTCGAGAGCACCGTGGCGATGCGCGGCCGGGTGTGGGACATCCGGCGGGACGTCGTCGCCTACGGAGACGGGGAGCTCATCCGGGAGTGGATGGTGCACCCCGGCGCCGTCGCGATCGTCGCGGTGGACGACGACGGCCGCGTGCTGCTGATCCAGCAGTACCGGCATCCGCTGCGCCACCGCGACTGGGAGATCCCGGCCGGGCTGCTCGACATCCCCGGCGAGGATCCGCTCGAGACCGCGAAGCGGGAGCTCGCCGAGGAGGCCGATCTGGAGGCCACGGACTGGGAGCTGCTCACCAGCATCTGGTCGTCCCCGGGAAGCAACTCCGAGATCGTGCACATCTACCTCGCCCGCGGCGTCACCCCGCTCGCCGAGGCCTTCGAGCGCACCGCGGAGGAGGCCGACATCCGCGCCGAGTGGGTGACGGTTCCGGATGCCGTGGACGCGGTGATGTCCGGCCGGATGCACAACGGCATCCTCGTCGCCGGCATCCTCGCCGCCGCCCGCCGCCTGCAGGAGTGACATGACGCCCGCGCGCGCCGTCGACGAGTACCTGCGACACGTCGCCGTCGAGCGCGGGCTGTCCGCCCACACGGTCGCCGCGTACCGGCGGGACCTGGGCGGCTACCTCGTCTGGCTGCAGCGGCACGGGGTCGAGGACATCGCCGCGGTCACCGCCGAGCAGGTGTCCGCGTTCATCGCGGAGCGCGCCGCGGCCGAGCCGCGCCCGGCTTCGTCGAGCCTCGCGCGCCTGCAGTCCTCGGTGCGCGGGATGCACCGGTTCATCCTGCGCGAGGGCATCGTCGACGACGAGCCCACCCAGCGGCTGCGACCGCCGAAGCTGCCGCAGCGCCTGCCGAAGGCGCTGACGATCGACGAGGTGCAGCGGCTGCTGGATGCCCCGGACGCGGAGTCCCCGGCCGGCATCCGGGACCGCGCCCTGCTGGAGCTGCTGTACGCCACCGGCGCACGGGTCTCCGAGGCCGTGGCGCTCGACATCGACGACGTCACGCACGGCGACATCCTGCGCGTGCGCGGCAAGGGGAACAAGGAGCGCATCGTGCCGCTCGGGTCGTACGCCCGGCAGGCGATCGACGTGTACCTGGTGCGGGTGCGCCCGGGCCTCGCGACGCGGGGGCGGGCGACGCCCAAGCTGTTCCTCGGGATGCGGGGCGCACCGCTGTCCCGGCAGAGCGCGTGGCTCGTCATCCAGGGGGCCGCCGAACGGGCGCACCTGACCGCCCACGTCTCGCCGCACACACTCCGGCACTCGTTCGCCACCCACCTGCTGCAGGGCGGAGCGGACGTGCGGGTGGTTCAGGAGCTGCTCGGCCACGCGTCGGTCGCGACCACGCAGATCTACACGCACGTGACCGCGGACACGCTGCGGGACGTCTACGTCACGTCTCACCCGCGTGCGCGCTGAGCCTCACGGGGCAGGGCGTGGGGCCTCACCCAGTCCACCGCGGCCGCCAGGGCGACGCGGCGCGACGGCATGAACACGTGGAAGAAGAACCACCGGGCGACCCACGCCGGCCAGCCGGTCAGGGGAACGCCGTACAGCTCGGCGATGCCGCGCCCGACGCCGAGGCTCGCCCCCTGACCCAGTCCGGGGAAGCGGAACGGACGAGGGGCGCGGCCCGTGAGCTCGCGCAGGATGTTCGAGCCGATCCGCGTGCCGTGGTGGATCGCCCACAGGGCGTCGGCGGGGCACGGGGCGCCGGTGCGCGGATGCGGCACAGCCGCGCCGTCGCCGCCCGCCCACAGTCCCGGGCCGAGGCGCAGGAACCGATCGGTGACGAGGCGTCCGGTCCGGTCCCGGGGGAGGGCCTCGAGGCCCTCCAGGCGCACCGGGGTCTGGCCGATCGCGGTCACCACGGTGGCCGCGGCGACGAACCCGGATGCGCCGAACTCGGCGCCGTCCGCCGTCACCGCCGTCAGCCGCGCATGCGGGAGGAATTCCACCCCGGCCGCCGCGGCCTGCGTGACCGCGTAGTCGGCGACGCGGTCGAACCGCGGTCGCAACGACGGCAGCGCCTGCGCGCCCGAGTGGGCGAGCACCACGCGGGGTGCGTCGCCGGCACGGGCGTCACGGCGCAGACGCTGCGCGATCGCGGTGGCCACCTCGACCCCGGTGAACCCGCCGCCGGCCACCACGACCGTGAGCAGGCGTCCGCGGGTGGCGGCATCCGCATACCGGGCCTCGGCCAGCACCTCGTCGAGGTGCCGGCCGAGATCCTCCACCCCCGCGGTGTCCTTGAGCGACCAGGCGTGCTCGGCGAGCCCCGGCACCGCGCACGACGCGTCGCGGCTTCCCGGCGCCACCACGATGTGGTCGCCCACGAGCGACCGCGCGCCGCTCGGCGTGGCGACCTCGACGACCCGCCGTTCCGGGTCGATGCGCGTCACCCGCCCGCCCACGAGCTCCACGCCGGGGAGGAGGTCGACGAGCGGGACGCGGGCGTGCTCGGCCCGCACTTCGCCGGTGAGCACCTCGGCCGTCCAGCCGTGGAACGAGTGGTGCCCGCGGTCGGAGACGAGCGTCACGACGACCCCGGGGCGTGCGGCACGGACGATGCGGCGCGCGCACCACACGCCTGCGTATCCGCCGCCGACGACGATCACCCTGGCCATGTCAGGCTCGGTGGACCGCGACCGCCGCGGCGGAGGCTCCGGCGGGTGCAGGCCACGTGGCGCGGTGGCCGAACGACAGCGGGTCGGCGAGCGTGAACCCGAGGTGGGCGAAGCGACGGGCGGCATCCCGCATCCGCCGCGCGTGCCCGATGCTGGCTTCTCCGGTCGCCGAGGCGGCCTGGCCGTCGAAGCTCATGAGCATGGTCTCGCACAGGCACGCATAGGCGAGGCCGCGCGGCAGTCCGATGTCTCCGCGGATGTGGATGCCCGGGATCGCGGCGACGCCGCCGTCGATCACGAGCACATCCGGGCGCTCCTCGCGCAGCCGCGGGTCCGTGTTGCGCGGCTGGGTGTCGTCCAGGACGAGCGCACCGTGCTTCAGGTGCTGCGATCCGAGCAGCGCGTCCGTGGCGGAGGTCAGCACGAGCACGACATCCGCATCCCGGACGGCATCCATCGACGTGGAGGTGCGCACCGCGACGCCGCGCCCGCGCACCTCGGCGGCGAGGTCCTCGAGCCGCTGTCCGCCGCGGGAGACGAGCGTCAGGTCGCTGCCGATCGGCTCGTCGGCGAGGAGGCGGACGACGCAGGAGCCGACGCTTCCGGTGGCGCCGACGATCGCGAGGTGCGAGCCGGATGCCGCAGCCGAGAGCCGGCGCAGGCCCTCGACGGTCAGGTGCGCGGTGAACGCGTTGCCGGTGGTCACGGTCATCCCCGGCCGCTCGCGCAGCATCCGTCCGGCGCGGGTCGCGGGAGCGGTCAGCGCGCCGAGCCCGACGATGCTCGCGCCGAGGGCCTCGGCGCGATCGATCGCGCTCTCCACGCGGCCGAGCACCCAAGGCCGCTTCTCGGTGAGGAGCTGGCGCGGCGTGGCGGGGACGACGATGATCCAGCCGTCGGGTTCGTGCGTCCCGGTGTCGCGGCGGTGGACGGTCGCGAGGCGGAGCGGGGGCACCGGCAGGTGCCGGAGTCCGGATTCCCACGCGCGGGCCGGGATGCGCCCGAGCGGACGCCACACGCGGCCCATGTCGGCGGCGACGTCGCTGCGGGGGTGGACGAGGAAGGCGAACTTCCCCCCGGTCGGCGGCTGCGGGGTCATGGGCGTGTCCTTCCGTCGGCTCATGCAGGGAAGGAGGGATGCCGGGGCGCGGTGATACCCGGGGCGCGCGACGATCCACGGCGGTTCGCGGGCCTCGCCGCCGCGTCTCGGAAGCGGGCGGCGGCTCGTCGGTAGACTCGTCGGAGCATTCCGTACCGCGCGGGGTGCACAGTCAGGAGTGATTCGGTGGCGGGCAGCTCGAGGAAGTCAAAGGACGAACGGCCGATCGGCCCGACGGGACGACCCTACAACGGGTTCGCGACACCCCCGAAGCTCGACTCCCACGGCCCCGCGCGCATCATCGCGCTGTGCAACCAGAAGGGCGGCGTCGGCAAGACGACGACCACGATCAATCTCGCGGCCGGTCTCGCGCACTACGGACGCAAGGTGCTGTGCGTCGACTTCGACCCGCAGGGGGCGCTGTCGGCGGGCCTCGGCATCGCGACGCACGAGATCCCCACGGTGTACGACCTGCTGCTCGACCCCAAGCGCGACGCGCACGAGATCATCGTGCCCACCCGCGTCGAGGGGCTCGACGTCATCCCGGCGAACATCGACCTGTCCGCGGCTGAGGTGCACCTGGTCAACGAGGTCGCCCGCGAGATGATCCTCGCGCGGGTGCTGCGCGGCGTCGCGCAGGAGTACGACGTCATCCTCATCGACTGCCAGCCGTCGCTGGGCCTGCTCACCGTGAACGCGCTCACCGCCGCGCACGGGGTCATCATCCCGCTCGAGTGCGAGTTCTTCGCGCTGCGCGGCGTCGCCCTGCTCGTCGAGACCATCGACAAGGTGCGCGACCGCCTCAATCCCGTCATCGCGCTCGACGGCGTGCTCGCGACCATGTACGACCCGCGCACGCTGCACTCCCGCGAGGTGCTCGAGCGCGTAGTGGAGGCCTTCGGCGACGACGTGCTCGAGACCGTCATCGGCCGCACCGTGAAGTTCCCGGATGCCTCCGTGTCCGGGCTGCCGATCACCGAGTTCGCGCCCGAGCACGCGGCGGCGCAGGCCTACCTGCGCCTGGCCCGCGAGCTCGTCGTACGCGGCGCCGTCGCCTGAGGGACGCCGTGAGCGACCCGGTGGACGCATCCGGGTTCCGGGTGTCGCTCGGCGTGTTCGACGGGCCGTTCGATCTGCTGCTGACCCTCATCTCCAAGCAGGAGCTCGACATCACCGAGGTCGCGCTCTCGAAGGTCACCGACGAATTCATCGCCTATCTGCGCGCGGCGCGCTCCGCGGACGAGCTCGAGGAGGCGTCCGAGTTCCTCGTCGTCGCCGCGACGCTGCTCGACATGAAGATCGCCGGGCTGCTGCCGCAGGGCGAGCTGGTCGACGCCGAGTCGGCGGCCCTGCTCGAAGCCCGCGACCTGCTGTTCGCCCGGCTGCTGCAGTACCGCGCGTTCAAGGAGGTGTCGGCCTGGTTCGCCCGCAGCATGCAGCGAGAGGAGCGCCGGCACACCCGCGCCGTGCGGCTGGATCCGAAGTACCGCGAGCGCGTGCCCGAGCTCGTCTGGACCCTCAGCGCCGACGACTTCGGCGCGCTGGCGCTGCTCGCCTTCACCCCGAAGGAGATCCCGACCGTCGGCCTCGACCACCTGCATGCGCCGCTCGTCAGCATCCGCGAGCAGGCCGCCGTCGTGGTCGGGATGCTGCGGGGCGCCGGCACCCTGACCTTCCGCCAGCTGATCGCCGGGATCGGCGAGCCCGGTATCGTGGTGGCCCGGTTCCTGTCGGTGCTGGAGCTCTACCGGCACGCCGCGCTCACCTTCGATCAGGACGAGCCGCTCGGGGAGCTGATCCTGCAGTGGACCGCCGTCCGCTGGACC
>NZ_DATEJS010000140.1:0-2002 GCF_035277845.1 Microbacterium sp.
ACCACCGAGCTGTCGATGGTCGACGACGACACCTGGGAAGCGCACCGCCACGACATCAGCCGGCTGTCGACGCAGGACCAGTGGGGCACCGCCCAGGAGATGAGCGAGCTCGTCGCCCGCGAATCGTTCAACGACATCGACAGGGGCCTGTTCGTGGCCCCGCCGGTGTGAGCGGCCGTCGACCACGGCGCCGACCAGCGACAAGGAGCAGACCATGACACGCATCCACTTCGCCGCCGACCACGGCGGTTACGAGCTCGGCCGTCGCCTGCAGGCGCGGGCCGAGGCATCCGGCTTCGACGTCGTCTGGCACGGCGCCGACGCGCTCGACCCCGGCGACGACTACCCGGTGTTCGCGATCCGGGTCGGCCGCGCTGTCGTGGCGGATCAGGATGCCGGCGTCGACGCGTTCGGCGTGCTCGTCGTCGACGAGGCGGTCGCCGGTGTGATCGCCGCGAACAAGGTCAACGGCGCACGCGCGGTGACGACGACGTCGCCCCGCGCCGCCGCGAACGCCCGCGCCGTCGTCGACGCGAACGTCCTGGTGCTCGAGGGCATCGCGTTCGAGGAGTCCGCCTGGCTGAACCTGTATGCGTTCGTCACCTCCGGGATGGCGCAGACGGTCGAACGCGGCCGTCAGATCCTGCAGATCGAGGAGTACGAGAACGCCGGGACGATCGAGGGCTGGGCGGTGCAGCTCGAACCCGAGCAGATCGCCGTCCGGCACGATGCCGCCGCAGCCCCGGCCCGACCCTGAGGAGACCCCATGCGCTTCGTCGACCTGTCCATGCCCCTGGACGACGTCATCCCCGTCGATCCGCCGTTCCTGCGCCCGAAGATCGAGTACAAGGACCACCAGGCCGGCCTCGCGGACATGAACGCGATGTACGGCATCCGTCCCGATCAGCTGCCGGACGGACAGGGGCTCGCCGCCGAGACGGTGACCATCACCACGCACGCCGGCACCCATGTGGACGCCCCCTGGCACTACCACCCCACCATGAACGGCGGCGAGAGGGCGTGGACGATCGACGAGGTGCCGATCGACTGGTTCTTCCGTCCCGGGGTCAAGCTCGACCTCCGGCACCTGCCCAGCGGGCACCTCGTGACGCCCGCCGACATCGACGCGGAGCTGGAGCGCATCGGCTACGAGCTGCAGCCCCTCGACATCGTGCTGGCGCACACCGTCGCCGCCGACGCGTACGGACGCGACGACTACATCGACACCGGCATCGGGTTCGGGCGCGAGGCCACCCTGCACCTCACCGGCAAGGGCGTGCGCGTGGTCGGCACGGATGCCTGGGGGTGGGATCTGCCGGTCAGCATCAACCGGCGCGTGTTCGAGGAGACCGGCGACCCGTCGGTCGTGTGGGAGGGCCACAAGGCCGGTGCCGAGGTCGGCTACTGCCAGATCGAGAAGCTCCAGCACCTCGACCAGCTGCCCGCCACGGGGTTCACCGTCGCGTGCTTCCCCACGAAGGTGCGCGGCGCCTCCGCCGGCTGGACCCGCGCCGTCGCGATCTTCGAAGACTGACGACCTCCGAGAAGGAACCGAGGACACATCATGGCTTTCGTCTGCAGCGCCACCTGGACCGCCAAGTCTGGCGAGGAGGAGACGGTGCGCTCCGCGCTCGCGCACCTGTCGCCGGCATCCCGCGAAGAGCCGGGCAACCTCTACTACCAGGCCCACCAGGACCCGCAGCAGCCGGGCGTCTTCCGCATCTTCGAGGTGTACGTCGACGAGGATGCGTTCCGAGCGCACGGGACCTCCCCGCACTTCGAGACGTGGGCGCTCGGGCAGGCGATCCCGGCGCTCGAGACCCGGCAGCGCGACTTCACCGAGACCCTGGACTTCTGACGTGGCGCAGCTCGCGCGCCACGTCGGCCCGAACGGGATCGTGCACACCGGACGCATCCAGCACGGCGCGATCCAGGATCTCCCCGGCGACCCGGAGATCCTCGACCTGCTGACCGGGCCGGAAGACCGGCGCCGCGACCTGCT
>NZ_DATEJS010000141.1:0-12338 GCF_035277845.1 Microbacterium sp.
CTGACGGCGACTGGACGATCGACGTCATCGACACCTGGAACATGACCGTCGACCGTCTTCCGGGCACCCACGCGGGCACGGTGCGGGTGGAGCTGCCCGGCCGCCCCTACATGGCCGTGCGCGCCGTGCAGGTGTGACCCCATGACGTCCATCGGCATCGAGGGCGAGGCGTTCATCGTCGACGGGCGCCTCGCCAACGCGGGGCGCACGGTCCTGGGCGTGCCGGTCGACGGGCTGCTGCTGAACAGCCGCATGATCAACGGCATGTTCGACGACCTCAACCCGGCGACGCGCGGGCAATGGGCCTATCCGGACACCGGCGTGTGGGACGCGGAGCGCGCCTGCTCGTCAGCACGAGCTTCGCGGCGCTCGATCCGATCATGACGTCCGCCGTCGCGCGGCGGGCGGATTGGTTCCTGCTGCACGGCAACGGCACCGAGCGCGCCGACCGCCTCGCGGAGATGGTCGCGCAGGTGCGCGCCCTGCCCGAGTTCGCCGCGAACCCACGCCCGGTGATGTTCAACGAGGACGATCACTTCGACTTCGACGTGGCGGACGGCCACCTGCTCACGGCGCTGCGGGTGCGTGCCTCGTGGGGCTACTTCGATCCGGGCTCCGTCACCGTGTTCCCGCCGCAGCCGACGATCGGGAACCACCGCGACGGTTTCCAGTCCGTCCCGGTCGACTGGGAGATCGGCACCGACACCAAGCGCGCGTTCTTCGCCGCCATCTCCACACCCTGATCTCCCGGCAAAAGGATTGGTGGGCATCCTCGAGGACCCGACCCTCCAAGATGCCCACCATGGGCCGTGATCACCGGTTGATCAGCCGTACCCGAAAACGGCCGTCCCGACTGCGATCACTTTTGTCCCCCCGGTTTCCCCCAGGTGCTACATCCATCACCCTATAGAGAAAGTCGGGCGCCCGCAATGTTTTCGCACTGCGGAATCCATCCCGGCCCCGATCGTCTGCGGGTACCATCGTGTCGTCGGTTCGGGGGAAGGCGAGGCAGTGGTTATGCCGCCCGAGGATGTCGACCCCGCCGACGTCCACAAGTCGCATCCGGGCAATGTCTGGGTCTCGGACATGCGGCAGGAGTCCCCGCACACGCTGTCGGCGACCTTCCGCATCCCTCCGGCGAAGCACCCGCCGCGCTTCGCCGAACTCATGGAGGTGCAACGCCAGGCCGGGATGCTGCAGCTGCATCGTCAGGCGAAGGTCGCCCACCACGCCGTGCTGGTGCTCGATCGGATCAGCCTCCGCTTCGTCGTCGACGGCGTGGCGGGACGGGATGCCGTCCGCAGCGGACGGGTGCGAAGCCACCTCGTCGCCGCCCCGGAGACCCGCACCCGCCGGACGCTCCGGCAGTTCTTCGACCTCGAGACCGAACACGGGCTCATCGCGCTCGGCCGCTCGCAGGTGAAGGTGCTGCCCCGACCGCTGTACGTGCGCCTGCGCCGCAGCGCGGCCGAGACACCGACCGAGGCGGATGCCGGCACCTCCTCGGCGACCGGCTTCACTCCCCTGCCGATCGCCGCGGGCGACCCCCTCACGTCCGACCATCCCTCGGACCACGTCACCGCCATGCAGCTGGCGGCCGCCATCGAGCGGGCGATCACGGGGACTCGCCCGGGCTCGGCCCTCACCTCGTTGAAGCTCGTGTTCCGCGCCTACACCGAGCGGGCCACGACGCCGCTCGTGCGCTGCTCCGCCCACGACGACGGCATCATCACAGGCGACGTGCGTCAGGGTGGACTCGTCCGCGCGCACTTCTCCGCGCGCGTCGAACCACTCGAGGGAGGGGAGCGGTGATGCCGTCCACACGGGAGATCGCGATCGTGACCGGTGCGTCGGGAGGGATCGGGTCCGCGATCTGCCGGCGCCTGGCGGCCGACGGCTATGCGATCGTCGGCCAGTACCGAAGCGATGCCGCGGCCGCGCAGAGCCTGAAGGCATCCCTCGAACAGCGCGGCGCCGACTGCGACCTGGTCCGCGCCGACCTGGCCGAGCCGCAGGGCGTCGAGTCGGTCGTCGCCCACGTCCGGCGGCTGATCGAGCGAGACCCTCACGCGCGGATCCGCGTCCTCGTGAACAACGCCGGGATACTGCTCGGCCCCTCGCTGCAGGATGCCACCCACGACACGTTCGACCGGTACGTCGCGGTCAACCTGCGGGCGCCGTTCTTCCTCGTGCAGGGGCTCGCCGACCTGATGGACCGCGGCGCGGGCGTCGTGAACATCTCTTCGGCGAGCGCCCACATCGCGAGCGCCGGCGACCTCGTCTACGCCATGACCAAGTCGGGACTGGAGTCGCTCACGAAGAACATGGCGCTCGCGCTCGCACCTCGGGGCATCCGGGTGAACGCCGTCGTCCCGGGCTTCACGGACAACGGGCACCCCGCGTTCTCGGACGAGGCCGCGCGGGCATACATGGGCGGACTGTCCGCCCTGGGCGGCGTCGCGTCCCCGGAGGATGTCGCGGCCGCCGTCGCCTTCCTCGTGTCGGACGCGTCGGCGCGCACCACCGGATCGCTTCTCGACGTGACCGGCGGCATGACCCTCAACCCGCGGCCGCACGGCGGCGCCAGCGTCAAGGACGTACTGTGAACCCGGCCGTCACCGACCGGGTCAGAGCACTTCCACATTGTTCGCACGGCGCGTGCGTAGGTACGCTCGTCTGAGCAACTGATCGCGAAGAGGGGTGCCGATGGTCGCGGAGCGGAAGGCCGCCGCGTTGAAACAGCAGCGTTCCGTCGAGACGCGGGACGCCCTGCTGGTGGGGGCCGCGCGCGTGTTCGCCCGCCTGCCCTACGCGGAAGCCCGGCATCGCGACATCGCCTCCGAAGCAGGGGTCAGCGAGGGCTCCCTCTACTTCCATTTCGGCACCAAGGCGGAGATCGCCAACGCGGTGCTGGCCGCCGAGTACGAGCGGATGACGGCGGTGCTCGCCGACATCGAGAAGGGCTCGGACCGCGCTCTCGACAAGATCCTCCTGCTGATGACCCGGCTCGGGGACCTCATCTCCCGGGATGAGATCGTGCAGGGCGGCATCCGGCTCTCCGGACAGCCCAGCGGCGACTACCTCGAGAGCGCCCGCGACCCGTACTTCGAATGGGAGCACTTCGGTCGGATCCTCATCCAGCGGGGAATCGACGACGGCTCCATCCGCCCCGACGTCGACGTCGCGGGAAGCGCCGAATACATCAACGCGCTCTTCGTCGGCGCTCAGGTGCTCTCCGGCCTCGAGGATTCCTGGGCCTCGCTCCCCCGCCGGATCGGAGCGCTCATCCCGCTGGTGACGCGCGCCCTCAGTTCGTAGGTGAAGGCGCCCGCGTAGCCGTACACCTCCCCGAGCCCGGGCACGCTCACGCACACGCGCACGTGCTGGGTGCGCTCCTCGCCGCTGAGCGTCCGCTCGTCCAGCACGACCGTCGCGAGCCGCGGCAACGGCACGCGCAGACCGGAGATGCGCAGCCAGAGCCGACGGGACGTCAGGGTCAGCCGCCCGTCCGCGACGGACGCCCCGAACTCCACCTCGATCCCGCCGCGTCTGCCGATCCGGTCGACCAGGCGACCGTCGACCACGCGCATGCAGTCGCTCATCTCGCGGATCGCGCCGGGAAAGACGAACGTCCGCACGGCGTGGAGGGAACCGTCGGCCGCGGCCACGTTCCGCACCATGAAAGGCACGTCCGCCGCGTGCTCGGCGAAGGCGATCCCCCGGCGTCCCGCTGCGGCGAACAGCGGCCGGAGCGCCCGGCGGCGCAGACCGGCCTGCTCGAAGCATCCGCGACCGACGCCCTCGAACCCCTCCGGGATGCCGCCGAAGTAGGTGCGGAGCTGCGGCTCGAGGTCCGCGAACCGTTCGCCCAGCACGCGCTCGTACACGGACCCGCATTCCGGTGCGGAATCATCGCCGTCGCGTTTTCTGAACATGTTCAGAAATGTAGTACGGTGCTCTCATGATCCACAATCCCCGGCCGGTCGCGGTGATCGCGGGTGCGAGCGGCTTCATCGGGAAGGCCGTCGCCGACGCGTTCGCCGCCGACGGATACGAGCTTCGCCTCATCGGCAGGAACGCGCCGGTGGGGTGGGACGACGCCGACGCGCTGCGCGCCGCGGTGGACGGCGCCGACGCGCTGCTCAACGTCGCGGGCGCCTCGGTGAACCGCCGGTACACCGACCGCAACCGCCGGCTGATCCTCGAGTCGAGGGTGCACACCACCCGCCTGCTCCGCGACGCGGTGGCGCGGTCGGAGCATCCGCCCCGCGTCTGGCTCAACGCATCCACGGCCACGATCTACCACCACTCGACGGATCACCCCAACACCGAGACGGACGGGCAGATCGGCAGCGGGTTCTCCGTCGACGTCGCGACATCGTGGGAGCGCGAGTTCTTCGCCGGCGACCTCGACCGCACGCGCCGGGTCGCCCTGCGCATGGCGATCGTGCTGGGCGACGGGCCGGCGACGCGGATGCTGCTGAGCCTCGCGCACTTCGGTCTCGGCGGCACGCAGTTCGACGGCTGGTGCCCGCCGCATCGGCGCTACCGCGGGATCGGCGAGCGCCCGACCGGACCCGACCGCGCGCCGTGGCACCGCACGCACGGCCGCCAGCGGTTCAGCTGGGTGCACATCGACGACGTGGTCGCCGCGATCCGGTTCATCCGAGACGACGAACGGCTCACCGGCCCGGTCAACATCGCCTCCCCGCACCCATCGGACAATCGCACCCTGATGCGCACCCTGCGCCGGGTCACCGGGATGCCCATCGGGCTGCCGACGACGAGGTGGATGCTCGAGCTCGGCATGTGGGCGCTTCGCACCGAGCCCGAACTGATCCTGAAGAGCCGGTGGGTGCTGCCCGAGTCGCTCACCGCGGCGGGCTTCACGTTCGCGCACCCGGAGCTGGAGTCGGCGCTGGTCGACGTGATGCAGGCACGCCGTCGGAGCCCGGCCAGAGGCGCCGACGGGACGATCTACAGGGCGGACGTGCGCTGACCCCCTCCCCCGAGACAGACGGGCCGATTTCCCCTGTACAACGTCCCGAGCGGGCTCGCGCTGATAGAAGTTTGCTTCTATCCTGGATTCCCATGAGGGAGTCGAGACTCGAATCGCCGGCGATGGGCGGTGGCGCTCCCGATATGCGGCTTCCCGGCCCGTGCGCCCTGTGCGGCGGGACCGCCGGCGTCCGCCGCGCCGATGGTCCGGTATGCGCCGTCTGCGGCTGGCGCTACGGCGACGCACCGGACTTCGACCTGCCGCCTCCCCGGGTCGAGGTCGTCTACTACCTGCGGTACCGGGACCGGATCAAGATCGGCACCACGCGCAACCCGCGCCAGCGCCTCGCGGCGATCTGGCACGACGAGCTGCTCGGGTTCGAGCGCGGCGGGCGCGCCGTCGAGCAGGCACGTCATCGCCGATTCGCCCATCTGCGCGAGGGCGGGGAATGGTTCACGGCGACGCCCGAGCTCCTCGCCCACGTCGACGGTCTCGGCAGCGGCGACCCGTGGCATGCGTACGCGCGATGGGTCGCCGAGTCGCTGCAGTAGGTCAGGCGCGCGTCGGGAACGACTCCGCCTTCGCCCGGTTCGCGGACGTCGGCAGGCACCTGCCTCGCACCTCTTCCCCCGGCCCGGATGCAGGAATACACTCTGGTCCGGGGACTTCATCCGCGCGCCCGAATCGCCGTGGCGTGCGCTGGGGCCGGCGCCGGATGTCAACACCCCGGACTGGGGATCATCATGTTCGAGAACCTCATGGCGACGGCCGTCCTCCCGGCCAGCGACCTCGACCGCGCGAAGGGCTGGTGGCACGACGTCCTCGGCCGCGATCCCATCTACGCGGACGCCGAGTTCGGCAACCTGTTCTACGAGATCGGCGGCGTCGTGGTGCTGGTGTACCGGACGGACTTCGGAGGCACGGCTCAGAACACCGCATTCAACCTCGTGACGGAGAACCTGGATCGGGACACCACGGAGCTGCGCACGCGCGGCGTCGTGTTCCACGACTACGACCTTCCGGGCCTGAAGACCGTCGACGGGATCGCCCAGCTCGGCGACCTCCGCAGCGCGTGGTTCAGCGACAGCGAGGGCAACATCATCGCGATCGGCGAGCCCACGGCCGAGATGATGGAGATGGCCAAGAAGATCCGGGCCGGCGCAGCGAGCTGAGCCGACCGGTCGTCACACAGGAGGTCTCGGGCGACGGCCCGGGACCTCCTCGTGTGTCCGCATCCTCAGTAGAACTCCACGGTGTCGACGACGCTCTTCATGGGCCGTCCGTCGAGGAAACGGGTCGCGTCGGCGGCGAATCGCCGGGCGATCCGCTCTTCCTCTCTGCTGTCGAGAGCTGCGGTGTGCGGGCTGACGAGCACCCGGGGGTCGTTCCAGAGGGGCGAGTCGACCGGCAGGGGCTCGACCTCGAACACGTCGAGCGCGGCGAACGAGATCCGGCCCTCGTCGAGCGCCGCGATCAGCGCCTGCTCGTCGACGACGCTGCCGCGTCCGACGCTCGCCAGGATGCCACCGGGCTTGATGGCGCCGAGCACCTCGGCGCCGACCAGGTGATGGGTCTGCTCGGTTCCGGGAAGGGTGACCACGATGGCGTCGACGGAAGCGGCGGCTTGCGCCAGCTCGTCGATCGGCACCAGCCGGTCGACACCGTCGACGGGCCGGCCGGACCGGGTCGTACCCCAGACGGTCGCGCCGAGGGCGGAGAAGCGCCGCGCGCACTCCGTTCCGATCCCGCCGAGCCCCACGATCAGCACCGTGAGTTCGTCGAGCTGCCGCATCTGCCACCGGCCGGGCCACCGGCGGTCGTGCTGGTCGTCGAGGAGCCGGGGCAGATTCTTGGCGCCGGCGAGCACGCCGAACACCGCGAACTCGGCGAGGCTCGACCCGTGCACACCGGCAGAGGTGGTGAAGACGATGCGCGCCAGCGCCTCGCGGCTGAGCCCCGCGGCCTTGACCTGCGCTCCCCCGCCCGCAGCGGTCGTCATCACCCAGCGCAGGGAGGGGTTCGCCGCCACGGTGCGTGCCAGCGCGTCCGGGTCGACGTCCGGAATCCCGAAGAGCACGTCGGCGGAGTCGACCATGGCGTCGAACCGCTGCTGCTGATCGGGTGTGCGGGTCACCGCGGGATCCCCGGTCCAATCGGCCGGTCCGCGCATGGGCCGGTACAGCTCGTGGTCGCGGATCACGTCCAGACGCGGCTCGAGCTCCTCGATCAGCCGGCACAGCTCCTCGGGCAGCGGCACGGCCACCACGGCGCGCAGTCGTGTGTTCGCATCGGTCATCTCACGTTCGCTTTCGATCACGGACCGTGGCCGCGGTGAAGCGGGTCACGTTCCTACTTCCCTTCTGTCGCATGGTAGGCCGCCGGGCACCTGTGCCTCGTCCCCGAGCGCCGTCAGCCAGGCGTCGATGCCTCCGTCGAGCACGCGAACCTCCGCATATCCCGCTTGCCGGAGGATCGCCGCCGCCGCGTGGGCGCGGGGTCCTGCCTTGCAGTAGAGGATGAGGCGGCGCTCCACCGGTGTCCCCTCCAGCACGCGCGTCCGCCGCAGGCCGCTGAGCGGCACCGAACGCGCATGTGGGATCCGGGCGAGCTCGAACTCCGCAGGCTCTCGCACATCGATGATGTCGAGCTCCGCCAAGGCCCCGGGCTGCTCGAAGATCACGCCCCGCAGGTCGCTCACGCTGAGCGTGTCGATCGTGGCCGGCCCCGGAACGGCGCACGCCGGCGTCGCCGGCAGGAGCCGCGTGACGGGGGCCCGCTTCGGGTCGGGCGCGACTCGGATCTCACGCATCGTCGATTCGGCGAGGTCGAAGATCGAGAGCCGTCCGAGCAGGCAGCGACCGGTTCCGGTGAGGAGCTTGACCGCTTCCGCCGCCATCATCGATCCGGCGACCCCGCAGAGCGCGCCGAGCACGCCGGCCTCGCCGCAGGTGGGGGCGGATTCCGGCGGCGGAACGTCGGGATAGAGGTCCCGGTAGGTGGGTCCGTACGCCGCCCAGAAGACGCTGACCTGCGCGGCGAAGCGCAGGATCGAGCCCCAGACGTGCGGCCTGCCGGCGAGTTCCGCCGCATCCGAGACGAGGTACCGGGTCGTGAAGTTGTCGGCGCCGTCGATGACGAGGTCGTATCGCCCGATCAGCTGCACGGCGTTGTGCTCGGTGAGCCGGTACGGGTGCACGTCGACCTGCACGCGGGGGTTCAGTGCGGCGATCGCGTCACGGGCGGAGTCGACCTTCCGTCGCCCGACGTCCGCGGTGGTGTGGATGATCTGCCGCTGGAGATTGCTCGCCTCGACGCGGTCGTCGTCGACGATGCCGAGCGTGCCGACCCCGGCGGCGGCGAGGTGGAGCAGAACCGGCGAGCCGAGACCGCCCGCCCCGATGACGAGCACTCGGGCGTTCTTCAGCCGTCGCTGTCCAGTGGCTCCGATCTCGGGCAGCAGGATGTGCCGGGAGTACCGGTCGAGCTCGTCGGGCTCGAGGGCGTCGGCAGGCTCGACCAGGGGCGGCAGGGCGCGGCCGTCGTGCGCGCTGCTCACAGGTCGGGCCGTCCTTCCATGGGCGAGGAGGCGAGCGATCCGAGGCGCCGAGGGATGCGACCGGACCGGGCCGCGAGGCGCCCGGCGACCACGGCGTGCCGGAACGCGGTGGCCATGCCGACCGGATCCTGGGCGCGCGTGACGGCCGTGGCGAGCAGCACCGCATCGCAGCCGAGTTCCATGGCGAAAGCGGCATCCGACGCGGTTCCGATCCCCGCATCCAGGACGATCGGGACCCCCGCCCGCTCGATGATCAGGGCGATGTTGTGGGGGTTGAGGATGCCGAGGCCGCTGCCGATCGGAGCGCCGAGCGGCATGACGGCGGCTGCGCCGAGGTCCTCGAGCCGGCGGGCCAGCACGGGGTCGTCGTTGGTGTACGCGAAGACGGTGAAGCCGCGGGCGACGAGCTGCTCGGTGGCATCCGCGAGTTCGCTGCTGTCCGGCAGGAGCGTGTGCTCGTCGGCGATCACCTCGAGCTTGATCCAGTTCGTCGACAGCGCTTCGCGGGCGAGCTCGGCGGTGAGCACGGCTTCCCGTGCGGTGAGGCATCCGGCGGTGTTCGGAAGCAGCCGGATGCCGTTGTCCGTGAGCAGCTGGAACAGCGAGCCGGCTGCCGAAGCGTCGTGTCGGCGCATCGCGACGGTGGTCAGTTCGGTGCCGGAGGCGGTCAGCGCCGCGGCGAGGGTGGCGTGGCTGGGGGCACCGCCGGTGCCCATGATGAGGCGTGAGCCGAGCCGGACGCCGTCGATCTCGAGGGTGTCGCAGGTCATGTCATCCTCCCTGCGTGGCGGTGACGAGTTCGACGAGGTCGCCCTCGGCGAGCGCGTGCTCGGCCCAGGCGGTGCGCGGGACGACGGCCGAGTTGACGGCGACCGCGATTCCGAGGGTGCCGCCGCCCGCGATCGTGCCTTCGGCGGTCACGCGGATGCCGGTCCGATCCTCGACGAGGTCGGTGATGGACCGACGAGACCCCAGGGTCTGCCGCTCTCCGTTGACGGTGATCGTGATCACGTGATGCTCCTCTCTGATGTGGCGACGGCCACGGCGTGCAGGGGTGCGAACCGGTCGGGGCGGAAGGCGTCCCACCGGTCGTCGGCCGCGCCGTCGATGAGGTCGCGGCAGATGTCGGCGGCGACGGGGGCGAGCAGCACGCCGTGGCGGAAGAACCCGGTGGCGACGATCAGCCCCGGGACGTCGGCCCCGTCCGTGCTGCGCACCCGGCCCAGCAGGGGCGCGTTGTCCGGGGTCGCGGGTCTCGCGCGTGCTGTCGCCTCGCCCAGTTCCAGATCCGCGACGGCGGGCAGGATCTCCTGCGCATCGCGGAGGAGACGCAGGATGCCGCCCGCCGACACCCCCGCCATCCCGTCTTCGCGCTGGGTCGCGCCGACCACGAGCGTGCCGTCCGCACGCGGCACGAGGTAGACGGGTTCCCCGTGCACGAGCCCGCGGACGGTCGCGGTCAGCACGGGCTGAAGCTCCCCCGGCACCCGCAGGCGCAGGATGTCCCCGTAGACGGGCCGCAGCGGCAGGGTGAGCCTGCCGGGCAGGTCCGCGATCGTCCGCGCGGCGAGGCCGTTCGCCAGCACGACCTCATACGCCGCCGTCACGGCGCCGGAGTCGGTGCGGATGCCGGTGATGCGCGACTCCCTGTCCGCCGGGTCGTCGTGCACGAGCGAGACCACCCGTTCGCGCACGACCTCGACGGCGGATGCCGCTGCCAGTTCGTCGAGGAGCCGGGATGCCAGGATCCGGGGATCGACCTGGTGATCCCCGAGCACCCGGTAGGCGGAGGTCACGCGCGCACCGAGGAGGGGCTCGCGGGCCTTCGCATCGCGGGTGGTCAGCGGTTCGGCCCCCAGCCCCAAGCGGCGGTGGACCAGGTGCAGGTCGGCGAGCGCCTGGCGGTCGCCGTGGTCCACGCCGACGAGCAGGGTCTCGGTCTGCCGGTAGCCGCTCGCCGCTCCGTCGGGCGCCAGCTCCGCGACGAACCCGGGGTACCGGGCCGCGGAGGCGAGCATCAGCGGGAGGAGGTCGTCCTCCTGGTAGTGGTATTCGCTGACCGGTGCGAGCATGCCCGCCGCCGCGAACGTCGCGCCGGTCGCCGGGGCCGGGTCGAAGAGCCGCACGGAGCGACCCGACCGGGCGAGCCTCCACGCGATGGCGAGCCCGATGATCCCGCCGCCGACGACCGCGACATCCACCGCGGACCGGACCGGACCGCGCGCGCACCCGACGGCTCCCCCGGCCTCGGGGTGAACCATCCGCAGCCCCTACTTCCGGGCGAACGTCGGCGCGGGCAGGTAGACCTTCCCGCCGGACTCGGCGAACTCGGCCGACTTGACTGCCATCCCGGCCACGCGCTGCTGCTCGGTCACGCCGCCGAACTGGTCGCGGATGTCCTGCGAGATCCGCATCGAGCAGAACTTCGGGCCGCACATCGAGCAGAAGTGCGCGGTCTTCGCCGGCTCTGCGGGCAGGGTCTCGTCGTGGAACTCCTCCGCCGTGACCGGGTCCAGCGACAGCGCGAACTGGTCGCGCCATCGGAATTCGAACCGGGCCTTCGAGAGCGCGTCGTCGCGGGTCTGCGCTCCGGGGTGCCCCTTGGCGAGGTCTGCGGCGTGCGCGGCGATCTTGTAGGTGATCACTCCGGTCTTCACGTCGTCCCGGTCGGGCAGGCCGAGGTGCTCCTTCGGGGTGACGTAGCAGAGCATCGCGGTGCCGTACCGCGCGATCTCGGTCGCGCCGATCGCGGAGGTGATGTGGTCGTAGCCGGGTGCGATGTCCGTGACCAGCGGCCCCAGGGTGTAGAACGGTGCGCCGTCGCACAGCTCCTGCTGCCGTTCGACGTTCTCGCGCACCAGGTGGAACGGCACGTGGCCGGGACCTTCCACCATGACCTGCACGTCATACGCCCACGCCCGCTTCGTGAGTTCGGCGAGCGTGTCGAGCTCGGCGAACTGGGCCGCGTCGTTCGCGTCTGCGATGGAGCCCGGCCGCAGGCCGTCGCCCAGCGAGAACGCGACGTCGTAGCGGGCGAAGATCTCGCACAGCTCGTCGAAGTGCGTGTACAGGAAATTCTCCTGATGGTGCGCGAGGCACCAGCCCGCCATGATCGATCCACCACGGGAGACGATCCCGGTGACGCGCTCGGCGGTCAGGGGCACGTACCGCAGCAGCACGCCCGCATGCACCGTCATGTAGTCGACGCCCTGCTCGCACTGTTCGATGACCGTGTCCCGGTAGACCTCCCACGTCAGCGCGGAGGCATCCCCGTTCACCTTCTCCAGCGCCTGGTAGATGGGAACGGTGCCGATCGGCACGGGCGAGTTGCGCACGATCCATTCCCTGGTGGTGTGGATGTCGTCCCCCGTCGACAGATCCATGACCGTGTCGGCGCCCCACGTGGTGGCCCACTGCAGCTTCGACACCTCCTCGGCGATCGAGCTCGTCACCGCCGAGTTGCCGATGTTCGCGTTGATCTTCACCAGGAACGCCTTGCCGATGATCATCGGCTCCGACTCCGGGTGGTTCACGTTGTTCGGGATGATGGCCCGCCCGGCGGCGACCTCCGAGCGGACGAGCTCCACGTCGCAGTTCTCCCGCAGCGCGACGAAGCGCATCTCCGGCGTGATCACACCATCGCGGGCGTACCGCATCTGCGTGATGATGCGGCCCGCCTTGGCGCGGCGCACCGGCCGCTTCGCGCCCTTCCACTCCGCGGAGGCTGCACCGCGGCGCACCGCGGTGCGGCCGTCATCCTGCAGGTTCCGCTCCCGGCCCGAG
>NZ_DATEJS010000142.1:0-38624 GCF_035277845.1 Microbacterium sp.
CGCCCTCACCCCGCGCGTGCTGGGCGAGCTGATCGCCCTCTACGAGCACATCACCTTCACGCAGGGCGTCGTGTGGGGCATCAACTCGTTCGACCAGTGGGGCGTCGAGCTCGGCAAGCAGCTCGCCCTGCAGATCGCCCCGGCGATCGAGGGCGATGCGGATGCCGCCGCCGCGCAGGATGCCTCCACCCAGGCTCTCCTCGCCTACTACCGCGCCCACCGTCGCTGACCGGCGCCAGCGGATCCGGCTGCACCCGCCGCGTCCGCGGACGGGGCATCCGTGTCCTCGCCTGCCGTCGGAGGATCTGAACGGCGCGCCGCCGCGCGACCGGCGGGTCGCTCAGATGCTCCGGCGCCCGGCCACCGCGTCCGTCACTCCCCCACCTGCGTGACGAGGTCCAGCAGGCTGCGCAGCGGGCCGCGCACGAGGGGCATCCGCGTCAGCGGCAGCCCCAGCTTCAGCAGCTTGAGAGACTGATCGAGCAGCGTGCCCGTGCGCTTCTGCCCGGCGGAGCGGTCGTAGCTCCAGTACAGGCCGAGCAGCAGGTAGCCGAGCCAGAGGGCGTGCGGCATCCGCGTCGCGAATTCCGGCGGCAGCGGGTTCTTCGCACCGTCGACGGCCTCGCGGAAGAGGCCGACCGTGATGTCGCGCGCGGGCCCGGACTCCGACGACAGGGGGTTCAGCGGCGACTCCGGCGCGATCATCACGGTGAGGAACCCCGGCGCATAGGCATGGAACGAGCGCAGCTGCTCGAGGCCGGTGCGGAACACGATCCCGAGCCGCTCGACCAGATCGGCCTCGCCCGCGAGCAGCGGCAGCGCCGCGGCGCGGTGCGCCTCCTGCACCTCGACGTAGAGCTCCTGCACGAGGTGCGTCTTCGTCGGGAAGTAGTAGTACGCGTTGCCGATCGAGACGCCGGCGTCCGCTGCGACTTTGCGCATCGTCGTGGCATCGAACCCGTTCTCGCGGAACGAGCGCAGGGCGGCGTCGCGGATGCCGGCCCGCGTCCGCGCAGCCTTCGGCGTCAGGATGGCTGCCGTCGATTCCGGTTCTTCATTTTCGAACACGTTCAAAAGGTAACATCCCGAACTCTCCGACGCCAGACGATGCGAAAGGCCGGCCCCCGTTCAGCGGGACCGGCCTTCTCGACGTGGACCGCGAGTGTCAGCTCAGCGCGAGAGCTGCCGCGTCGAACGCGGCGATGGTCGACAGCAGCTTGTCGCCGTCCTGCGGCGTCGGCCAGGTCGACACCTTGGCGGCGACGACGCGGGCGGCGCGGTTGATGTAGATCATCTGCCCGTGGATGCCGAGCGCGAGGAACACGTCCGAGCCGGCGCGCGGGAACCAGAATCCGTTGCGGTACATGCCGCCGTCCATGAGCGTGGGCTCCGGGGCGTTGGCGAACGCGGCGCGCGAGTCGAACGCGCCCATCGTGGTGTCGGCGACCCACCAGCCGGGCAGCACGGGCACGCCGTCGAGGGCGTATCCGTCGCGCAGGAACAGCGATCCGAACCGGGCGAGGTCGCGCAGCGACGCCGAGACGCCGCCGTCGAGCATGGGCGCGCCGACGCGGTCGACCCCGACGTGCGCGTCGAACTCGGCGCCCATCGGCTGCCACAGGCGCGTGGCCATCACGTCGGCCGCATTGATGCCGGTGGCCCCTTCGAGCACGAAGCCGAGGGTGTCCGTCTCGCACGATTTGTAGTCGAACCGGCCGCCGTGGGGTCCGTCGGCGCGCAGTGACGCGAGGAAGCCGAGCAGGGTGAGTGGAACGCCCTCGTGCCGGCGCGGCGCCCAGTCGATGGCCTCCTCGAGCAGGCGCACCTCGGCGGCGTCGTCGAGGTAGTCCTCCGAGAAGTGGATTCCGGTGCGCATGTCCATGAGGTGCTGCACGCTGGCGCCCACGTAGCCGGACCCGGCGAGCGCGGGAACGTAGTCGGTGACCAGAACGGACGGGTCGAGTTCCCCGGTGCCCTCGAGGATGCCGGCCGTCGCGGTGGTCAGCGACTTGCTCACCGACATCAGCAGATGCACGCTCTGCGGCGAGAACGGCTCGCTGTACGACTCCGAGACGATCACGCCGTCCTTCGTGACGATGACGCCGTCGGTGTCGGTGGCCGCCATCACCTCGGCGAAGGTGCGGGCCTCCCCCGTCCACGGGCGCGGCACCGAGAGCGCCGACAGGTCCTGCGGCGCCTGCCCGAACGCCGTCGCGCGCACACCGCGCGCGATGGGGTGCACCGGCAGGAAGCTGGCGATGTTCTGCATCGACCAGGCCAGGTAGCCGGCGGTCTGCCACTGGTCCAGAGGCGGCCCGGCAGGCCGGGAAGCTTTGCCGCCGATCACATCGATCTCACTCGTCGTATACATCTCTACTGCTGTTCGCGCGCCCACGCACGCGTCGTCGTCCTCGGGTCAGGAGCCTTTCGCGGCCGATGGCGTGGGCTGGGATGCCGGGCTCTCCAGGGGCGTTGCGGCATACATCCCTCGGATGGAGTCGATGAAGTGCGTCGCGCGGATCGTGAGCCTGTTGCCCGGAGTCTGCAGTCGCCCCTTGGTGACCAGGATACCGAGGTCGGCCCCCTTCCACCGGTAATCCCCCGGCCCGTAGACCCGCAGGAAGAACGCCTCCCCCTCGTTGTTGATCTGATGCCAGTCCGACTCCCCGTTGGAGAACACCAGCGCACCGTCGTGGTTGATGACGTAGCGGCCCGTCGGCGGAGCCGCGTTGATGAGCTCGACCGACGGCAGCGTGTGCTTGATGATCATGGTCGACCACTCGTCTTCGCTCGCCAGCTCCTCCCAGCGCGCGTTGATCTCCGCGACATCCAGATCGAAGTCGACCCCCGAGTACTCCAGCAGGTGGAACACGAACAACGGCACGTCCGCGTACGCCCCCGCCGTCACGTTCGTCGTCGCGGACGCCCCCGAGATGCGCGGATTCAGCTCGCCCAGGTACGCCTCGCCGGTGTCGGTGTCCACGAGCACGTCTACCTCGAAGAACCCCCGGTACCCCTCCTTGCCGAGCGCACCCCCGAGCCGCTCCACCAGGTCGGTCGCCTTCTTGCGTGTCGCGTCGTCCAGCACGTCCGGGAACATCTCGTTGCCCGCCCAGCCACCGCGATACGGCGTGAGCGCCTTGTGGCCGGTGATCTCGGTCATGCACGGACCCACCACGGTGCCGTGCCGGGTCAGCACCGCCTCCACCGCGATCGGACGGTTGTTGATCCGCTTCATGATCTTGATCTCGACCCCGGTCACCTCCCCGGCGATCTTCGCGAACTCCTCCTCGCTCGTCACGAAGAACGTCGTCTTGCCGGAGTCGCCGTACGCGGTCTGCAGCACCAGATCCGTGCCGAGCTTCGCCTTCTTCGCGACCGCGACGACATCCGCCCACGACTCCACCGTGGTCAGCACGTTCGGCACGCTCGCCACCCCGACCGAGTCGCCCAGCTGCGTGGTCACGATCTTCGAGTCCAGACGCTCCCGCAACTCCGCCGACGGCAGGATCAGGTCGTAGCCGAGCTCCTCGCAGATCTCCTCCGTCTCCTTGTCGAAGAACACCATGGCGATCTGCGGGCGGATCCCCGGAGGGGTGCGCCGCGCGATGTGCGCACGCACCTCCGGATTGCGCAGCAGCCAGTTGTTGATCTCCTCGCCCGACTCGAACTCGATGTACGGCTTGTCGATCGGGCTGAACACCCGCGGGTGCGACCGCTCCCACGAGTCGTAGTACACGACGTACGAGAACCCCCGCACCCAACGGTCCAGACCCAGCAGATTGAACGCGGTCGCCCCCACGAAGAACACCGGCTGCTCGCTGGTGCGGAAGTAGTGCCGGATCTCCGACATGTTGTGCAGGGCGTGCTGCTCGCCCGTCTTCTTGGCCCGACGCGCATTCGCCGTCCGCCGACGCGGCGCCGGCTTCGCAACCGCCTTGGCCGCGGGTTTCACCGACACGGGCTTCACCGGAACCCGCTTGGTCGCTCTGGCCGCACGGACGGCCGGCTTGACCACGGGAACGGCATCGGGCACTGCCGGATCGGCAGCCGACGAGGCGGCTGCTTGCACGGTGGATGCCTGCACCGCGGATGCCTCGGCGGCCACCGGGGCGTCGACGACACCATCCTCGGGACCGGCATCCGTCGTACGAGCTGAAGACTTTCGCGCCATTGTGAAACCCCGTTTCAGACTCAGGTGCGGCAATCCTGCCACACCTGGACCCCGACCGTCGGCCCAACCCGGATATCCGATGTGAATCCTATGAACACCGGCCCGCGAGCCGCATTCTCAGTCCTGTCTTGGCTTCATCGCCCCACCATCGGTACATGACCTCCTCCGCCGACCCGTTGCGCTCACGCCGCGGGACGACCACGCGGCCGCCCGCGGTCGCGACCACACCTGCCGCTGCCGGTGCACGTTCCACGACGCAGTCCTGGAACGTCGTCGCCATCACGGTCATCTGGCTCACGAGCCTGTTCGTAGTCGCACTGTGGGTGCACGGCGGCGGCATCCAGACCGTGTTCCGGCTGAATGCCGACACCCTCGACACCCTCGGTCGGATCACCGGCCTCGTGTCCGCGAACCTGCTGCTGTACCAGGTGCTGCTGATGGCTCGCGTGCCCGTGTTCGAGCGCGGCTTCGGTCGAGGGGCGATCACCCGGATGCACCGCATCGTCGGCCTCTGGTCGTTCTGGCTGCTCGTCGCGCACCTGCTCCTCATCACGCTGGGCTACGCATCCGCGGTCGGCCTCAATCCGCTCGTGCAGCTGTGGCAGCTGATCTGGGACTACCCCGGGATGTTGCTCGCCACCGCGGGGACCGCGCTGCTGATCCTCGTGGTCGTCACCTCGATCCGACGCACCCGCGCGAAGCTGCGGTACGAGTCCTGGCATCTTCTGCACCTGTACGGGTATCTCGGTGCGGGCCTCGCCATCCCGCACATGCTCTGGACGGGCGCGGACTTCCTCTCCTCCCCGACGGCGACCGTCTACTGGTGGACGCTGTGGGCGATCACGGCGGCCGCCGTGATCGTCTACCGGGTGATCGTCCCGCTCGTCCGCTCGGCGCGGCACACCGTGCGGGTCGCCTCCGTCCAGCGTGACGGCGCGAAGGGCGTCACCGTGAGGATGACCGGCCGGGCACTGCACCGCCTCCGGGCCGCCCCGGGTCAGTACTTCGTGTGGCGGTTCCTCGATGGACCGGGCTGGACGCGTGGCAACCCGTTCTCGCTGTCGGCGGCGCCGAACGGCGACGAACTCGTGATCTCGGCGCGGCTGGTCGGTGACGGCACCTCCCGCCTCACCGCCCTGCGCCGTGGCACCCGGGTGATGTTCGAAGGACCGTACGGCGACATGACCGGCGAGCGGCGCCGAGCGCATCGACTGCTGATGATCGGCGCCGGTGCCGGCGTCGCCCCGCTGGTGGCCCTGCTCGAGGGCGAGCGGTACGCTCCGGGTGAAGCGATCCTCATCACCCGCGACCATGCGACCCACGATGCACTGCGCTCGAACGCGATCGCCCGGCTGGTGCAGCGCCGGGGCCTCGTGCACTACGCCCTGGACGGTCCGCGCGCACGCACCGGCTCGACCTGGCTGCCGGCATCCCACGGCGAATGGAACGGTGCAGACCTGCTGCGGTACGTCGCCGGCGAACTCGGCGATGTCGATGTGTACCTGTGCGGGCCCACCCCGTGGATGGACGTGCTGATGGCGGACGTGCAGGGCGCCGGCGTCGCACCCACCCACATCCACCACGAATCGTTCGAGATCTGACCTGGAGAAACCATGAAGAAGATCGTCATCGCCATCCTGGCGACAGTCTCCGGACTGGTGTTGCTGTTCAGCTACCGGACCTCGCTCGACCAGTCGATTCCCACCGCGGCAACCACCCCTGCCGGCGGAGCCACGGCATCGACCGGCGGCACCCCTGCGAGCACGCCCTCCGCATCGGGGCCGAGCAGCTCGGCATCCACGCCCAAGCCGACGGCGAAGCCGAAGTCCGGGCTCAAGGACGGCACCTACACCGGCCAGGCCGTGGACACCCAGTACGGACCGGTGGAGGTGCAGATCACGGTGTCCGGTGGCAAGATCACCTCCGCCAGCGCCCCGCAGTATCCGCAGGGCTCACCGCGAGACCAGGAGATCAACGCTCAGGCCATCCCGATGCTCGTCGCGGAGACGACGCAGGCCAGTTCCTCGAACATCGACATGATCTCCGGCGCCACGTACACGTCGGAGGGTTACATCCAGTCGCTGCAGTCCGCGCTCGACCAGGCGAAGTGAGCACACGGCCATGAGCTCCGGCATCCGCTACTCGCGCATCGCGCATCTCATGGGCACCGTCTTCAGCGTGCACGTGATCGGCGCCCCCGACCGGGGGCGGCTGCCCGCCGACGTCGACGCCGCGATCGACCGGGCCTTCGCCGACCTCGCGGACGTCGAGCGCGTCTTCTCCCCGTTCCGTGCGGACTCGGACGTCAGCCGGCTGCGCGACGGGCACACCCGGCTGGGTCATCTCGACCCCCGCCTGGCCGAGATAGAGATGGCGTGCCGCGACCTGGCGCTCAGCAGCGGCGGACGGTTCTCCGGCTGGCGCGACGGCTGGTTCGACCCCACCGGCTACGTGAAGGGCTGGGCGACCGAGCGGGCGGCGCGCGCCCACCTGGCGAGCCTCACCGAGCTCGACGGCGTGATGGCCGTGGGCCTCAACGCTGGCGGAGACATCCAGGCGTTCACCGCACCGGAATCCGACCACGCGTGGCGGATCGGCATCGCCGATCCACGGCATCCGGGATCGATCCTCGCGACCGTCGAGCTGCGCGACGGCGCCGTCGCCACCTCGGGCATCGCCGAGCGCGGCGCCCACATCACCGACCCGCGCACGGGCCGGAAGGCGGTCGAAGTGTTGAGCGCGACGACGGTGGCCGACGGACTGACGGATGCGGATGCCTGGGCGACCATCGCGGTCGTCGCCGGCACCGACCTGTCGTGGGTGACGGACGCGCCGCTGCGGTCGGGCCTGATCGTCGGCACGGACGGCACAGTGCGCCGCTTCGCCGCCGGCGTCGAACTCGCCTGCGCCGACCCGTTCACCACCGCTGCGCTCAGCTGCGCGCGAGCGCGGTGATCGCGACCGTCGCGACCGACAGGGTGAACCGTCCACCCGCGGCATCCGTCGCGTCGCGGACACCGGCGAGCACGTCGGCCTGCGCCTGCTCCGGCATCCGGCTGAACCCGCCGAACGTCGGCACCATGTCCAGCCACCGTTCGGTGTCGACCTCGGTGGTCCAGTCGAACCGCCAGCGCTGCGGGTCGGTGTAGCGGCCGGATGCCGCGAAGCCCTGCTCGGTGCGCTCGAAGATCGCCGTGTACGCGTCGAGCGCGGGGGCGGCGAACGGCGTGAACGGCAGCCCGGTGTCCGCGGAGCGATACACGTCGGCGAACTGCTCGGCCAGCGCACGGGGCGGTTCGGCGATGTTCCAGAACACGACGATGCGTCCCGCAGGACGGGTGGCATCCGCCGCCTTGTCCGCGCCGGCGACGGGGTCGATCCAGTGCCAGGACTGCCCGGCGATCACGAGGTCGAACCAGCGGCCGGCGGGGTCCCAGTCCTCGAACCGGCCGTCCTCGATCGTGAAGCCGCGCCGCCGCGCGATCGCCGCCATCTGCGGGTCGGGCTCGACGCCCGTGATGAGGTAGCCGAGGTCCGCGAAAGGCTGGGCGGCGATCCCGGTGCCGATGCCGACGTCGAGCACCTTGCGCCCGTAGGTGGTGCGCCGGACGGCGTCGACGAGCGCCTGCGGATAGTGCAGGCGGGCCCGGTCGTAGCGGTCGGCATCCGCCCCGAACGACGTGGCGACCTCGCGCGCTTCGTGGCTGAGGGGCTCGTGCGGGTCAGGCGTGGTCACGCCAGGAAGACTACCCGGCGGAGGTCACGCGAGCGCCCGCACGGCATCCTCGATCAGCGCCCAGAAGCGCGGGACGTCGAGGTCCAGGGCCACCGTCGCGTTGTGGGGCCGGTCGAGCCGCTCGAGCAGGTCGACGCTCGTGGCGCCGCGCGTCTCGGTGCCGGAGAGCTCCACGTCGAGGCGGGTGAGCACGGTGGTCGCGACGGCCGGGTCGGCGAGCATCGCGATGGTGATCGGGTCGTGCAGCGGACCGTCGGGCATCCCCTCCGCCTTCTCGTACGTCGAGCAGAAGAACTCGAGGAGCTCCCGGCCGAACGCGCCCGTGCGGGTGCCGGTCGCCGAGATGCGCTCGCGCACCTCGGCGGTGATGAGCGCCTGGTGCGTGATGTTCAGGCCCACCATCGTGAACGGCACCCCGCTCGCGAGCACGATCGCGATGGCCTCCGGGTCGGCCCATGCGTTGAACTCGGCGTACGGCGTGACGTTGCCGCGAGAGGTCGAACCGCCCATCCAGACGATGCGGGAGATGCGCGCGACCGTCTCCGGTGCATCGCGCAGCAGCAGCGCGACGTTCGTCAGCGGCCCGGTCGCGACGATGGTCACGGCCTCGTCCGCGGCATCGATGACGTCGCGCATCAACTGCTGCGCGGTGCGGTCGTCGAGGGGCACGGTCGGCTCCGGCAGCACGGGGCCGCCGAGGGCATTCGGGCCGTGGATCCAGTCCGCAGGGTGCAGGGGTCCCGCCAGCGGATGCGCCGCCCCCGCCGCGATCGGGATGCCGGACACCCCCGCGACGGTGCAGGCGACGCGCGCGTTGAAGGTGGTGTGCTCGAGCAGCCCGTTTCCGCCGACCGTCGTGATCGCGCGCAGGTCGATCTGCGGGTGCGCCGCCGCCAGCCAGATCGCGAAGACATCGTCATGGCCGGGGTCGCAGTCGAGGATGATCGGCGTCGTCACCAGGGCAGGATACCCATCCGGATGCCGCGACCCGCACAGCCGCGACGTCGGCGCGCAGGAGTCTGAACGCGAGCTATGACGCCGGGATGAGGGTCGAAAGGATGCCCCTCCCCACTACCGCTCGTTACCGTTTCGTTATAGAGTGATCACACGGCGACCGAATGCTGTGGCGGTCTCCGAAATGTGATTGCAGGACTACTCCTGGTGCAGGGTTGGGCCGGTCGGAAGCCTCTCCGACCGGCCCATGCTGCGTCTCCGGGCAGGTCCGCCGACGGGTCACACTCCGCCGCCGCCCCCGCCTCCGCCGCCGCCCCCGGCGGATCCCCCGCCCCCGGCACCGCCCGTCGACGACGAGCTCATCGCGGCCGCGGACAGGGCCACGACTCCCGCACTGAACGCGTCCGCATCGAACGCCCCGCCGTTCAGGCCGGAGTACCAGACCGGCGCGACACCGGCCGCAGCACTGTAGACGGCCAGCTGCTTCGCCCACTGCTTCTCCTGGCCGAACACGACCGCGTACGGCAGCAGCGTCTCGTACAGCCTCAGCATCTGCCGCGGGTCGGCGGCATCCACCGGCGCCCGCTCGGCGCCCTGCGGCGACTGCAGCATCCGGATGCGGTCTTCCTCGGCCCATTCGATGAACATGCGCAGCCCCGCGAGGTGCTCCTTGGCCTGCACGCCCCGGGCGGTGAGCGGGCGGTGCGACAGCAGCGCCGCGATCGCGACGACCGCCGCGACCGACACGAGAAGCGCGTAACCCAGCGGCCACGGTGCGACGAACGACGCCGTCGCCGCCACGAACGATCCGACGGCGCCGGCCACGCCGAGCACGCCGAGCACGATCGGCCAGGCTCGGGCCGTGCGGGGCACCGGGGCGAAATAGCCGCGGGCACGCAGGTCCTTCGTGATGCTCGACGTGATGGACGACGCCCGGCTCGCGAAGCGCTTGTCGGGCTTGCCGAACTCGAATTCGGGGCCGCGTTCGAAGAGGGCCCCGAGCACCAGCTGCCCGTCCGCATCCGCCCGAGACCCGTCGACGAGCTGGGCGGCGAGCTTCGGCTTCCCGGTGAGCGACCGGCCGGTCTCGACGAGCCGGATGCTGCCGCCGATCGCCTGCTCGAGGATCTCCGCCGGCACGGCCTTCTGCTGCTTCGCCAGCAGCAGCGCACCCTCGAGCCCGTCGACACCGGGCGGCGGGGTGTACTCCGGGATGATCGTCCCCCGTCCCGGGGCATCCCGCAGCAGGCGCCGGCGGGTGCGGACGGCGAGCGCCGCCCCGACGAGGCCGAGAAGCGCGGCGACGAGCGTGAGCCAACCCCACGGCGACGCGAACGGCGACGTGTCGAACGGAACGAAGGTGCCCTTCCGGAAACCGATCGCGATCGTCATCGTCTGGCGCGGGGGCACCGGACCCACGGAGGCCTCGAGCACGCCCCCGTCGTCGGTGATCGCGCACCGCCGCGTGCTGCCCTGCGGCCCGATGTAGCAGCTCTGCCTGCCGTTGCGGGCGGATGCCGCATCCCCCGCCACGTGGACCGTCGCCGTGACGCTGCCGAACTGCTGAGGCCAGTCGACGCCGTTGACGTCCCAGTAGAACTCGTCGTCGCCGGTGTCGGCGAAGGTCCGGGTCACATGCACGAGCGTGTACGTGAACACGAAGGTCTGCCGACCGTGCAGGTACCCCGGCGAACGCGACGTCATCGTGTAGCTGCCGTGCGCGGTGGCGACGCTCGCCGGCCGCGGGTCGCCCGCGCCGTCGGTGATCGACACCAGGTGGGGCCGAAGCGGCTGGCCGTGATTCGCGTCGGGGATGGCGCGGCGCATGCCGTGGTTCTGGTCGCTGTCGGGGAAGTCGGCGACGAAGGTCTCGACGACCCTCAGCGTGCTCGTGCCGTCGCGCTCCCGGCCGAGCGTGTAGTCGACCGCCAGGCTCTCGAAACGGAAGTCGTCGACGCCGCCGGGCACCGCGCGCACCGCCGGCACCCCGGAAACGGATGCCGCCATCGCGCCGGATGCGGTCGTCGTGGCAGCGGTCGCGGGAGGCGCTCCCGCGCCGATGATCGCCGCCGCGGTCAGCACCGCGATCACGGCCGTGCGCCAGTTCCTCATGGGTCCACCCTATGAACGCGCCCGGTAGGGTGAGGACATGACCGACCGTCGCCTCGCCATCGACGCGTGGGAGAGCCTCTTCCGCGCGCAGCACGAGGTGCTCGCGGAGATCTCGGCGGATTTCGACACCGGCGTCCTGTCGCAGGCGGAGTACGACGTGCTGCTCACCGTCGTGCGCGCCCCCGGCATGACGGCACGGCTGCGTGACGTCACGGCGAACATGCTGATCAGCCAGCCGAGCGTGTCGCGCCTCATCGACCGCATGGTCGCATCCGGCCTCATCGACAAGTGCGCCGACCCCGACGACGGGCGCGGCGCCCTCGTGCGGGCGACCGACGAGGGGGCACGCCGCTTCCGCACCATCGCGGCCGTGCACGGACGCGCGATCGCGGAGCGGATGGCGGTGCTCGACGACGGTGAGCTCGAGACCCTGCAGGAGCTCACCGCCAAGCTGCGCTGCCCGCGCGACCCCGACTGCTGAGGCGCGTCGCCCCTACGCCCCCGCCCGCTTCCAGATGCCGAACGCGTTGGGCAGCTCGGCGACGTACGGTGCCAGTCCGGGGCAGTTGCGCGCGAGCACGGTGGCCATCGTGTTGTCGCGCACCCAGGCCATCCCCTCCGGGGTGTAGACGTCATCGGTGAACGCGTCGGTGAAGAAGCGGTCGCTGTTCAGCCGACGCGACGCCATCAGCACGAAGATCCGGAACGCCGTGTCGCTGAACGCGAACCCCTCGGGGAGGTCCTCGGACATGACGCCCGGGATCAGGTCGAGGTCCTCGATCCTGCCGTCGTAGACCTCGGCCATCTCCGCTGCCCACTGCTTGTTGCCGGTGACCTGGTCGAACGTCTCCGGCACGGTCAGGTGCAGCAGGCGCCGGAACTCGCAGTAGCGGGGAACGCCGAGCTCGCGGCAGCGCGTGATGTCGAGCGCCGCCATGTCCATGATCTTGCCGTCGGGACGCGTGTACATCTGCAGTCCGCGCGGGAAGTTGTGCAGCGTCACGAGCCCCGGGTTCATCGTTCCGAACGTGTACAGCAGGTCGGTCAGCGACACGGTGCGCAGGATCGGCACGGCGTGCGGGCCGGTCAGCTCCGTGAACTGCTTCGCGCCGATCGTGGGCGAATCGTCGGCGGCGGCCCGGAAGTCGTAGTCGTCCGGCACGAGCGGATGCATCCGGTAGACGGCGACGAATTCCTCGGTGAGCGCGTACGGCACGCCGTAGTCCTCCGTGTCGGTGCCCGGAATGCCCCGGATGGCCTCGTTCTTCGAGAACGCCGCCACGAAGTCGTGCAGCTTCTCCCCCACGAGCCCGTACCAGTTCACGTGCAGTGCCTCGGCCGCGGTGGGATGCGCGGTCACCGCCGGCGTCCACTCGACCGTGTGGATCTTGGCGATGAGCGCGCACACGACGAGCCGGGCCTTCTGGAACAGCGTCTCGTCGTCGAACTCCGGGTGGGCGGCGGCGAGGTGGTCGGCGACGGCGTTGTGCTCGTGCGTGAACAGCGCCTGCATCATCCCGAGCCCGAGCCAGAAGCCGGGCACGCGGGTGGGGTCCGCCGCCGGGTCGTCCGGGATCGGCGGCAGACCGTCGACGAGCCGCATCCGACCGCCTGCGCCCTCGCGCAGGAACCTCTGCGAGGCGAGGTCGTTGCCGTAGATCGAGGAGCCGTCCCACCAGTGCGTGTTGGTGTTGACGAACGTGCGCGGGCCCGTGGCATCCGGCGGGGACGTCGGGTCGTCCGGCACCCGCATCACCTGCACCGGCGGATCGGGCCACGTGTCGCCCTCCACGGGCGGCATCACCCACGGGTGGTCGGTGGGACTCGTGCCGTGCCGGAACCAGTCGTGGATCATGAACTGCAGCCAGGACGCGATGATCGCGTTGCCGGCCGTCGCCGCGTTGAGCGTGTCGCGGGTCATGAGCTTGAGGCTGATCTCGCGCGGGTTGGGCGTCAGCATGCGGTCGTCGTCGCGTTTCGTGTCCTCGAGCGGGACGTTGCGGCCGAAACGCGTGTTCGCCATACCCATCTCGGGATGCTCGAGGTCGTTCCAGCTGCCGTCGGGGGTGCGCTCGGTGAGGAAGCGCTCCTCGAACGGCGGTGCCGTGGTCGGGTTCACCGCGGGCAGGCGGCTCGTATCGTACAGGTTGTGCTGCCGCAACGTGTCGCGGATGCCGATCAGCTGGGCGAGCCCGAGTACCTTCGGCAGCTCGTACCACGGCTTCTCGCGCGACCAGTCGTCGGTGACGTGGTCGTACCAGCGCTGGAACGCTCCCGGGTGCTCGGGCTCGTCGGCCGTGCTCTCGTAGCCCGGCAGCGGCTCGGATGCCGGTGCGGTGTCGGTTGTGGTGGGCACACTCTCGTTCTGGGGTTCCATGGTGCACTCCTCTCGCCAAGAGGAGCGCGCCATGGCATCCCTGATACGTCGATCCGGAGGATCGGCGACGAGCGACCCGGGGTCAGACCGTCAGCTTCCAGCCGAGGGAGAAGTCGAACGCGACCGCGACCATCAGGTACATGAGCCACACCCCGGTGACGATGTGCCAGAAGCCGAGGGCGCGCTCGCCGAACGTCATCCCGATCGAGGCGAAGAAGTCCGAGAGGTAGATGAGCGCCAGTCCCAGGAACAGCAGGCCGACCGGCCAGTCGCCGGCGACGAAGAACACCACCAGCCCCACGACGGAGATGATGAAGAACGCGACGGACATCCCGGCGTTCGGTCGCGGGTCGTTGCCGCGGTACCGGTTGTAGCCGATCGCGAACCAGTGGATGCCGTACGCCGAGAAGGCGAGCGCGGCCATGTAGAGCGGTGCTCCTTTGAAGACCTGGAACCAGGTCAGGCCGATGAACAGGATGATTCCGGTCACGAACTGACAGAATCCCGGCAACCAGATGCCCCAGATGCCCGTGGCACGGTCGACCCGCTCGTCTCGCGCGGGCCACCCGAACAGCTCTTGCGGGCCGTAGATGAGGTAGCCGGTGCCGAGGCCGAAGAAGCCGAGGGCCAGTGGGGGGAACATCGATACTGCGAACTGCATGATGAACCTTCTTCGATCAGACCCCTCCTCCTCCATGGTGCATCCGTTGCGACCCGGTGGGCGCGAAATCCGCAGGTCAGAGCACCCAGGAATCCCGGGGTTGTATCCGCGCCCACTCCGGCGTATGCCTGAAAGCAGCCACGGTGAGTGTGCGGAGGAAGTGCGCCATGTCGAGTGAGCCGATCAGCAGGGAACGGAAGATCGACGACCAGGAGGACATCCGGATCGCCCAGCCGAAGACGTGGGCCGCCGGCATACCCGGCATCCTGCATTCCGTCGGTCCGGCGGCGCGGGAGATGGGTGTGGGGCGGGCGGCGAAGCTGCTCACGTCGATGAACCACAAAGACGGGTTCGACTGCATGAGCTGCGCCTGGCCGGACCCCGATCATCGCAAGGTCGCGGAGTTCTGCGAGAACGGGGCGAAGGCCGTCACCTGGGAGGCGACGCCGATCACGATCGCGAGCGAGTTCTGGGCGGAGCATCCGATCCCGGTGCTGCTGGAGAAGACCGAGTACTGGCTCGGGATGCAGGGCCGCCTGGTCGAGCCCGTGTACAAGGCCGCCGACAGCGACGTCTACACGCCGATCGGATGGGACGAGGCCTTCCGCCTCGTGTCCGAGAAGCTGCGGTCGCTCGACTCCCCCGATCAGGCCGCGTTCTACACGAGCGGCCGCACCTCGAACGAGGCGGCATTCGAGTACCAGCTGTTCGCCCGGGCATTCGGCACCAACAACCTGCCCGACTGCTCGAACATGTGCCACGAGTCCACGGGAGCGGCCCTCGGCGAGGTGATCGGCGTGGGCAAGTGCACGGTCACGTACGACGACTTCGCCAAGGCCGACCTCATCATCATCATGGGTCAGAACCCGGGCACGAACCACCCGCGGATGCTGACCGCCCTCGAGGAGGCGAAGAAGGCCGGCGCATCGATCGTCGCGGTGAACCCGCTGCCGGAGGCGGGTCTCATGCGGTACAAGAACCCGCAGAAGGTGAGCGGCTGGGTCGGCAAGGGCACCGGCCTCGCCGACGAGTACCTGCAGATCCGCCTCGCCGGCGACCAGGCCCTCATGCAGGCGGTCGCCAAGAGGGTGCTGGAGGCCGAGGAGGCGAACCCGGGCACGGTGCTCGACCACGACTTCATCGACCGGTACTGCGCGGGCTTCGAGGAGTACGCCGCGCACGTGCGGTCGCTCGACGACGTGGAGGCGCTGCGGGCCACCGGGCTGACCGCCGGAGAGATCGGCGGGCTGGCCGATCGGTACATGCGCGCCGATCGCGTGATCATCACGTGGGCGATGGGCCTGACGCAGCACAAGCGCGCGGTCGCCACGATCAAGGACATCATGAACCTGCTGTTCCTGCGCGGGAACATCGGCCGCCCGGGCGCCGGCGCGTCGCCGATCCGCGGGCACAGCAACGTGCAGGGAGACCGGACGATGGGCATCTGGGAGAAGATGCCCCCCGCCTTCCTCGACAAGCTGCAGGCGGAGTTCGGCTTCGACCCGCCCCGGGAGAACGGCGTCGACAGCGTGGACGGCATCCGCGCCCTCATCGACGGGCGCCTCAAGGTGTGGATCGGGCTCGGCGGCAACCTGGTCTCGGCCGTGTCCGACACCCACGCCGCCGAGGAGGCGATGCGCAAAGCCGAACTCACCGTCCAGATCTCGACCAAGCTCAACCGGTCGCACACCGTGGTCGGCCGCGAGGCCCTGATCCTGCCGACCATGGGCCGCACCGAGATCGACCTGCAGGCGAGCGGTGAGCAGTTCGTCTCCGTCGAAGACACCGTGTGCGCGGTGCATCCGTCCTGGGGCAAGGTCGACCCGGTGGCGCCCGGCCTGCTCTCGGAGGTCGCGATCGTCAGCAGGCTCGCCCGCGCGACCCTGGGCGACAAAGTCGACGTCGACTGGGCCGGCTTCGAGGGCGACTACGACCTCATCCGCGAGCACATCGCCCACGTGTGCGCCGGATGCGACGACTACAACCGCAAGATCCGTGCCAAGGGCGGATTCGTGCTGCCGCACGGGCCGCGCGATTCGCGCACGTTCCCGACCCCGACCGGCAAGGCCATGTTCAGCGTCAACGAACTCAAGGTCGTGGAGTGCCCCGAAGGGCGCTTGCTGCTGCAGACGGTGCGCGCGCACGACCAGTTCAACACGACGATCTACAGCCTGAACGACCGCTACCGCGGGGTGAAGCAGGGCCGGGACGTCGTCTTCGTGAACCCGCTCGACATCGCCGAGCTCGGTCTGCAGGACGGCGACCGGGTCGACGTGCACAGCGAGTTCAGCGACGGCGTCGATCGCGTCGTGCGCGGATTCCGGCTCGTGGCGTACCCGACCGCCCGGGGGTGCGCGGCCGCCTACTTCCCCGAAGCGAATCCGCTCGTGCCGCTGGGGGCGACGGCGGAGGTCAGCAACACCCCGGCGTCGAAGTCGGTGGTGATCCGCATCCAGCCGGCCGTGAACGCCGCCGCGGCGTGAGGACGCAGCATCCACCCCACCGCGAACCCTCACCGGATTACGCGAACCCTCACCGGAATATGCGGCAGAGCGCTATTTCGGTGAGGGTTCGCGCACTTGGGTGAGGGTTCGCGCACTTGGGTGAGGGTTCGCGGTGACAGGGAGGGGGCGGGCTGAGACGGCGGTCGCGGTCAGCACTCGATGACGTTGACGGCGAGGCCGCCTTCGCTCGTCTCCTTGTACTTCGTCGACATGTCGATGCCGGTCTGGCGCATGGTCTCCACGACGGCATCCAGCGGCACGTAGTGCGAGCCGTCGCCGCGCAGGGCGAGGCGCGCTGCGGTGACCGCGGTGGATGCCGCGATCGCGTTGCGCTCGATGCACGGGATCTGCACGAGACCGCCGACCGGGTCGCACGTGAGGCCGAGGTGGTGCTCCATCGCGATCTCGGCGGCGTTCTCGATCTGCCGGTTGGTGCCGCCCATCACGGCGGTGAGGCCGCCGGCGGCCATGGCGCAGGCCGAGCCGACCTCGGCCTGGCATCCGCCTTCGGCGCCGGAGATCGACGCGTTCGCCTTGAACAGCGAGCCGAGCGCGGTCGCGGTCAGCAGGAAGCGCCGGATGCCCCGGCGGCGATTGGCCTCGGCGAGCTCGTCGGGGTCGTCGATCGCACCGACGGCGACGAGCGATCGCTCCGCCCCGAACCCGAGAAGCGCCGATCCGACCAGCTCGCCGTGGGGGGTGACCGCGTTGCCGACGCCGAGCCCGGAGTCGGCGAGGAAGCGCCACCAGTACATCGCGACCGCGGGAAGGATGCCGGCAGCGCCGTTCGTGGGCGCCGTGACCACGCGCCCGCCCGCGGCGTTCTCCTCGTTGACGGCGAGCGCGAACGCGCCCAGCCATTCGCCGGGGAGCTCACGGTGCCCGTGCGATTCGACGCCCTCCAGCTGCGTGCGGATCACGGACGCGCGCCGCTTCACCTTCAGGATGCCGGGCAGGGTGCCGTCGGTGTGGAGTCCGGCCTCGACGCAGGTGGACATGGCGTCCCAGATGCGGTCGAGGCCCGCCGCGACCTCCTCCTCGCTGCGCAGCGACTCCTCGTTGCGGCGCGCGGCTTCGGCGATCGTCAGCCCTTGCTCGTCGCACAGCTCGAGCAGCTCTGCGGCGCTGTCGAACTGCAGCGGGAACGGATGCTTCGCCACCTGCGCCTGCTCGCCCTCGCGACGGATGAAGCCGCCGCCGATCGAGTAGTAGGTCTCGGCGATGAGCGGGATGCCGGCGGCATCCTTCGCGACCAGCGACATGGCGTTCGGATGGCCGGGCAGGCGCGTGCGCGGGGCGAACGCGATGTCGTCCTTCGCGAACGGCACCGGGTGCGTACCCCCGAGGATCAGCGGATCGCCGTCCGGCCAGGCCTGCCAGGCGCGACGCACGTCGGCCGGGTCGCACGTCTCGGGTGCGAGACCCTGCAGGCCCGCGACGACGGCGTCGGGCGTGCCGTGGCCGAGCCCGGTGGCGCCGAGCGACCCGTACAGGGTGCCCTCGACGCGGGCGACGGTGGAGATGATGCCGGCATCCCGCAGGCGCGCGACGAAGTCCGCCGCAGCGCGCATGGGACCGACGGTGTGGGAGCTCGAGGGTCCTACGCCGATGGAGAACAGCTCGAACGCCGAGACGTAGGCGCTCATGCTTCCAGCGTAGGACCCTCCGGGCGCACCCCGGCTCTACGCGGCGCGGGTCTGCCCGCCCATCGCCGTCTTCATCGCCTGGTCGTGGACCGCCGTCAGGGCGTCGGCGGCGCGCAGCTGCTCCCACGCCTGCGCGGTGGCTTCGAGCGTGAACGCGAGGCCGGCGGCGTACGCGACGATCGACTCGTCTCCCTGGTACCACGGGTGCGGGTCGGGGTCGGGGAAGGGGAACGGCACGGGGATGTGCGGGAATTTGCGCGGCGGCGGGCAGATGTCGTCGCCCGGCTCGAAGGCGACGCCGAGCAGCTGGGCCGTGGATGCGGCACGCACGAGTTCCACGGCGACCCCCGCGCCGTAGCGCATGGCGCGGCGCTCCGCGCCGAACCGCGCGCCGCCGTCGACGGGCGGCAGCGGCTGCGGGTTGAGTGCGGCGAGGCTTGCGCGCTGCCAGGGCGCTCCCGGTCCGCCGTCGACGATCTCCCAGATCGCCGGATCGATCCTCGCGATGATCGCGATGAGGCTGTTGCTGAGCATGACGAATGGTCCCCCCGATGGTGTGGGCGCCGTGGGCGCCGCCCGCTGGATGCGGGTCACGGAGAGGAGCCGGCAGTGCCGGGCGGTGATACGCCTACGTCCGCTGGAACGACACCAGACCGACCGTGTTGCCCTCGCTGTCGCGGATGAACGCCTGCCACTCGTCGTGCCCGGCAGGCCCGAGCGTGTCGTCGTCGTGGTGGAAGATCACGTGCGGCTCGGAGACCACCTCGAAGAGACCCGCGAGCCGCTGCAGTGCGGCGCGCACGTCATCGACGTGCAGGTAGACGAGCGCGCTCGGGGCGTTGCGGTCGAGCAGCAGGCGGACGCCGTCGAGGTCGAAGAAGAGCAGCCCGGGCGGGTCGTAGACCGCGCTCGGCTCCCGGCCGAGCAGGGACCGGTAGAACGACGCCGCACGGTCGAGATCCGCGGCGTGCTGCGCGATCTGGACGAGTCTCATGGCGGCGTCAGCGGACCGGGGCCGCGGAGATGGTGGACATACCCCGAGCATGACAGAACCGGCGCTCGCTTTGACCCCACCGTCGCGACCCGGCATGCTGGACCGGCTGAACCTGTGCCCGAGTCGCGCGGTACGAGCACTCGACGAAGGGCCGACAGCTCATGATGGGCACCTCCCACGCGATCAGCGGCGCCGCCGCATGGATCGCGGTCACCGCCACCGCGGTCCCCGCCCTCGGGCTGTACCCGCTGACGCCGGGCGCGGTGCTGGTGGGCGCAGCGGTGTGCGCGGGCGCCGCGCTGCTGCCGGATGCCGACCACCACAACGCCACCATCGCGCACTCGGTTCCGGTGCTCGGCCCGGCGGTGGCGGACGCCGTCGAGACGGTCTCCGGCGGGCACCGGCACGGCATGCATTCGCTCCTGGCCGTCGCCGGCACCCTCGCGGCCGCGTTCGGGCTGGGGATGCTCCGCTGGACGCCGACCGGATGGGACCACAGCCTGCAGATCGGCTCGGCGCTCGCCGTGATGGCGTGCACCGCCTTCGCCCTCAAGGTGCTCACCCTCGTCCGCTCGTGGCTGCTCGCCTGGATCCTCGGCGCTGTCGTCGCGGGCGGCATCCTGCTCTGGGCGCCGGAGCAGTTCGGCTGGCTGCCGTTGTGCATCGGACTCGGGTTCGGCGTGCACCTCGTCGGCGACGCGCTCACCATCGAGGGCGTGCCGCTGCTGTGGCCGCTGAACCCGCGGCCGCCGGCGCTGCTCGCCGAGGTTCCCGTGCTGCGGGCGATGTGGAAGCACAACGGGTACCTGGCCGTTCCCGTGCTCGGCCACGCCGGGTCGGTGCGGGAATGGCTGCTGATGCTGGCGCTCGCGGCCTACGCGGTCTGGGGCATCGCCGCGGCAGCATTGCTGCTCGTAGGCTGGCGGGCGTGACTCAGCCCAGCGCCGCGCCCGCATCCCCGCTCGCCGAAGAACCCACCGACCCCTACCTGTGGCTCGAGGAGATCCACGGGCCCGAGGCTCTCGCCTGGGCGGCCGAGCGCACCACCGCCACCGAGACGCGGTTCGCGTCGACCTGGCGCGGAGACCTCGAACGGCGTCTGCGCGGCATCCTGGACGATCCGCGCCGGCTCGTGGTGCCGTCGCGCCGCGGCGACTGGATGTACAACTTCTGGCGGGATGCCGAGCATCCGCGCGGACTGTGGCGCCGAACGCCCCGGGCGGCGATGCGCGCCGGCGCGCCGCAGTGGCAGGTGCTGCTCGACGTCGACGCGCTCGGTGCGGCCGAAGGCGTCGAGTGGAGCTTCGCCGGGACGGTGCACGGCCCGGCCGGGTGCGGGCGGGCGCTCGTGAACCTCAGCCCGGACGGCGGCGACGCGCACGTCGTCCGCGAGTTCGATCTGGATGCCGCGGCCTTCGTCACCGACACCCCGTTCGCCCTCGACGTGCAGAAGTCCCGTGTCGCCTGGATCGACCGGGACACGCTGCTGGTGGCATCCGCGCTCGACGGCGGCGGCACCACGGACTCCGGATACCCGATCTCGGCACGCGTCTGGCGGCGTGGCACGCCGCTGCGCGATGCCCCCGTGGTCGTCGAAGGCGTGGCCTCCGACGTGGGGGTCTTCCCCGCGGTGGACCACACCGGCGGCGGCGCGACCGCCGTGGTCGAAGTGGCGCACGACTTCTTCCACTTCGAGAACCACGTCTGGGATGCCACCGATCCGGCGGCCGTCCCGCAGGTGCTCGACCTGCCCCAGGATGCCCACGTGTCGCCGCACGGCGGACTCATCGCGGTGCGGGCGACGACCGACGCGGTGATCGGCGGCGCCCCGGTTGCGGGCGGAACGCTGCTGGTCGGCACGCTCGCCGACGTGCACGCGGGGCGCGCCCTGACGCCGGTGTTCGAGCCGACCGCCACCCGCGTGCTCAGCACCTGGACCTGGACGAAGAACCGCCTTGTGCTGACCGTGCTCGACGACGTGCAGTCGCGGCTCGTCGCGCTCGACCCGGCCGAGGGCTGGGCGGCGACCCCGCTCGATCTCGACCTGCCGGATACCGACGTCTACTCGATCGACGTCGCCACCCGGGACGCCGACGAGGACGACGAGCTGTGGGTGGTGGCTCGCGGGTTCCTCACCCCCGCGACGCTGATCGTCACCGACGCAGCGACCCCCGATGCGCAGGTGGTGGCATCCGCCCCGGCGTCGTTCGACACCACCGGCCTCGCGGCATCCCAGCACTGGGCGGTCTCGGCCGACGGCACCCGGGTGCCGTACTTCGAGGTCGGCCCGCGGGTGCGGGACGGGGTCCTGCCGGTGCTGATGAGCGGCTACGGCGGGTTCGAGCACGCGCTCACGCCGGAGTATCCCGCGATCGTCGGACCGGCATGGCTCGAGGAGGGCGGCGTGTTCGTCGTCGCGAACATCCGCGGCGGCGGCGAATTCGGGCCGGCCTGGCACCTGGCCGCGCTGCGCGAGCACCGGCACCGCGCGTACGAGGACTTCGTGGCGGTCGCCCGGCACCTCGTCGCGCGCGGAGTCTCGACGCCCGCGCGGATCGGATGCCACGGCCGGTCCAACGGCGGCCTGCTCGTCGGCAACATGCTCACGCAGTACCCCGACGACTTCGGGGCGATCGTGTGCGGGGTGCCGCTGCTGGACATGCGCCGCTACACCCGGCTGTCGGCCGGGGCCAGCTGGATCGCGGAGTACGGCGACCCGGACGTGCCGGAGGACTGGGAGTTCGTGCGCACGTTCTCGCCGTACCACCTGGTCGATCCGGATGCCGCGTACCCGCCCTCCCTCATCTACGCCGCCACGAGCGACGACCGTGTCGGCCCGGTGCAGGCCCGCAAGATGGCGGCCCGGCTCGAGTCCGAGACGGATGCCGAGGTGCACTACCTGGAGCCGGCCGACGGCGGCCATGCCGGATCGATCGACAACGCGGCGACCGCGGCGCTGCATGCCACGATCCACGCCTTCCTGCGGGAGACCCTCGCCCTGCCCACGATGGGCCGCTCCGCCCGCCGGGAGCCGGGCCACCGCCGTTAGGGTGAAGGACATGCCCGAGATCGCCGTGCGCGCCGTGCGCCCCGGCGAGTGGCGGCAGCTGCGCGACTTCCGTCTCGAGGCCCTGCAGGACCCGGACGCGGGCGTCGCGTTCCTGACGAGGTACGAGGTCGCCGCGGCCCAGCCCGACGAGCTCTGGCAGCAGCGGGCCCTGGACGGGTCCGAGGACGCCGGCCGTCGCCCGCGCCAGCGCGCGCTCGTCGCCGTCGACGGGGACAGCTGGGTCGGCGGACTGACCGTCATCATCCGGCGGATCGGCGACAGGGGCCTCTCCGGACACGTCGTGACGGCGCGCCAGGCGGAGGTCGTCGGCGTCTACGTCGCTCCACGAGCCCGCGGAGGCGGTGCGGTGCAGGCGCTTCTCGACGCCGCCGCCGCATGGACGGCCGGGCAGAACCTGGCCGAGCTCCAGCTGTTCGTGCACGAGGCGAACGCCCGTGCGCGACGGGCGTACGAGAAGGCGGGCTTCACGCTGACCGGCGACTCGGTGGTGCTGTCGGCCGGTCGCGAGCTGCGGATGGCCCGCACCGTGGCCTGACCGGCCGCGCGGCTGCCCCGCGGATCCCCGGCCGCTACCACCACCACGATCTGCCGCGCAGCAGCTCGTGGAAGTCCTCGGGCGGCCCGTGCCACGTGTCGCGCGACGTCAGATAGCTGTCCACGACCGCGCGCCCGAGGTCCGCGAGTTCGGGGGCGACCACGTGTCCTCCGGCGCGGTGGGCGAGGGCGTCGATGAACCGTGCGAGCCCCGGGTCGTCGCCGAGACGGAAGAAGGTCGTCTGCACGCCGAGCCGCTGCACCGCGTCGAGTTCGCGCACGGTGACCGCCACGGTGCGCGGGTCGGGCGGGTAGGCGAAGAACACGTCGCCGTCCGGGTCGAGGTGCGCGGTCGGCTCGCCGTCGGTGACGATGAGCAGCACGGGCTGCGCGGCGGGATGGCGACGGAAGTAGCGCTCGGCCAGCAGCAGGGCGTGGTGGAGGTTCGTGCCCTTGTCCCAGACGGCGTCCTTCGCGGTCAGCTGCTCGATGTCCATCACCTCCGCGTAGCGCGAGAACGCGATCAGCTGCAGGCTGTCGCCCCGGAAGCGGCTCGAGATGAGGTGGTGCAGGGCGAGGGCGGTGCGCTTCATCGGCACCCACCGGTCATCCAGCGCCATCGAGAACGACGTGTCCACCAGCAGCGCGACGGCGGCCTGGGTGCGCTGCTCCGTCTCGACCACCTCGACGTCGCCTGTGCTCAGCCGCACGCCCGCCGACGCGTCGCCTCCGTCGGCGACCGTGCGCAGCACGGCGTTCGACACCGTGCGCGGGATGTCCCACGGCTCGGTGTCGCCGTACTCCCATGCCCGGGTGGAGCCGGTCCGGTCCCCTGCCGCCCCGGCCTGGCGGGTCTCGCGGCGCCCCAGGCGCCCGGACTGCCGGGTCGCGACGTCGCGCAGCAGGGCGCGGCCCAGCTGGCGCATCGCGCGCGGGGTGAGCCGCAGGGCGCCGTCGGATGCGCGGTGCAGCATCCCGGTGTCTTTGAGCTGCTGCTCGAGCTCGCGCAGGGTGCGGGCGGCGACGGCGGCGTCCTCGCCGACGAGCCGGGTCAGCGCGTCGAGATCGATGTCGTCCATCCGGGCGCCGGGATACGACTGGCCGAGCTGGTCGGTGAGAGAGTCCAGATCCGCCAGGTCTTGCATGACGCCGGTCGCCTCGCCGAGGCCGGTCGGCTCGTCTCCCGAGAAGGATGCCGACCCCGACCAGTCCTCTCCGGGGCGAAGCGTGCGCAGATTGTCATCCAGACGCGCCAGCGACTGCATGAGCTCCGGCGAGCCGAACGCCTGGGCGGCGAGGTCCAGCAGCTCGTCGCGCTGCTCGGGGGTCATCGAGTTGAGCAGTCGCTGGGCCGCGGCCGACCGCTCGGCGAGCGCGTCCATCAGCTCGTCGAGGTTGCGGGGGCGCTCGGGGAACTGGTCGCCGTGCTTGCGCATGAACTCGTCGAAGTCCTGCGGCGTGTCCTCACCCCGCCGGCGCTTGTCGAGCAGGTCGTTGAGGTCGGCGAGCATGTCGCGGATGGCCTGCCGGTCGGCATCCGTCGCGTTCTCGAGCGCGCTCTTCATGCCGGCGAAACGCTGGTCGAGCAGCTCGCGGCCGAGGAGCTCCCGGATGCGGTCGTAGTCGGCCCGGGCGGAGGGACTGCGCCATTCGTAGTCGGCGAGCTCATTGACCGCGGCGGCCGTGCTCGTGGGCAGGTTCTCGAGCCGCATCTCCGCGAACGCGCGGACGTCGTCATCGAGCCGCACGTCGCGGACCAGCTGCTTCCGCTCCTCGAGCACCGCGTGGTCGAGCAGTCGGCGGATCTCCTCGAGCGTGCCGTCGAGCCGGTGCCGCCGCAGCAGTTCGGACCGGCGCTGCTGAACGCGCTGCACGAGGTCGTCGAGCCCCTGCCGCCCGCGACCGCCGCGGCGCAGATACTCCCGCATGGCGCGCTCGGCCGACGTTCCCGCCATGACGTCCGCGCCGATCGCCTCGAGCGCCTCCTGCACCGGAACCGGGGGTGCGAGGGGGTCGCCGCCGGAGTACTCGCCGTACCGCGCGGTGTGCGCGGGCACGCGGTGGAAGCTGCGGACCATCAGTGCATCGCCTCATCCATAGACCGTCTCCCCCGCCGCGCTGTCCTTGCCGATCCGGCGTTCGAGGTACAGCGATTCCAAAAGCAGCTCCACCGCCCCGGCCCGCTCGCCCGGGGTCTGCGCGTCGAGCCGTTCGGCCACCTGGTCGTAGAGGTCGGACTCTCCGAGCAGCGGCAGCGCGGCGAGGACGTCGGACGCCGGCACCTGCTCGCCGGTCATCACCGTGACGCCGTCGTGGAGGGCGTCGACGAGCACGCGTGCGTCGAGTCCGCGCAGATGAGCGCGGGCCGTATCGGCGACCGCCGTGCGCAGCAGGTGCTCGAGGATGGCGCGCTCACGGCCCTCCTCGCCCGTCTCGAACTCGATCTTGCCGCCGAGCACGTCCACGGCGGTCTCCAGGTCGACCGGCCGCGCCACGGCCACCGGTTCGTGGCGGCGGGTCGCCCGGTGCAGGGCTGCCGCGGCGATCGTCTCGGCGCCGGCGATGGCGAAACGCGCGGACACGCCGGCCCGCTGGTCGACGGCATCCGACTCGCGCAGATTGCGGGTGAAGCGCGCGAGGATCTCGAGCAGATGCTCGGGCACGTCGGCCACGAGGTCGGCCTCCTGCCGGATGACGGCGATCTCGTCGTCGATCTCCTGCGGGTAGTGGGTGCGTATCTCCGCCCCGAAGCGGTCCTGGAGCGGCGTGATGATGCGGCCGCGGTTGGTGTAGTCCTCGGGGTTGGCGGTGGCGACCACGAGCACGTCCAGGTCGAGCCGCAGCAGATAGCCGCGGATCTGGATGTCGCGCTCCTCCATGACGTTCAGCAGCGACACCTGGATACGCTCGGCGAGGTCGGGCAGCTCGTTGATCGCGACGATGCCGCGGTGGCTGCGAGGCACCAGCCCGTAGTGGATGGTCTCGGGGTCACCGAGCGAGCGGCCCTCGGCCACCCGGATCGGGTCGACGTCGCCGATGAGGTCCGCGACCGAGGTGTCGGGGGTGGCGAGCTTCTCGGCGTAGCGCTCGGACCGATGACGCCAGGCGACGGGAAGGTCCTCGCCCAGCTCGGCGGCCCGCCGCAGCGAGGCCGGCGTGATGGGGTGGAACGGATGCTCCCCGAGCTCCGAGCCTTCGATGACCGGCGACCACTCGTCGAGGAGGCCGACGAGGCTGCGCAGCAGCCGCGTCTTGCCCTGCCCGCGCTCGCCCAGCAGCACGATGTCGTGGCCGGCGAGGAGCGCCCGCTCGAGCTGCGGGATGACGGTGGTCTCGAACCCGTGGATGCCGGGCCACGGGTCGCGCCCGTCGGCGAGCGCGGCGAGCAGGTTCTCGCGGAGCTCGACGCGCAGCGGACGGTGGGTGTGCCCCGACGCCCGCAGCTGTCCGGTCGTGGTGATCGCAGGACGCGGCGTTGTCATGACGAGAGCGTAGGCCCGGCGCGGGGGCACGCGGGCCGGATTCGCGACCGGAGTGGGAAGATGGCCCTGCGACGCCCGCCTTCCGGCGGTCGCCGGAACCCTGACGGACCCGAGCACGAGGGAGCGACCATGGACGGCGACGACAAGGACTCGGTGCGCACGGCGATGCGAGCCCATGTGCTGCGGGCCGGGCGCGCGACGGCCGGCGACGAGCGCACCGACGAGCACGCGGCGGAGCTCGACCCGGGCGCGCAGTACACCGTCGACGACCTGTCGCAGTCGGATGACGCCGGCGCCTTCGTCGCCCTCGACGGCGAGGTGCTGGCGGCGCAGTCCGCGACGGTCGCCGCGATCGATGCGCTCGATTTCGGGCCGATGAGGGTGGTCGGCCCGGGCGCGATCGTCGAGTTCGACGGCGAGCGCTACGTCATCGGGGCGGCGGTGAGCGAGTTCACGGCGCAGGGGGTCTCGTACTCGGGCATCTCGACCGATGCCCCCATCTATGCCGCGATCGCGGGCCTGCACGCGGGTGACGAGTTCAGCTTCCGAGGGGTGACGTACCACATCGACGCCGTGCGGTGAACGGCGGAGTGCTCCTCGCTCCGCCGATCCGTCACGATCGACGCCCTGACGGGGCCGAACGTGACGGATCGGGTCACCGCGCTCCCCGGCCTACGGCAAATTGCAGGTGAACCACATCTTGTCGAACGACACCACCGGCTGCTGAGAGACGGCGTTCCACGTGACGTGGGCGACTTCATGTCCCGTCTCGGAGTACATCGCGCCGGTGACCGGGTCGGTCGCCGACAGCGTGAACGTCGCGGTGAAGGTGTTGTTCGCGTTCCTCTCGTTCATGTTGACGTTGCCCCAGACGGTGATGCGCCCGGACCACGTCAGGCCGTTGATGACCGCGGTGGCCGTGCCCGTCTCCGTGAAGGTGCCCCACACCTCGTCCCCGCCCGGGAACCAGGTCATGTGCGACACCGCGTTGCCGGTGATCGTCGGGTCGATGGACTGGCCCGTGCAGAAGTCGGTGTCCCCCGTTTCGGTCCAGGTGCCGTGCTGGGTGAAGGTCTGGGTCATCGTGTGACCCGTGCCTCCGGCGGCGGCGTACGCCGCCGGACCGGCCACTCCCATCCCCAGCATGAGAGCGGCCGAAGCCGCGATCAGCGCGAATCTGCGCATGCGCATAGCTGTCCTCCTCCGGGCGGCCGGCTGGAAGTCCCCAGGCTTCCGTTCGGGTTCCGGCGGCCCTGGCGTAGCGGATCCTACGCCGGGCCGTGTCCCGCCGCCAGGGGTTCGTGACGACTGAATGTGCCGTCGGTCACATGCGCTCAGGCCGGCACGGAGGCGAACCGTCCCGGGCGGAAGGATGCCATCAGCGGGGAGACGAACCCGGTGGCGATCTCATCGGCGAGAAGCTCACCGGTGAGGAGCCCCTGCGTGGCGCCGCTGTGACTGAACGCGATGTACAGCCCCGGGATCTCGTCGAGTTGCCCGTAGACGGGCTCGCCGTCGGCGGGCACCGGCTTGTACCCGGATCCGATCCGGTCGAGTTCCAGCACGGGGTGTCCGGCGAGAACGCGACGGCCCTCCTCGAGGAGCTCTCGCACGACGTCGTCGTGGATGACGAGTGAGCCGTCGGCGGCCACCTCGATGGATTCCTCCGACCACGCCGAGTCCATCGCGAAGCCGCCGTCCACGGTGCGTCGCACCGCGACGCGCGGGGTGTTCAGGGTCGTCGTGAGGGCGCTGTCCGCAGGCTTGGTGAAGGCGACGAATGCGGGCGGACTGGCCGTGCCGATCTCGACGCCCAGCTCGGCGAGCTGGTGCGGCACGGCAGGCCCGGTCGCGAGCAGCACCGCGTCCGCCGCGATCCGCTCCCCCGATGCGAGCCGGATGCCGGTCGCACGGCCGTCGTCGACCGTCGGCGACGCCGGCCCGGCGTTCTCAACGATCGTCCCGCCGAGGGCCGCGATCTCCGCGGCGAGCAGCGCGATCACCGACGGCAGGTTCACCCAGCCCTCGCCCGGATTGAAGATCGCCCCTTCGGCTGCGACGGCCGCGGCATCCACCCCCGGCGCGAACTCCGGGATCTGCTCCCGGGACAGCCAGAGCGCGTCGTAACCCCGCTCCCGTTCGCTGACGAACAGGTCCCGCAGCGACTCGTCCTCGGCGGCCCACATGAGCCCGCCGGTGAAGCGCAGGTACTCCTGCGAGCCCTCGTGCCGCGCGGCCCACGTCCGCCAGCGGTCGATACCGGCGACCCGGATCGCATAGTACGGCTGCGGCCAGTTCCATGCCGAGTTCAGCCAGGCCAGCGACCGCCCCGATGCACCGCCGGCGAGCGCGCCGTCGGTCACCAGGGTCACGCGGATGCCCCTTCTCGCGAGCTGTGCGGCGGTCGACGTGCCGAAGATGCCGCCTCCGAGGATCGCGACGTGGTCGGGCAGGTGGTTGGTCATCTCTTCTTCTTCTCCTCTGAATCGTTCGCCGCCGCCTCAGCGGCTGGTCTCGGCGTGGATGCGCTCGATGAGCTCGAGGCCCGCCACGGCGTCGGCCGGGTCGACCGGCACGTCGCCGCCGCGCAGGATCGCGTCGGCGAGCAGGCGGTAGAACGCGCCGTAGTCGCCGCGCTCGGTGGGGACGAGGGCGGGTGCGTCGTCCGTTCCGGCGGTCCCCCAGCGGCTCTCGTCGGTGAGCCCGTACGCAGGATCGTCCGGTGAGGTGCCGGCGGCCAGCGCCGCCTCCTGTCCGTCCAGCCCCCGCACCGTGTAACCGCCTCGGGACCCGAGCACGTGGAACCGCGGGCCGGATTGCGCCGCCATCGAACTGACCCACAGGTGGGAGATCGGCCCGGAGGCATGACGCAGCGCGATGAAGGCGTCGTCCTCCGCCGGGGCGCCGGGTCGGCGCACGGCGAGTTCGGCGTACACGTCGTCGACCGGGCCGAACAGCTGGAGCGCCTGATCGATCACGTGCGGTCCGAGGTCGTACAGGATGCCGCCGCCGGCCGCGACGGCGGCGCCGGTCTTCCACGACTCTCGGGGCTCGGGCTTGAACCATTCGAACCGGGACTCGAAGCGGGCCACCGCGCCGAGCGCTCCCTCGCGGACGAGTCGGCGCACGGTCAGATAGTCGCCGTCCCAGCGCCGATTGTGGAACACCGTCAGGCGGCGTCCGAGCTGCGCCGCGTGCGCTGCCAGCGTGCGCCCTTCGGCGGATGTCACGGTGAAAGGCTTGTCGACGACGACGTCCAGTCCGGCATCCAGCGCAGCAGTGGCGAGCGGCGCGTGGGTCGCGGGCGGTGAGCCGAGCACCACGAGGTCGAACTCGGCCGCCCGCTCGAGTACCGCATCCATCGAGGGCGCCACGTCGGCGGCGGGATGCAGGCGGCGCGCCTCAGCCGCCCGGGCCGGGTCGCCGGTGACGATCGCGTCGAGCGAATAGTCCGGGGATGCCGCCAGGAACGGCGCGTGGAAGACGCGGCCCGAGACGCCGAATCCCACGACCGCCGCGCGGATCGGGGCCGATGCCATCACAGCACCTCCGACAGGAAGCGCTGCAGGCGGGGGCTCCGCGGGTCGTCGAACACGTCGGCGGGCTCGCCGTACTCCACGACCTTGCCTTCGTCCATGAAGACCACCTGGTCGGCGACCTTGCGGGCGAATCCCATCTCGTGCGTCACGACGAGCATGGTCATGCCGCGTCGCGCGAGGCCGGCCATGAGATCGAGCACGCCCTTGACGAGTTCGGGGTCGAGAGCGCTGGTCGCCTCGTCGAACAGCATCACCTCGGGCTCCATCGCGAGCGCGCGCGCGATCGCGACGCGCTGCTGCTGACCGCCGGACAGGTCACGCGGGCGGTGGTCGGCGCGTTCGGCGAGGCCGACCTCCGTGAGACGTTCCAGAGCGACCCGGCGCGCCTCCGCCTTGCCGAGCTTCTTGACGTTGCGCAGGGCCAGCGCGACATTGTCCAGGGCGGTGTGGTCCGGGAACAGGTTGAAGTGCTGGAAGACGAGGCCGATGCGACGCCGGACGGTGTCGGGCTTGAGCTTGAGGATGCTCTCCCCACCCAGCAGCACGTCGCCGCTCCTGGGTTCGTGGAGCCGATTGACGCCGCGCAGCAGCGTGGACTTGCCGGATCCGGACGGGCCGATGATGCACGTCGTGGTTCCCGGGGCGACGTCGATGGAGACCTGCCGGAGCACGTCGATGTCGCCGTACGCCATCGTCATCTCGCGCAGCTGGAGGCTGGAGCCCGCGTAGTGGCGGTCGCCGGCGACCGGCACGGGGGACGTGTACGTCATGAGTTCTCTCCGTGGATGAGGGTGAGGTCCTCGACCTCGTCGAGGCCGCTTTTCGGGGGTGCGGGCTTGCGCCTGCCGGTTCGGAAGCGGTTGTCGAAGTAGTTGACGAGGTGGGTGAGCGGAACCGTGATCACCAGGTAGAACAGGCCGGCCAGCACGAGCGGCGACAGGTTGCCGGTCAGCACAGCGGCATCCTGCCCGACCCGGAACAGTTCGCGTTCCCCGACGAGCAGGCCGAGGAAGTACACGAGGCTCGAGTCCTTCACGATCGCGATGAACTGGTTGACGAGGGCCGGCAGCACCCGCCGCACGCCCTGCGGCACCACGACCAGGCGCATCGCCGATCCGTAGCCCATGCCGAGGGCACGGCACGCTTCGAGCTGTCCGCGGTCGACGCTCTGGATGCCGGCCCGGAAGATCTCGCCGATGTAGGCGGAGGCGATGAGACTCAGCGCCAGGATGCCGAGCGGGTACGGCGACGGACCGAACAGCTGCTGGCTGAACCGCGCGAACCCCTGCCCGATGAGCAGGATGGTGAGGATGGCGGGCAGTCCTCGGAAGATGTCGGTGTAGACCCGGGCCGGGTAGCGCAGCCACCGCGTCTTCGAGATGCCCATGATCGCGACGACCATGCCCAGGACGATCCCGATCACGGTGGCCCACAGCGAGATGATCAGCGTGTTGACCAGTCCGATCTTCAGCAACTGGGGGAAGACCTGCGCCATCGCCCCGAAGTCGAAGAACGTCTTGATGATGTTGTTCAGCCAGTCCATGAAGTGCTCCCTTCGCGAGCGGGCGGGCAGGAACGGACGGGTCGCCGTCCCTGCCGCGCCATGTCTCGGTCAGCCGTTCGCCGGCGCCGGGGTCGGCGACGCGGTGCGCTGGCTCGCCGGCAGGTATTGGGCGGGCATCGGAGACCCCGGGAACCACTTCTGGTAGAGCTTCTCCCAGGTTCCGTCGTCCATCGCGGCGCGAAGAGCCTTGTCCAGCGCCTCGCGGAACTTCGTCTTGCCCTTCGCGATCGCGAACCCCGCGGGGGCGTCGAAGGAGGGGATGTTGATGGCGTTGATCAGCCCGAACTGCTTCGCGTAGGTCTTCGCCGCCTCGTAGTCGAGGAAGTGCGCGTCGATCGTGCCGCTGTTGACGGCCGCGATCGCGCTGTTGTTGTCGGGGAAGCGCACGAGCTGCGTCTTCGGGAAGTGCTTCTCGGCGTACTGCTCCTGCAGCGTCCCCTGCACCACGCCGAGACGCTTGCCGGCGAGATCCGCCACGGTCTTGATCCCGGACTTCTTCGTGGTCATGACGGTGAGGTACCCGGCCAGATATCCGTCCGAGAAGTCGACCGTCTTCTTGCGGTCAGGCGTGATGCCGATCGCGGCCACGCCGACGTCGAACTGGCCGTTGGCGACGGCGGCGAGAAGACCGGAGAAGTCCTGACCGGTGAAGACGACGTCGTGGATGCCGATGCGCCCGGCCACGTTCTTGAACAGCTGGACGTCGAAGCCGGTGAAGTCCCCGTTGGCATCGGTGAACGTATAGGGCTTGGCATCGCCGAGGCTCGCGACGCGGATCTGACCGGGCGTGATCAGCCCGTAGGGATTCGCGTCGGCGGACGGGGAGGACGGCGACGCGCTCGAGGAGCAGGCTGCGAGTGAGACGGCCGCGGTGGCGGCGATCGTCGCGATCGCCAGCCGGCGGAGCGTGGAACGGATGGACACGGTGTACCTCTTCGTTGATGATCCGAGTGGATGCCTGGTTGTGAGAGACCGGTCTCAGCGTTAGGATTGAGACCGGTCTCAGCGGGTCTGGAAGGACGATACCCCGAATCCCGTTCGACCGTCAACAGATAATCTTCGAGAAGTGCCAGACGGGAGATCAGGTGGGCAAAGCGTCGACGGTGCGCCGCGAGGTCACGGTAGGAGATGTCGCACGCGAAGCGAACGTCTCGAAGGCGACGGCGGCGCGCGCGCTCGGCGACTACGGCGCGGTGAGCGACGACATGCGCGAGCGCGTCCACAGCGCGGCCGAGCGTCTCGGCTACCGGCCCAACGAGTTGGCTCGGACGATGTCGACGGGTCGCTCCCACACCATCGGGATGATCGTCGGCGACATCCAGAACCCGTTCTTCGCCCAGGCGACGCGCGGGGCCGCGGACGTGATCAACGCGGCCGGATTCGACCTGATCCTGTCGAACTCCGATGAGACCGCCCACTCGGAGCGCAAGGCGATCAGCGTGCAGCTCGCGAAGCAGGTGGACGGCCTCCTGGTGGCCCCGGCATCCTCTCTCGACGCCTCGTCTCTCGCCGCCGTCACCGAGGCCGGACGCCCCCTCGTGCTGTTCGACCGCACGGTCGCCGATCTCGCGGTCGACGCCGTGATCGCATCGAACCGCACCGGTGCGTTCGAACTCACCCGGCTTCTGACCTCCGCGGGCCATCGACGGATCGCGTTCCTCTCGACCCTGCAGCACGACGGCGACTACCGCCCGGGCGAGGTCCTGTTGAGCTCGTCCGTGGCGGATCGCGTCGCGGGGTTCGAGAAGGCGATCGCACTGGCGGGCGCCGAGGGAACCGCGATCATCCGGCTGGGTGCGCCGCGCGACGACGTCGAGCGGGTCGCCGCGGAGCTGCTGACGGGCTCGGAACCGGCCACCGCGATCGTCGCCTCGGACAGCCTCATCGCCCTCAGCGTCTACCGGGTCGCGCAGTCCCTCGGCCTGCAGATCCCTCGCGACCTCTCCCTGGTGACCTTCGACGACGCCGACTGGACCGCTCTGGCCGGCCCCGGGATCACGGTGATAGCCCAGCCGATCCACGCGATCGGCGCCGAAGCCGCCCGCATCCTGCTGCGGCGCATCGCGGGCGACGGATCCGAGCCGGTGCTGCGCGTTCTGGATCAGACGCTCATCGAACGAGGCTCGGTGGCCCCGCCGAGGTCGTCGACCTAGCGTCCGCGAGGTCCGGCCCGATCCGCATCTCGGTACGCTCGGCCGGTAGAACGTTCTGGAAGGACGGCCGCCATGGTGGACCTGAACCTCATCCGCGTGTTCGCCGTCATCATCGAAGAAGGCTCGGTGACGGCGGCTGCGGAACGCCTGAAGATGTCCCAGCCGTCCGTGACCCAGGCGCTGAATCGACTGCGTCAGGCGACGGGAGACCAGCTGTTCGAGCGTGAAGGACGGGGGATCACCCCCACCCGCGCGGCGCTCCAGCTCTATGAGGAAGTCGGCCGCCTTCCCGCGATGGCGGACTCGGCCGTCAGCGCACTGCACCGATTCGACCCGATGGCCGCCCGGACCACCTTTCGCATCGCCCTCACCGACCTCGGGCAGACGGTCTTTCTGCCGGGTCTGGTGTCCGGACTGGCCGAGACCGCTCCGCACTGCAGTCTCGACGTCGTGAACCTGAACACGACGACGGCAGTGGACGACCTCGTCTCGGGGCAGCTGGACCTCGCCGTCTCGTCCACCCCCCTTCGAGGGGCGGTCCGGCCCGCAGTGATCCGCTCGGATCACTACTGCTGCGTGTCGGCGAAGGGCCGGTTCGGCGACAGGACGCCGAGCCTCGAAGACCTGACGTCGCTGCCGCGGGTGGTGGTCCGCGACTCGACGGGCCACACGCTCGTCGAGTCCTTGCTCCCACCCCCGGCGGACGGCTCTCTCCACGTCTCGGGGTTCTCCGCCATTCCCGGCGTGCTGGAGGTGTCTCGACTCATCGCGTTCGTCCCGGAAGCCGTCACGAAGGACTGGGCGGCCAGATGGGACTTCGAGGTCCGATCGCTGCCGCCCGATCAGTTCTCCAGCACGGTGCGGGCCCACTCAGCCATCGACGCTCCGACGGCGGCGACCGCCTGGTTCGTGGACTGGGCCGCCGACACGATGCGCCTGGCGCACTAAGCCGTAAATCATAGGCACGGCTTATGCCAGAGGCCAGAACTTATTATTGGACCTGAGTGATCGGAGCGACCTAGCCTCGAAGTGTCTCCTCAAGCAGCGCAGCGATCGGAGACCCTGATCTACGAGAGAGGCTCTCATGACTGCTACGGCGACATCTTCTGAGACCCGCGACATCGCGGGCTCGCTCATCGCCTCCCTGAAGGCGGGAACGTTCATCGGCGGAGTCTGGCGAGACGGATCCTCCGCCCGCCGGCTCGCGGTCACAACCGCTTTCGACGGTACGCCGCTGCGTACGTTCGCGGGCGCATCCACGTCGGACGTCGACGAGGCCTACCGGGCCGCGGAGACGGCGCAGAAGGAGTGGGCCCTCGTCGCCCCCGCCGAGCGGGCGGCCGTCATCTCCCGTGCGGCGGACATCCTGGAGCGACGTCGAGGCGAGATCACCGCGCTGCTGCGCGTGGAGTCCGGCTCCTCGGCGCTGAAGGCGAACATCGAGGTCAGCTCCGCGATCGGCATCACCCGCGAGTCGGCCACGTTCCCGAACCGGGCCCACGGCACCCTGCACCCCTCCGCCTTCCCCGGCAAGGAGAACCGAGTCTACCGGGAGGCCCGCGGCGTCATCGGGGTCATCTCCCCGTGGAACTTCCCCCTGCACCTGTCGATCCGCTCCGTCTCCCCCGCCCTGGCCCTCGGCAACGCGGTCGTGCTCAAGCCGGCCTCGGACACCCCGGTCTCCGGCGGCCTCATCGTCGCGGAGATCTTCGAGGAAGCCGGCCTGCCCGAGGGCCTGCTCTCGGTCGTCCCCGGTGCGGGATCGGAGATCGGCGACCACTTCGTCCAGCACCCGGTCCCCTCGATGATCTCGTTCACGGGGTCCACGCCGATCGGGCAGCGCGTCGGCTCACTGGCCGCTCAGGGTCGGATGAAGAAGGTCGCCCTCGAACTCGGCGGCAATGCCCCGCTCGTGGTCCTGGACGACGCCGACATCGACGGTGCCGTCAACGGCGCCCTCATGGCCAAGTTCCTCCACCAGGGGCAGATCTGCATGGCCGCCAATCGGATCATCGTGGACGAGTCCATCTACGACGAATTCGTCGACCGGTTCGCCGCCCGCGTCGGCGAACTGGCGGTCGGTGACACCGATGACGACGACGTCGTCATCGGCCCGATCATCAACGACGACCAAGCCGAGGCCGTGGCCTCCCTCATCCAGACCGCACGCGACCAGGGCGCCCGCGAGGTCGTCGGAGGAACGCGAGCCGGCCGCCTCTTCGGTCCCCACGTGTTCGCCGACGTCACCGAGGAGATGGACATCGCACAGCACGAGATCTTCGGCCCCGCCGTGGGGATCATCAAGGCCCACGGCGAACAGGACGCTCTGCGAATCGCCAACAACACCGAATTCGGCCTCTCCTCGGCTGTGTTCACCCGAGATGTCGAACGCGGCGTCCGTTTCGCACGCGGTGTCAAGGCCGGCATGACCCACGTCAACGACTCGACCGTCAACGACGAGCCGAACATCATGTTCGGCGGCGAGAAGAATTCCGGGATCGGCCGCTTCAACGGCGATCAGGCCATCGACGACTTCACGACCCTGCACTGGGTCGGGGTCCGCTCGGCCATGGGCCCCATTCCCTTCTGAAAGAGAGACGCAGAGTGTCCACTGACAAGAGCGTCCTGAAGAGCAGCCTGGACGTGTTCCGCGCCCACGGCATGACCACGGTCTTCGGCAACCCGGGATCCAACGAGCTGCCTTTCCTCGCCGGCCTCGACGACGACTTCGACTTCGTCCTCGGCCTGCACGAGCAGGCGGTGGTCGGCATGGCCGAGGGCTATGCCCGCGCGACCGGACGCCCGGCCCTGGTGAACCTCCATGCCGCGTCCGGGACGGGGAACGCCATGGGAGCGCTGACGAATGCCCACTACGGCCACATTCCCATGGTCGTGCTGGCCGGGCAGCAGGTGCGGCGCACGGTCGGCCAGGAGACGATGCTCGCCAGCGTCGACGCCGCCATGCTGCCGATGCCGCTCGTGAAGTACTCGCACGAGCCGCTGGCCGCCTCGGACGTGCCGCGCACCCTGGCCCAGGCCCTCTTCGAGGCCTCCACCCAGCCGTGCGGCCCGGTCTTCGTGTCGGTTCCGCTGGACGACTGGGACGAGGCCGCGCTGGATGACGATCGCCTGCTCGCTGCGCGGTCGGTGACGGCCGCTGGGAATCTCAGCCCCGAACTCGCCCGGGAACTCGCCGCCCTCATCGACGGGGCGCAGCACCTGGCACTTGTCCTCGGTCCCCAGGTCGACGCGGCCGCCGTGACCGACCCCGCGGTCTTCGACGCCGTCGTGGCGCTGGCCGAGAAGGCGGATGCCTCGGTGTACATCGCACCCTCCCCCTCCCGCTGCCCGTTCCCGACCACGCACCCGAACTTCGCGGGCGTGCTGGTGCCGGGCGTCGCCTCGGTGCACGACCGCCTCGCCGGCCACGATGTCGTCCTCGTCCTGGGATCCGCGGTCTTCCGGTACCACCGCTGGGAGCCGAACGCCTACCTCCCCGCCGACACCCAGGTCGTCCAGATCACCCAGGACTCGCGGGAGGCGACGCGAGCACCGTTCGGCCGGTCCATCATCGGCGACGTGGCGAGCGCGACGAAGACGCTCTCCGAGACGGTCGCGGACCGCGGAGCGCGCCGAGGGGCCCCGGGAACCCGTCCCATGCCTCCGGCGAAGACCTCCCCGGGTCGGATGACCGGCACCGAGATCCTCGAAGTGCTCAACGCTCACGCCGACGCCACCGTGGCCTACGTCAACGAGACCACCACCTTGGACCTGGACTACCTCGAGCGGATCGCGATCGACCGGCCCGGCATGTACCACTTCCCCGCCTCGGGCGGCCTGGGATTCGGGCTCCCCGCGGCGGTGGGAATGGCGATCGGCGCCCCGGAGAAGACGATCGTCGCGACCGTGGGCGACGGCTCCGCGAACTACGGGATCACCGCGCTGTACACGGCCGCGCAGAGGCAGACCCGGACGATCTTCGTCATCGTCAACAACTCCGGCTACGGCGCTCTCGCCGCCTTCGCCCAGCGCATGGGAGTGCCGGACGTCCCCGGCCTGCAGCTCGGCGACATCGACTTCGTGGCCCTCGCCGAAGGCTACGGGGTGCCCGCCCGGCGGGCCGAGACCCGCGAGGAGTTCGAACTGGCGTACACGCAGGCGCTGAAGGACGGCGGGCCTGTCCTCATCGACGTGAAGGTCGCCGCCGGCTGAACGCCTGACGGCACCCGTGACGGAACCCGCGCAGCACCTCCCCAGCAAGAGATCGGAGAAACACGATGAAGACCGCGATTGTCGGATCCGGAGCCATGGGACAGCTCTTCGGAGCGCGCATGGCGATGTCCGGGGTCGACGTGGTGTTCCTCGACGCCAACCCGAGGACCGTCGAGGCCTTGAACAGCAAGGGGATCACGCTCCGCACCGACCTCGGCATCGAGCACACCGCTGTGTCCGCCGCCCAGGCTGCTGACATCACCGGCACCTTCGAGCTCTTCGTCGTCTTCACCAAGGGCTTCCACACCCAGTCCGCCGTCGACTCGATCCGACACCTCATGGGCCCCGACAGCTACGGGCTGACGCTGCAGAACGGCCTGGGCAACACGGAGGTCCTGGAACACGCGTTCGGCCGTGATCGGACCCTGCTCGGAATCACCGACTTCCCGGCCGACATGGAAGAGCCGGGAACCATCGCGAGCAGCAGCCAGGGCAAGGTGCGCCTCGGGTCGCTTTCCGAGGTTCCCCGGCTGCACGAGATCGCCGACCTCCTCGACCGGGCCGGTCTGAACGCATCGGTCGCGGAGGACGTGCGCGCACCGATCTGGGAGAAGGTGGCGTTCAACGCCGCGCTCAACACTCTCAGCGCCGTCACCGCAATGTCCGTCGGACAGATCGGGGCTGACGCCCATGCCCGCCGCATCGTCTCGATGGTGCTCGAGGAGACGTTCGCCGTCGCCGAATCGCAGGGGATCGGTCCGTCCCGCCAGCACGTCGACGACGCCCTCGGCAACGCCTTCGCCCACCATGCCGACCACAAGACGTCCATGCTCCTGGACAGGGAGGCCGGCCGCCCTACCGAGGTCGAGAGCATCGGAGGCGCGATCGTCCGCCTCGGCGCCGAGAAGGGGG